>JABGPZ010000034.1 GCA_018644725.1 Phycisphaerales bacterium
CCGTCCAATCACATCCCTCACCCCGAAAAACGGTATTTTTCAAGATGCCCTTTAGTATGTCGTGAGGATGCCCGCTGCACTGCGGACGCGTTCGAGTGTTTCTTCGGCCACGTTGCGGGCTTTTTTCCCGCCTTCGCGGAGGATGTCATACAGCGTGTCTTTGTCGGAGATCAGCGCGTCATAGCGCTCGCGGTCAACGGCGAAGAGTTCGTTGATGCGCTCGGCGAGGAGGTTTTTCGCGTGGCCATAGCCAAACCCGCCCGCGCGATATTTCTCTTCGACCTCGGGCAGCTCTTCTTCGTTGCAGACGAGCTTGAGCAGCGCAAAGACGTTGCAATTCGTCGGATCTTTCGGGTCTTCCAGCGGGGTCGAGTCGGTGACGATCTTGCCGCAGGTCTTCTTGGTCTTCTTGGCGGTCTGGAAGATCTCGATGGTGTTGTTATAGCTCTTGGACATCTTTTGGCCATCGGTGCCGGGGACGATGGCGACGGCTTCGACGATTTTCGGCTCGGGCAGCACGAGTACCTCGCTGTCGAAGGCGGTGTTGAATTTGCCCGCGAGGTCGCGCGTGATTTCGATGTGCTGCTTCTGGTCCTGGCCGACGGGCACGAGGTTCGAGTCGTAGATCAGGATGTCGGCCGCCTGGAGCACGGGATAGTCGAACAGCGCCATGTTCGGCGTGATGCCCTTGGCGAGTTTGTCCTTATAGCTGGTGGCCTTTTCCATCTGGCTCACGGGGCAGACGGTGTTGAGGAACCAGCACAGCTCGGTGGTTTGCGGGACGTCGGACTGCAAAAAGAACGTGCTCGAATTGGGGTCCACGCCGAGCGCGAGATAGGCGGCCGTCAGGTGCAGGGTCCACTCTTCAAGCTGTTTCGCATCGCGGCAACTCGTCAGCGCGTGATAGTTCGCAATGAAATAGAAGCACTCGTGGCCTTGGGCCTGGAGCTGGAGAAATTGCCGAATTGCCCCGAAATAGTTTCCGAGGTGAAGACGGCCCGAGGGTTGGATTCCGGATAAGACTCTCATAGTGGTTCCAAGGGTAGGCAATGCCCGTCAAAAGGCAAGCCCCGCGACAGGCGCGTTGGGTTTGGGGTTATTCTTTTTCGCGGCGGATGGTGGCTCCGCACGCGGCGAGTTTGGTTTCGATGTGTTCGTAGCCGCGGTCGATGTGATAGACGCGGCGGATGGTGGTTTCGCCCCGGGCGACGAGTCCCGCGATCACCAATGCGGCCGAGGCGCGCAGGTCGCTGGCCATCACCGGTGCGCCGATGAGCTGGTCCACGCCCGTGATGATCGACGTGGGGCCTTCCTTGCGGATGTTCGCGCCCATGCGCAGAAGCTCGGGGACGTGCAGGAAGCGGTCGGGGAAAATTTTCTCGGTCAGGACACTGTTGCCGTTGGCGAGCGAGAGCAGGACCATCATCTGGGCCTGAACGTCGGTCGGGAAGCCGGGGTGAGGCTGGGTGGTGATGTCCGTGGGCAAGATTTCGCCGGGGACCACCACGCGGGCGGCGGTGCCGTTGTTTTCTGGTACGACGACGATGCCAACTTCGCGCAGCTTGTCCACCAGCGCCATCATGTCGCGCAGGTGGATGTTCTGGATCAGCAGATCGTCACTTTTCGTTGCAGCCGCCGCGATGAGGAACGTGCCCGCTTCGATGCGGTCGGGAATGACGGTGTGGTCGCAGCCGGTGAGGCGCTCGACGCCTTCGATGGTGATGCGGGGGCTGCCCGCGCCCGAAATTTTCGCGCCGCACGCATTGAGATAGGTCACGAGGTCGACGACTTCGGGTTCGCACGCGGCCGATTCGATCACGGTTGTGCCTTCGGCGAGTGTCGCCGCCGAGAGGACGTTCATCGTGCCGAGCACCGTCGAGCCGAACGCGCCGCCGAGGAAAATCTCGGTCCCGCGAAGTTTGTCGCACGAGGCGATGATGTCCCCGTTGTCGAGTTCGATTTTCGCACCCAGGGCCTCCAAACCTCGCAGGTGCAGGTCGACCGGGCGCGATCCAATCGCGCAGCCGCCGGGCATGGAGACCCGCGCATAGCCGCGTCGTGCGAGCAGTGGCCCGAGCACCGAGATACTCGCGCGCATTTTTCGCACGCGGTCATAGGTCGCCCAACTGTTGTCGGTGGAGGTGACCTCCGCCGTGAGGACGCCATTCTCGTCGCGACGGGTGTCGCAGCCCAAATCGCCGAGAAGGTCGAGTTGGGCGCGAATGTCCGCGAGGTTGGGTACGTTGGCCAGCGTCGATGGGCCGTCGACCAGTAGCGTCGCCGCGAGGATGGGCAGGGCCGAGTTCTTCGCGCCGCTGATGGTGATCTCGCCGCGCAGGGTCGCGCCGCCTTGGATGATAAATTTGTCCATTCAGAGTCTCCGTAGGAAGTGAACAAACCCCCGCGCGGTCCGTTTCGCAGGCCGCGATGGAGGGGGAAGTGTCCTGGATTCCAAGTCAGCGCCCACTATATCCGAGATGGGGTGAAATGTCCATCCCCGGCCTCGCTCTAGGATCAATTGCTCCGGCGAATTTGCCGGAATTGTAGGGAAAAAGGTTGTATCCCCGCCCCGCGAGACGGTAAGCTATGGATGCTCCAACTAAGGGAGAATTGACCTGCGGGGGTCTTATGGAAAGGGATTTAGAATGAGACGCAAGACAATCAGCAAGCAGATGCGCCAGCGAATTCGCGAGCGGCTTCCTCGGCCCGTGGCGGCGGTGATTCAACCGTTGTTGAGTGGGATGCTGGGCATCGGGAAAATCGACCAGATTTACGACGCGGCCAGCGACATGGAGCTGGACGAGAATTTCGCCGCAAAGATCCTCAAAGCCATGCGGATCGATTTGCAACTGGGCGAGGAACATCTCGCGCGGATCCCCAAGGAAGGCCCGCTGGTCGTGGTGGCGAACCACCCCTTCGGTGGCATCGAAGGCGTCGCGCTGCTGGCCTTGCTCAAGCTGGTGCGGCCGGATGTGAAGCTCATGGCAAATTATGTGCTGGGGATGATCCCGGCGCTACGGAACGACTTTATTTTCGTGGACCCCTTCGGCGGCAAGAACGCGACTCAGAACAACCTCAGCGGCATGCGTGATTCGCTGCGCTGGCTCAAAGACGGGCATTGCCTCGGCGTGTTCCCTGCGGGCGAGGTGTCGAGCTTCCAGCGCGGCCGACGCGCGGTGGCCGACGGGGAATGGGCCGACACCATCGGCCGAATCGTCCAAAAGGCGGGCTGCGATGTGCAGTGTGTCTATTTCGATGGCCGCAACAGCCGCCTCTTCCAGATGATGGGCATGGTCCATCCGCGCTTCCGCACACTGATGCTTCCGCGCGAAACGGCGCGCAAAAAAAATCACCCCCTCGTGGCCAAAATCGGCCATGTGGTGCCAGCCACCAAGTCCAAGACGTTTGACACGGCCGCCGACCTGATGGACTATCTGCGCATGCGGACCTACGTTCTCTCGGCCGGAAAAAAAGACCGCCATTGGAAAAAGCGTCGCAAAGCGCGCCTCGCACGGCTCAAGCGTCGCCAACGTCTCGAGCGCCTCGCGCCGGCGGTCGAACCGGACATCCTCGCGAAAGAACTGCGCGCTCTCGGCGAAGAGGAAACGCTGATCACGAGCGGCATCTATCGCGTGTTCTGTGTCCAGGCGGAAAAAATCCCCAACACGATGGCCGAGCTGGGCCGCCTGCGCGAAGAAACCTTCCGCGCCGTGGGCGAAGGCACCGGCCAGGCCAGCGACATCGACTGGTGGGATCAGCATTACCACCATCTGATTTTGTGGAACGACGAGGCCAAGGACATCATCGGCTCGTACCGCATGGGCCTGACCGACCAGCTGCTCGCGAAGTTTGGCCGGCGGGGGCTGTATACGACGACGTTGTTTGAGTATTCCGACAAGGTGCTCGACAAGCTCACGCCCGCCGTCGAGCTTGGCCGGTCGTTCGTGCAGAAGAAGTATCAAAAATCGCACGTCTCTCTCGGCCTGTTGTGGAAGGGCATCGCGGCGTTTGTCTATCGCAACCCGCTGCACTCCAAACTCTTCGGGCCGGTCTCGATCTCCAACGAATATCACTCGATGAGCAAGCAGATTCTCGTGGAGTTCATCAAGGATCACCATTTCGACGACAATCTTGCCCACGAGGTCAATCCGACCCACCCAATGAAAATCAAGCCCGTGAAACTGTGGAATATGGACCACGACGGGAAGGTGCTCAAGAAAATTGACGACGTGGACGAGTTGATCGCCGAGATCGAACCGCATATGAAAAACGCGCCCGTTTTGATCCGCCAATATCTGCGGCTGAATGGCAAGTTCCTCGCGTTCAACGTCGATCCCGATTTTTCCGATTCGCTCGATGCGCTGATTCTGTGTGACCTCGCCGATGCGACGGTCGTTGGCAAGCGGTATATGGGCAAGGCCAAGCACGCGGAATTCCTCGAAAAGCGGAAGTCCATGACGGCCGAACTCGCCACCATCAAAGCCGCCGCCAAAGCAGGACTGTAAGAGGGCGGCTTGTAGCCGAGCGCGGTGAAATTCGGGAGGCGTGTAATAACGAGGAGCGCTGAAGGGGCGACAGTATCATCGTGGTTGCTTCGCTCACGTTGTTCGCTCCACAAGCCACGGCACCCTTTGCGTGACGTTTATTGGATCACCCAGAAGAACGTTGCGCTTTATTTTCTTTCCTTCAGCCCCCCGCCTATAGCCTACAGCCTTTGTTATTCTTTCTTCGGTGTTGGCGTTTTGAGGCCGAGTTCTTCCATGACCATTTGGAGGTCGCTCCAGGCCTGGCCGCGGACTTCGGCCGTGTAGCATCGGGTCACGAACGACGGGTGGAAGGTCGGCATGACCTTGGTGCCGCCGAGGCCGGGCGCGTGGTCGGGCAGCGTCTGCCAGGTGCCGCGAAGTTTCGTGATGCCCGCCTGGGTTTGCAGCAGGCTGCGCGTGGAGGGGTTGCCGAGCGTGACGATCACCTTGGGGCGAATGATTTGCAGCTGGCGCGTGAGAATGCTCCAGCACGCTTCCAGCTCGTCGCGTTTGGGGTCGCGGTTGCCCGGCGGGCGGCACTTCAGCGTGTTGACGATGAAGACCTCTTCGCGGCTGAGGCCCATGGCGGTGATCATTTTCGTCAGCAGTTGGCCACCTTTGCCGACGAAGGGTTTGCCTTGCTCGTCCTCATCCGCGCCGGGCGCTTCGCCGACGAACACCAGGTCCGCGTTGGGGTCGCCCTCGCCGAAGACCGTCTGTGTGCGCGTCTGGCAGAGTACGCACTTGGCGCAGGAGCTTACCTCGTCGTTGTTGAGCGCTGCCAGTGCGGACGCTTTGCCTTCGGGCGACAGCTCGGCGGGAATCTCGACGGGTTCCGGCGGAGGCGGCGGGGCGAGCGGGCGACGTTGCGGCGCGGCGGCCATGGCGGCAGCAGCACCGGCGGCGCGTGCACCGGGCGCGGGCGTGGGCTCCGAAAGCGGGTTGCGGTTGCGAGGGAGATACCAGTCCGCGCCGACGAGTTGCTCGATGGCCAAAAGTTGTTGCGCGATGTCGATGGGGTGGTTCATAGAGTCTCCAGCGGCCCGAGGGTCAGGGAGGTTGGGTTGGCGAGGTCGATTTCGGTGGCGACGCGCAAAACGTCGTCGGCGGTGACCGCGAGGGTAGCATTGACGGAGGTTTCCAGCGATTCGTGCTCGCGTCGATATTCCCAGTCGAAGCCCACCGCGGTGAGTCGGCCTGTGGGTACTTCGCCCTTGATGGTCACGGCGGAGGCAATTTTGTTTTTCGCAGCGGCCAGCTCGGCTTCGCTCACGCCGTCGGCGAGAAGTTTGCGCGCTTCGGCGAGCAGGACTTCGCGGACCTGCGCGGCGTTGTCGGGGCTGGCGGAGGCGAAGGTGAGGATCATGCCCGCGTGGTCGAGCGGGTTGTAGCTGCAGTGGGCCTCGTCGGCGAGGGCGGTTTCGATCAGCGCATAGTACAGGCGGCTTCCGGTGGAGTCGCCATAGATCGACGCAAGCACCTCGGCCGCAAATCGGTCAGGATGTTGATAGCTCGGCGCGTTGGTGAGCATCCCGAGGCTCTGGCGGGCGACGGCGGGATCGCAGATCAGATTGCGCGTGCACGCGGGGATTGGTTCGCGCCGATCGCGCGGCGCGTCGAAGGGGGTCCAGTGGCCGCAGAACGCTTTGGCGTCGGCGACGAGCTGGTCGAAGTCGACATTGCCCACCGCCGTGAGCGTCACGTTCGTCGGCGAGTAGCGATGGTTGAAATAGTCCACCATCTGCTCGCGGCGGAGCGCGGTGATCGACTCGGTCGTCCCCAGAACGCTGTTGGCCAGCGGGTGCCCAGCGAAGTGCTGCGTGGTCAGCGTGTCGTACAGCCGGAAAAACGGCTGATCGGCATACATCGCGATCTCTTCGCAGATGACCTTCTTTTCCGTGTCGAAGTCGTCCTGGCGCAGCGATGGGCGGAGGATGTCCGCGAGCAGGTTCAGACTGCGCGTTTGAAATTCGGGCAGGACGGCCGCATAGTAAACCGTGTTTTCCTGTGAGGTGAACGCGTTGTAGATCGCGCCCATTTCGTCGAATTCGCGGTTGACGTCCAGGGCGGCGCGCGATTCGGTGCCCTTGAAGATCATGTGTTCGAGGAAGTGGCTTACGCCGGCGACGTCGGGGGTTTCGTCACGGCTACCGGTGCGGACGAAAAAGCCCAGCGCGACCGAGGCCGCGGAGGAGTGGGTCTCGCAGACGATTTCGAGGCCATTGTCGAGTGTGGCGGTGTGGAATTCCATGCCGACAGGATACCCAATCCCACCGCCGGATGCAAAGCAAACTGCGCAATCGCTGGACACTCGCGCGGGGTTTGGGTACGATGGGGGGATGAGTGAATCAATGACAACGCGACGGATTTGCCCGCTGGTCTGCTCGACCGTGGACCAGATGCAGACTGAAATTGCGGCTGCGGCTTCGGCCGGGGCGGAAATGGTTGAGCTGCGGCTGGACTGTTTGGCCAGTGCGCCCGACGAGGCGATGGTCCGCAAGCTGATGATTGCTTCGAAGTTGGCCAAGCTGGAAACGCTGGTGACCTATCGGCCGGTGCGTCAGGGCGGGCACTATGACGGGGACGAAGCGGCGCGCCTGGCGATGCTCGGCTATGCCGCGACCGTGGCGGACTGGGTCGACATTGAAGACGACGTCCCGCGCAAGCTCTGGCCAGAGCAGACCGACAAAATTATCCTTAGCCATCACGATTTCGAGCGTTGCCCGAAGAATCTCGATAAAATCGTCGCGGCGATGAACGCTTCGGACGCTGCCGTCGCCAAGATTGCGTTCATGCCCAAGCGCGCCGCCGACGTGTTCCGCGCGTTCGACGTGTTGCACAATTCGGCCAAGCCCGCGATTGCGTTGGCGATGGGCGCGAAGGGACTCGTTACGCGTCTTGCGGCCAAGGCCTGCGGCGCATTCGGCACGTTCGCGGTCCTCGACGCAGCCGCGCTGAGCGCACCCGGCCAGCCGACGCTTGCGGAACTGGCAGGACTCTATCGATGGGATGCGCAAACGAGCGAAACCGCGCTCTTTGGCGTGGTGGGTTGCCCGGTGGGCCACTCCATGTCGCCGCCGATGCACAATGCCGCGTTCGCAAAGACGGGCTTTGATGGGCTGTATGTGCCGCTCGAGGTCGAAGACGAAAAAAACGCGATGGCGGCGGTTCTCGACGCGATTGCCGAGCGGCCTTGGTTGCGCTGGCGCGGGTTGAGCGTGACGATCCCCCATAAACTTTCGACGCTGGCCCACCTTGGTCCGGCCCGGTGCGGTGCGCTGGCGGTGCAAATTGGCGCGGCCAACACCGTGACCTTCGACGCCGAAGAGACCCGCGGCGAAAACACCGACTATGCCGGCGCGCGCGAATCGTTGTTGGCGGCGACAGGCTGGGCCCGGGGCGAGCTGGTCGACATGCCCGTTGCGGTCGTCGGCGCGGGCGGTGTGGCGCGGGCGGTGGTGGCGGCAATGACCAAGGCCGAAGCTCGAGTGACGATTTACAACCGCACGCTCGCCAAGGCCGAGGCGCTCGCCAGCGAGTTCGGCGCGATGGCACAGGATCTCAAAGAACTGCCCATGACCGTCGCCAAGGCGCTGGTGAATTGCACGAGTGTCGGCATGAGCCCGCATGAGGATGAATGCATTTTCGCGTCCCTGCCGCCGTCGGTGAAGGTCGTGTTCGACACGGTCTACAATCCACTGGAAACAAAATTGCTGGCCATGGCGCGCGAGGATGGCTGCGTGTGTGTCGATGGTGTGGAGATGCTCGCCCGCCAAGGTGCGCGGCAGTTCGAGATGTGGACCCATCAAGACGCGCCACTGGATGTGATGCGCGAAGCAGTGCTCCACCACCTCGGCGTAAACTAGCCCGCGAAAATAAAATAGAAAACACCGGACGATGTGAATCGCCCGGTGTTTTTTTGTGTCGTGGTTGCGACGCTGCGGCGGGGTCAGCGAGTGGATGGTGCGGCGGGGCCGACGAATTCCACCTTGGGGCGCGGGGCGACGCGGGGCCGGTCTTTGACGGGCGCGGGTGCGATCGTCGGGCCAGCGGAGCGGCGCTTGTAGCTCGTCTCAACGTGGAAGGAGTCCGACAGCGCCAATCGCTGCGGGCTTTGGGAGGGGTTGGTGCCGATGAGGTCGATGCGGCAGGACGCGGAATCGACCGCGGGTACGGTCCACAGCGTGGTCTGTTTTTCGCGCAGGTTCGTCGCGACGGTTTTCCAGGTTTTCCCGTTGTCGCTGCTAAAGCGCAGGCTGACGGTTTTGAAGGTGCGCGCCTCGGCGGGCAGCCAATTCAGAAGTTGCTGACTCGAGCCGCGAAGGACCATGCCGCGCACGGGCCAGCCGTTGCTTGCGGCCGATCCGGTTTTTGCGCCGGATTTGGTTTCCAGACTTTCGAGGAACGAGATGGCGGCCTGCTTCTTTTCTGTCGCCGGAGCGGGTTTGGCGGTGATGGCAGGTGCCTTGGGCGTATCGACTTCGCCGAGTTCCACGGGCCCCGAGGGAAGCGCGCCCGCGGTAGGCTCGGGGGTGTCTTTGGTGGGGAACGTGTCGAGCTTGCGCCCCGGGCGGACGGTGACGGTGTCTTCGGCGGGTTTGAATTCAGCCGCCTTGATGATCGTCGCCTTGGTGGCGGTGGCCAACGGAATCCGCGAGGAAGGGTCGGGCTTTACTGCGGCCAGTACGGGTTCGGGTCGCGGCGCGGGCGCGGGGGTTGGTTCGGGTTTGATCGAGGCCGGGATGGTCATCGTCAGCTTAGGCGCGGGACGTTTGGGCGCGGCCGGGATGGTTATCGTTGGTTTGGTTGCAACGGGAGGCGCGGGTTTCGCAGCCGGTTTGGGCGCGGTGCGCGGCGCGGTGCGCTTGGGCGCGTCGTGCAGATCGATGGGCTTGAGGAATTCTGTTGGCGCTTCGGGGTGGGTCACGATGGGCTTGGGTTTGCGTCGTGTGGGAGCGGGGCGGGTGATGTGCGCTGGCACGGAAACAGTACGCACGGGTGCGGGCTTGGCAACGGTACGCACGGGGGCGGGTTTGGGGCGCGTGGCCACGGGCGGCGCGGGTGCAACGGGCTTGGGTGCGACGGCAACGGATACCGGCGGCGCGGGCGCAACAGGGCGGCGGGGCGTGGTCGGCATAGGCCGAGGAACGGTGCGGCGGGTTTGGCGAAGCTCAACCGGCGGCGCGGGCATGTCCGGGTCGGCGGGCGGCGCAGGGCGCGAAGCAGGGATGACGATCGGCGCGGCCGGGCGCGCGGCGGGCGTTGCGGGTGCGGGCTTGGTTGTGGCGGCGCGGTGGGCAGCGATGATGGCGTCAACTTCGGCGAGGACGTCTTCGGTCGTTTCGGGCTTGGTGGCCGTGCGCGCTTTGGGAGCGGGCGCAATGGCGACCGTCGAGGGCGGCGCGGGTGCGACGTCGGCCGGGTTGATCGGCGCAACGGGCGCAACGGGCGCGATGGGCGCGATGGGCGCAGGATCGGGCTGGGCAGGGCTGATTGGCGCGAGGAATTCCGAGGGATTCTCCGGCTGCGTTGGGGCGGGTTTGACGGCGATGGCAGGGGCCTTGGGCGCGGTGTCGCTCAAGCGACCCAGACCGGCCGAGGCGGGGCCTTCGGGGACGGTCTCTGGGAGGAGGTCTTCGAATCGCTTGGTGTCACCCGCCGCGAGGGGCGTTGCGGGTTCGACGGGGCGGAGAAGATCGACCGGGGGTGTCATCGGTGCGGCAGGTGTCGTGGGTACGGCGGGTGCCACTGGCGCGGGCGCGGGGACCGTCGGGACCGGGATGGTCTTGGCGAGGTCTGCGGCAATGCGCTGGTTCAGCGTCGGCGCGGAAGGGACGACTGCGGCCGGGGCGGCGGGCGTGGCGCCTTGGATGCGGATCACGGGCGTCATTGCCAGCGCGAGGTTGCCGGCTTTGTCGCGCGCGACCACGCGGAAGCGCACGCCATCTTGCGTGGCGGCCTGGGCGGGGATGGTCAGCTCAATCGACGCGCGGGCGGGGAGTCCGGCCTTGATGTCGGTCCAGACGAGATTGTGGGGATACTTCGCGAAGCTCGTGGCGACGGTGGTCGCGGTGTCGTCGAGATAGGGGTCGGTGATGGCCCATTCCACGCGGATCACGTCGCCGACGCGGTAGGCGTGGGCCTTGCCGGATTGGGGGTCGAACGGCGCGGGCGAAAGTTTGACGGCGACGGCGGGTTTGGCCGTGTCGACGATGTAGATCAGGTCGGGCTTGGCGAGGCGCGGCGGTGCGGCGTTGCCGGGGCTGAAGCAGAACCAGTACACACCGTCTGCGGCGGTAACGGTCTGCGTGGCTTGGCCGGCGGAGAAGTTGACGCTCTGGCTCCAGGTTTGTCCTTGGTCGGTACACGCCCACGCCGTCAGAGCGGGCGCGGTGGTTTGGGTCGCGGCGAGGTTCGGCAGGAGAAACTGTTTGCTCTTGGCGAAGTAGATCGGAATGTTCTGAATCACGTCGACGGGCTGCGGCGCGTCGGTTTGAGCTACAACTACAGGTGCAGCGGATGCGGCGTTTTGGGCGCAGACCGATCCCGTGAATACAGCAAGGCAACTCAGCAGAGTTGCGGCACAAACACAATAGCGGCGTGATGTCCCCATAGGGTTCTCCATGTCGTTTGTAGGCATTTCGTAGGTTTCTCAATGATTTTCGGAATTCCTTCTTATTGTATCGGATTTTTTGAGCTATGCGCATAGAAATACTGGAAAGTCGGCCGTCATTTTTCACGACCCATCTCCATTTTGACGTACTGAAGGCACAAAAGTTCTCCGCGGGGACCATTGGACTCGATCCCGGAGAGGTTCTACTTCGCCGTGAGCAGGGTCCAGGCTTCTTCGCCGGCGGGGGTGAAGGCCTTGTCGCCCGCTTTTTGGGTTGCGTACTGCCAGGCCTTGCCCGAGAGCATGTTCGGGAGCATGATGCCGATGGCCCAGTGGTCGCCGACGTTGTGGCGGATGGCGACATAGTTCGCGATGAACATGCTGCCGACCTTGACGTCGCCGTCGTTGAGGTCGCTGAGGTCGAACGGAAGAACGCTGGCGAGGCGGGTTTTGGCTTCGGGCCCCACGAGCGCGAAGAGAACGGTCTTGGTGGTTTGATCGTCAACCTTGGCATCGAACTCTTTGGCGGCGGCGCAAAGCACGTCGAGCACGGCGGCGCGGTCGGCGGCGGCGGTGATCACGACCCAGAATTTCTCCAGCCGCACCACGCGCACCGCGAATTCGCCGAGGGTGGTTTCCAGCGTGCGGTTGTCGTCGAGCGTGGCGAGGTTCCCGTCGCACTGCGCGTTGAGGAGTTTCCACGCGGCTTTGCCTCGCACGCGGATGCGGCCGACGTGACTGCGGTCAAAAATCGCGGCACGGGTTCGCGCGGCGTCGACTTCGGCCTCGGCATCGGTAAAATGCGAAACGATTTCAGCATCGCCCGTGGTGGTGAATGTGGCGCCGGCGGCGACGTGAAGTTTGTGGATCGGAGATTGGTACATGGGGACTCCTAAGAGGTTGGGTCGGGGAATGGGAATTGCCTTTATCATGGATGACGGAGCGAAGGGATGCAAGAAGAATCGTGCGGCAAAACAAAAGCGGAGGCCGAATGGGCCAGGCGATCTCACACATGAGCAAGCATGCTTATGGCTGCTTCCGTCAGGACCTGACCAAATTCGCGGCCGACCCATTGCGAGGACCCAGCCCATTCGACCTCCGCCGAACAGGGAGGCACATTATACCGCCATCCTACGCGATTGCAAGGGTTTCATCCGTGAAATGACACCGATTTCCCGCGAGCTGTGTTCCCTGGGGTGAGTAGCTCGGGAATAAGCAGCGTACCTGCGATTAGTAAAGAATTTCCTAAATATATTGTTTTCTCACCATGTTCGGTCCTACAATTCATTGAACTTGAACCGGAGGTATGGATTATGATGATTTCTGGAGATACAATCATAGCGACCCTCGCGCCAAAGGCGAAACCCCAACCCCGCGAGAGCGAGCTGGATACGGGATTTGAACTTCACTGCCCTCACTGCCATGAAGCCATTGAGGGGGTTTGCTCGATTGAGGGCCATGGCGTGGGCGATCCATCGTTCGACGAGCACCTCATTTACCACTGTTGCCCGAAGTGTCACACGATCCTGAATGTGGAAATTGACCCGTTGCAGCTTCTCCGCCGCACGGAAGGTCACCTGCGTCACGCCATCCGCCAGATTAGCGGAAAATATTGAAGTAAGCTTTTTCGCGAGTTGGGCGATTTGTGATTGCGGGTGATTGATTTGCGTGGTATCATCGGATTATGAGAAAAAATCGTCGTATTCAATTTGGGCGGGCGAGTGCACGCGGATTCACTCTGATTGAATTGCTGGTTGTCGTTGCAATTCTTTTGATCTTGGTCTCGCTTCTCGTGCCATCTTTTGCCAACGCCAGAAAGCTTTCGCGCCGAATGGTGTGTTTGCAGAATCTGGCGGATGCATCCAAGGCTGCTTCTGTTTTTGCTACGATGAACAAGGGCAATACCCCCCCGGCTGCGGCGAATTTTGATGACTCTTATGGGTCCTATATGTCGTGGCGGAGGAAGAGTAGTGGCAATCATCTTGCGGGATACATGGGTGTTGGGATTTTGGCTTGGAAGGAGTATGTTCATCCCAAGGCGCTTTTTTGCCCCGACTGGGATTCTGCCCGGGTGCAGACAACGCTGTTCGGGTTGAATGAGGGTTATGGCTGGCACGAGGACACGAAGGGTCACATCCTTCCCGGCCAAAAATATATCTGGACGAGCTACCATTATCGCGGCACCACCAGCAAGAGGGAGAAATATGCTAGGGGAAGATACAGATACAAACGCTCCATGAATACTCAGGTTAACGATGGCGAGCAGATTATCTACATGGATCACTTTGCCTCCTCGGTACGTTCTATCCTGGCGCACCACATGACGGGCTACAACTGTGCGACTCTCGGCGGGAGTGTCCATTGGGTCGACGACAGTGACCACTGGGTATTACAAAGCCTTGGGAGCAACGCCACCTATGGGCAGCAGGAGAGAACCTTTTTCCCATTCTTCGAGAACAAGATCCGACATTCCAAGGCGAAATGACAGACAATCCGTAATAAAGGCGGTAGTGATGTTGCGTTTGTCGTGGCCAATGGGTTTTGATTGAGTAAAAGGCTTTGTTTTTTGTGGGAAAATGCGGTAGCATCCATGTATGGAAAATCGTATCGCCATGAAATACAATCGGAGAGGAAACGGATTCACTCTGATTGAATTGCTGGTTGTCATTGCAATTCTTTCGATTTTGGTCGCGCTTCTTCTTCCGGCGTTTGACCGCGTCCAAGCGCGCGCGCGGCGGGCGGTGTGTATGCGGAACCTCGGGGATACGGTAAAAGGAATGAGGATTTACGCCACGGGGAATAAGCAAAAGTGTCCGCCGGCCTCCGGGACTTTTAGTCAGGGTGCGGGCGCCTATGCAACGTGGAGCAGTTATAAGGATCACCTGTACGAAGGCTATAAGGGGATCGGCATTTTGGCTTGGCTGGAGTATGTCCATCCCGAGGGCCTGTATTGTCCCGACTGGAAGCATGAACGGGCATTGCGCAATGGCAATTCAATGGGGTTGAATTACGGGTACGGTTGGCACGAAGACGAACCCAACCATCGTAAGGATGGCCAACCATATATCTGGACGAGCTATCATTATCGCGACCACTATAAATTGCCCGAGAGTGGGAACGGTCGCTTTGATCGTCGCACGAATCTTCAGCTCGACGACGGTGAGAGGATTGTCTATATGGATCACTTTTCCGACCCGGGGCGCGGTGTCAATGCCCACCATCAAGTCGGCTACAACGTTGCGACTCTCGGCGGCAGTGCCCATTGGATCGATGACCGTGAAAGCTGGGTGAGGCAGCGTCTCGGGATGACGCAAGACGAAGATGGCGAGTGGACCGGCGGGCAAACGGTTCATACCAAAAAAACGGGGTATACGAAGCAGGAGAGACACTTTTTCCCATTTTTCCAGTATCGCCTCCTGCACCAGAAGTAGTCTCCCCCCGAGTCGAGAGAACGTGGAGAGATTTATCTTGCCAGAGGGGGCATGTGTGTTGATAATCGGGGCGAACCAATTTTCCACGTTCTGATGAAAGGAACGCTCCCATGACATTGATGGTGACAGGCAGTATTGGCATTGACACGGTCGAAGCTCCCACGGGCACGGCCGAAAACATTCTTGGCGGCTCGAGCGTCTATTTCGCCTACGCGGCCGGGTTCTTCACGCCGGTGCGCCTCGTCGGCGTGGTTGGCGAAGATTGCCCCGAAGGCTTCCTCGCCCCGCTGGAAGACAACCCGCAAATCGACATGACCGGCCTGGAAGTTCGCGCCGGCAGCGAGACGTTCCGCTGGCACGGAAAATATCACGACGACGTCAACCAGCGCGACACCCTCGCGTGCGACCTGGGTGTGCTCGGCGAGGCCGGGCCGAAAATCCCCGACTCGTTCCGCGACAGTGACTACGTCTTCCTCGCCAACACCCACCCCGCGCTCCAGACCGAGCTGCTCGGGCAGATCGATTCGCCCAAACTCGTCGTCGCCGACACGATGGACCTGTGGATCAACACCGCTCGCGAGCCGCTCGAGGCGCTGCTCGGGCAGATCGACGGGATCATCCTCAACGACTCCGAAGCGATCCTCTATACCGGCAATTCCAACGTGATCGAAGCCGGCCTCGAAATCGCCAGCAAAGTGCGAAAGTTTTGCGTCGTCAAAAAAGGCGAACACGGCGCGGTGCTCTTCCTCGACGGCGTGGCCTATCCCCAGCCGGGCTATCCCGCGACCAAAGTCGTCGACCCCACCGGCGCGGGCGACAGCTTCGCCGGCGGCATGATGGGCTATCTCGCCGCCAGCGACGACGTCAGCGTCGAATCGCTCTGCCGCGCGATGACCTACGGCGCGATGGTCGCCTCGATCGAACTCGAAGACTTCAGCCTCAGCCGGATGCTGACGCTCACGCGCGAAGAAATCGATCAGCGATTGGCCGAATTTACCGCGCTGGTGAAGCTGTAAGCGACCAAAACGAAAAAAAATTGGGAAATGTTTGGGTTCTAGCTTGATTTTACCTAACGGAGTGCATACAGTAGTTCCGATAGATCAAACAGACACCAAACTAGAACGCTGACGGACTGAGAAGGAGTACCCATGGCCAAGCGAACCCCGAAAAAAGCAAACCCCGAAGTCATCGCCACCAAGCGCCAAGCCGCGCTGGATTCGGCACTGAAGCAGATCGAAAAGAATTTCGGCACGGGCAGTATTATGAAGCTCGACGAGAAAGCGTTCCGGAGCATCCCGGGCGTGAGTACCGGCGCACTGAGTCTGGACCTTGCCCTCGGTGGCAAGGGCCTGCCCCAGGGTCGCGTCGTGGAACTGTTCGGGCCAGAAGGCTCCGGCAAGACCACCGTCGCGCTGCATGTGATCGCCGAGGCACAAAAGCAGGGCGGCATCGCCGCGTTCATCGACGCCGAGCACTCCCTCGACCCAACCTGGGCGCGCGGGATTGGCGTGGACCTCGATTCGCTGCTCGTCAGCCAGCCCGACTGCGGCGAACAGGCGCTGGAGATCACCGAGATGCTCGTGCGCTCCAACAGTGTGGACGTGGTCGTAATCGACTCGGTCGCCGCGCTGATTCCCCGCAAGGAAATCGAAGGCGAGATGGGCGACACGCACGTTGGCATTCAGGCGCGCCTGATGTCCCAGGCGATGCGCAAGCTCGTCGGCGCGATTGCCCGCAGCAAGACGATCGTGATTTTCATCAACCAGATTCGCATGAAGATCGGCGTAATGTACGGCAGCCCCGAGACCACCCCCGGCGGCAACGCGCTGAAGTTTTATAGTTCGGTTCGCATGGACGTCCGCCGGATCACAACGATCAAGGTTGGCGAAGAACCCGTCGGCAACCGTGTTCGTGTTCGCGTGGTGAAGAACAAAACCGCGCCGCCGTTCCGCAAGGCCGAGTTCGATATCATGTTCAAGGGCGGCATCAGCTATGAGGGCGACCTGCTCGACCTCGCCGTCGAACAGGGCGTCGCCACCAAGCAGGGTGCATGGTTCAGCTATGGCGAGGTCCGCCTTGGCCAGGGCCGGGAAAATTCCAAGAACTTCCTTGTGGAGAATCCCGACATCGCGGCAGAGTTTAAAGAGAAGATTCTCGCGATTCTTGCCCCCGACGAGGAAGAAGCTCCCCCCGCCGAGGCCGAAGAGGCCGCCGCCGAGGGAACCGAAGAGGGCGCCGAAGAATAAGAACGAACCGCAAACTGAAATGATCAAAACGACGTGATGAAAGTCACGTCGTTTTTTTGTGTTTATTCTTCGCGCAGAGCGACGGTGAGATTCCCGCGCAAAACTCCCCAAAGCGCGAGCGTCGTCGAGAGCGTCGCGAGGACAATGATTCCGCCGGCCGTCATTCCCAGCAATTTGCTATCCAGCGGTGCGGTTGTGCCAGCGAAATCGACCGCGAGCAGCGTCGCCCCCGCGCCGAGCATTGTGCCTGCAATGGCGGTGAACACTTGTTCCGCCGCGAGCATCATTCCCAGTCGCCGTCGGGTAAATCCCATCGCCACACACATCGCCAACTCGCGCCGTCGGGTCAGGACGTTGCCCGCTGCCATCGCTGCCATCGTGGCACCGCCGAGGATCACGCCCCAGATGCCCAGCGCCGAAAAGATCACGAGGTAATTGTTCTGCACGGCCTGGAACCGCTTGACCCGCTCGCGCGTATCGACCGCGCGCATGCCGACCTCTTCGCCGGCCTCGCGCCATTCGCGAATGCCTTCGTCGAGGTTGAACGTAGTTTTGCCTGAGGCCTCGATCAGCCAGATTTGATGTCCGGAAATCGTCGGGTGCGCGGCGAGGAACGCCTTGGTGTCCATCACGACGAACCCCTGAAGAATGCTCGACGGCAGCGCTCGCGCGAGGGGAAGAGTGCTTTGGCCGAGCTGAATTTCGTCGCCGGGCTGTTTGCTGAGCGACCAGACCATCGTCGGCTCGTCGGCATAGGCGAGGGCGGGGTCAAAGGTTCGCCCCCAGCAGCCGAGGCGGTTGAGCGTGGCGA
The DNA here is from genome assembly GCA_018644725.1 of Phycisphaerales bacterium. Lineage (GTDB taxonomy): Bacteria > Planctomycetota > Phycisphaerae > SM23-33 > SM23-33 > JABGPZ01. The sequence goes on from JABGPZ010000034.1 coordinate 17,628, forward strand.
AGTCGATCCCGAGCACGGCCGGACGTTGTGGCCGGGAAAGGTTCAAACAGCTCGCGTCGTCGCCCGGCGCAAGATAGGCCGGTACGGTTGTTGCGTCGAGCGCAGCAAGGCCGAAGCGCTCTCTCCCGGCGTAGGTGGACAGGTCGTCGCCGACGGGAATCGCCGATTCGCACCACATGCGGAATCCGCCCGTCGCGCTGTTGGGATCGGTCGGATCGGTGGGCGGAGCGAGACAGAACAGGCCCATCGACAGCGAGATCATCAATCCCGCGCCGAGAAGCCCCGCCGTGGTCGCCGTGCGAAGTCGCCTGCGCGAAAGGCCCGTGAGGACCAGCCGCCTCAGGCCAAAGGGCCCCATTTGTCGTCGTTTGCCACCTGCCGCGAGCAGCCATGCCAAGAGCATCGCGCCCGCGATCAGTGCGCCCGCTGCTGCGGCAAATCGAATTCCGCCCGCGGCCATGCCGACCTGGGTTCGCCAGTACAGCCCGGCGGGAATCGCGATGCACAGCAAGACCGTCGCGAGGACTCTCGGCCACGTTGCGCGCTGGGCGATGGTCGCGATGGCCCACTCGCCGCGGACAAGTTTCGCGGGGGTGGCGCGTTGGAATCGGCGGACGGCCACGTAGGCGGCGAAGCACGCCAAAAGGGACACGCCGAGGATCGCGCCCAGGGCGGTGGCCGTTTCGATGTGGAAGGTGATGGGGAAGTGCGCGACCGCGCCTGCCCAGTGCGCGCTGAGTCGGGCGAGGATCATCCGCGTGAGGTGTGTCCCGGCGAGTGCGCCGAGGAGCCCGCCGCCGGCTGCGACATAGGCGGTTTCGCGGCAGACCAATTGGCGGATGGCTTGCGGACTGAACCCGACGGCCGTCAGCGTTCCAATTTCGGACGTGCGCGAGGCCACGACCACGCCGATGAGGAGCACGGCGATCACGCCCGCTGCTGCGATGAGGACCATTGACAATCCCGCGAACAGCGGCCCGAATGGCATGGCCTGGCTTGCGGCCTTGCGGGCATTTGCGGCGAGGTCGATTGTGCGAATGTCGAAGCGTTCCGGCGTGGCGACTGCGGCGACGGCCTCGGTGAGGCCCTCGTTCGGTGCGGCGAAAACGATACTCGTCAGGTCGCCATAGCGACTCGCGAACAGCCGCCGCGCGGCGGCGAGATTGACGAACGCTTTGGGGCAGGTTCCGTTGGCCTTCCAAAAGGCCTCGTCCTGTTTGCGGATCGTTTTGAAATCGACGTCGAGGCCACTCTCCCATTCCCGGCAGCTCTTCGCGCCCGACAGGCCGGGGATCGTTGGGGACAGGGCGTGCTTGTGGGGCACGTCCTTCAGCGGCAAAATGGCGCGGACTTTGAACGCGGCGGTTTGTTCTTCCAGTTCGCGCCCGACCACGGCCGTATAGCGAATCGTGACACACTCGCCGACTTTCTTAACGCGCAGATCGTTCGCCAGCCAGTCGGTGAGGACAATTTCGTTATCCTTCAGATCCGCCGGCAGCGCGGGCAGTTGGCTGCATCCCGTCGCCTGTTTGACGTCGATGCCCGCGATGAACGAATAGGGGCACGTGCCCCGTGCGGACTTGATCCGGTTGACGAAATAGCTCAGCACGCCAACGGGTTTGAATGCTGCCGCGTTCGGCGCGGCGAGGACCGCCCGGCCAAACTTCGGCGGCAGAAACACCCCGCCCGTGTTGAGCGAGAGGATCTGGTTTTCAGGTGTCGTTTGAAAATGGAGCAGGGAGGAGGTGTCAATATGTTGACGTTCGCTGTCGGATTCGGGCGTGTGGTACACCCAGAGATTCCCCTTGGTATCCGTGGAGTCCGGGGCGAGTGGGTTGGGCAGGAAGATGTTGTAGACGGGCTGGGTCGATTGGCTCAGGGAGAAGTCGCCGAGTTCGTCCGGCCCGACAATCCGTGAAATCGTGTGGCGCTCGGTATGGGCTTTGCTTCGGGCGATGGACAGGTCGGCCGGGAGGGATGCATCGGGGATCGCCACGAGGAGGTCATCCCCGACGCGGAGGCCCAGTGCGTCGGCGAGAGCGCGATTGATCCACACGTTATGATCTTGCAGGCTCAGTTGGTTGCGGAGGGCTTGGGTTTCGGTGGATGCGCGAAGTTGGAGAATAGTCTCGCGGCCAACATAGGCGGTAGCGGGGAGAGTTTGGCCATCGTCATTGCTGGCTGCGGAGGCGAACATTTTGACGGGCGACACGCCATAGAGTGCGCGCGAGTGGTTGTCCGTTGGCGCGATCTCTCGCGGTGTAACGAGGGCGTGTGTGAACGGGCCGATGCGTTGTGCGGCGAGGGTTTCGCGTGAGTGCTGGACAGAGTCGCCCACGCCGAGCGCGCCGGTGAGGATCGCGCACGCCAGCGCACATCCGGCGGCGATGGCGAAGTTGCCTCGCCAGTGGGCTCTCAGGTTGGCGCGGAGCAGGGGGCGCATCAGGCCTCTTCGAGTTGGCCGTCGTGGAGGCGCATCTGGCGGCTGCACACGGCGGCGATGGCGGGGTTGTGGGTCACGAGCACGAGTGCGGACTCGGGCGTGACGGCTTCGGCGAGGAGCGCGGCGATGGCGGCGGCGGTTACTTCGTCGCACGCGCCGGTGGGCTCATCGGCGAGCAACAATTTTGGTTGTGGCAGCAGTGCCCGGGCAACGGCAACGCGTTGGCGTTGGCCGACGGAGAGCTCGGCCGGGAGAGATTCGCGTTTGCCCGCGAGCCCCACGCGCACCAACAGCTCGCCTGCGCGGGTGCAGTCGTCGGCGGTGGGTTTGGCTCCGCCCGCGAGGAGCGGCAGCAGGACATTTTCCCACACGGTGCATTGCGGCAGGAGGTGATGGTCTTGAAAAATCGTCGTCACGGTTTCGCGTCGCAGGCGGGCACCATCGCGCGGCGAGAGGCCGATGAGCGATTTGCCCGCGACGGAAATTTCGCCCGCGTCGGCAGGTTCGAGCGCAGCGAGGAGATTCAGCAGCGTACTTTTTCCGCAGCCGCTCGGGCCGACGATGGCCAGCGATTCGCCCTCGGAGATCATGAGGTTCACGCCGCGCAGCACGGGTGCGTCATACGATTTTTCGACGTCGCGCAATTCGGCAATGATGTTCATTAGAAGGCTCCGTCTTCTGCCGGGTAGTCGGGGGTTTCGCCGGCGAGGACTTTGAGCACGTCGGTGACGACCATCGACATACGCAATTTGGCGGCGGGTACGCACGCGGCGACGTGCGGCGTGAGAATTACGCTCTCCAGACCCAGCAGCGGATAATCGGCCGGGATCGGCTCGGGGTCGTGGCAGTCGATGGCCGCGCCAGAAACTTGCCCGGATTGCACCCCGCGGGCGAGGGCGGGATAGTCCACGCATCCACCGCGCGCGGCGTTGATGACCTGCACGCCGGCCTTGCATTTCGCCAGCGTCTCGTCGCAGATCAGATGGCGCGTGAGTTCGGTGATCGGCGTGTGGATGGTGATGATGTCGCTGCGGCGGTAGAGCTCGTCCTTGGTGACGAGTTCGTGGGGATAGTCGAGGTCGACCTCGCGGATGTCGTTGACGAGAACGGTCATGCCCAGCGCGGCAGCGACCCGGCCGATACGCGAGCCGATGCGCCCGGCGCCGATGATTCCGAGGCTGCAGTCGGCGAGGAATCGTCCGTAGATTTGGCTGCGGGTGGCGTGGAATTCTTCGGGCGTAAGCGCGGCCGTGATCGGCCAGAATCGACGGTTGAGTTCGACGAGCATGCGCGTGGTATAGTCGACCACGGCGAGGGTGTTCGCGGCGGGGGTGTGGACAACTTCGACGCCGCGTGCGCGACAGGCGAGCACGTCGACATTTTCCAGCGCGACGCCCGCGCGGGCGACAACTTTGAGTTTCGGCGCGGCATCCAGCAGGGCTTGATTGACCTGCGTATAGGTGCGCACGACCAGGCCGTCGGCCTCGGCGATGACGTCGAGAACGGTTTCGGGCGTGGCGTGAATGATGGTGGCGCGCTCGGCGAGGACCTCTAGCGCGGGCGGCTGGAGCGGTTCGGAAACGACGACGGTGGGTTGGGTCATGGTCGGCTCACTTGATCGGTGAAAGGGAGTGTTGCTTGCGCAGGTTTTCAATGAGATTGTTCGCGGATTTATTTGATGGGAGAAAGGCTGTGCTGCTTGCGAAGATTTTGCGCGGCCTCGAGGAAATGGCGATCGGCTTTGATGGTGCGGATGAGGTTCGAGGTGGTGATGCCGAAGCGTTTTGCGGTGGTGGACAGCTGCGCGCGGTCGGCGGCGAGGCAGTCCAGCAGCACGGCCGCAACGTGCCAATAGTCTTTGTGCTTTCGGCCGACCTCAAGGCGGTTTTTCATTTCGGCATCGTGCTTGGCGCGCTTGGGCAGGTGGAGAAATCTCGCGATGATCTCGGGCACGCGCGTCTCGGCGGGCGCGTCGGCGCGAAGCTTGGTGGCGATGTTCATCCGCAGACGGCGGATGGCATTTTTGCGATTGTCGTGCTGCGAGCGCGAGTCGTTGGCGGTGGCGGTGATCTTCGTCGGCTGGTGGTGCAGTCGCACGGCCGAGGACACCTTGTTGCGGTGTTGGCCGCCGGGCCCGGAGGCTTTGTAAATATGCTGCTCGCATTGGGCCAGCAGCGCGTCGTCGGAAAGTGTGAGGTATTCGCGCATCAGCGAGCTCCTGCGCCGGAGGGCTTCTTGTTTTCCCACGGCATGCGTTTTTTGGGTTCAGGTCGTTTGGGGAGGAATCGTACAGCCGTGGGGCTTTCGAGGACGGTTTCGATGTCTTCGAGCAGTTCGACTGACGGCATGATTCCGCCTTTATCGATCTGCACGCTCGCGACGGCCGAGAGGTTGCACGAGGGTTGGATGAAGAGCTTGATGGGCACGTGGCCGGGGTTGGCGGCGAGGGTGTCGCGCAGGGCGGCGGTGAGCGTTTCGTCGGCGGCGGGGGGCAGGAAGATCGCGCATTCGGCTGCATATTTCGCGGCACCTTCGTCAATCGCAACGGCGGCGTCGACGATGATCTGCCCCTTGTCGCGCGAGCGGTCGATTGAGCCAGTGACGAAAATCATGGTGTCTTTTTCGAGCAGATCCGAGATCTGCTTGTAGGTCCGCGGGAAGCAGACGGCCTCGTGTTTGCCCGCGGTGTCTTCGAGGGTGAGCATGGCCATTTTCTCGCCCTTTTTCTTGGTGAAGACCGGGCGCATCGCCGCGACCATGCAGCCGATGCGAACCTGCGTGTCCTGGGGGAATCGTTCGGGCTCGCGCATGAACAGACCGAAATCGGTGCGCGGAGGCCAGTTGAGGTAGTTGATGATCTGGCCGTACTTCACCAGCGGGTGGCTGGAAACGAAGAAGCCGAGGGTTTCTTTTTCGGCTTGGAGCAACTCGCCCTCGGACCAAGGTTGGACGTTGGGGAAGCTCGGGCGGACCGGCTCGCCGCCGCCACCGCCACCGAGCATGCCGCTGTCGCCGAAGAAACTCATCTGGCCGGACTTGCGATCTTTCGCGGCCTGGTTGCCGAGATCGATGGCCTTGTCGACGGCCGCCATCATCGCCGCGCGGTTGGAGCCCAGCGCGTCAAAGCCACCGCATTTGATGAGCGCTTCGATGGCGGATCGGTTCACGCTACGCAGGTCGACGAACTCGCAAAAGTGGTAGAGGTCGGTGAATTGACCGACTTCTTCGCGCGCGGCCACGATTGCCTCGATGGCTGAATCGCCGACTCCCTTGACGGCCGAGAGACCGAAGCGGACTGCCTCGCCATCGACGACAAAGTCGTGCCCGCAGGTGTTGATGTTCGGCGGCAGGACCGCGACGCCCATGCGTTTGGCCTCGGCCATGTATTGCACGACCTTGGTCGTGTCGCCGCATTCGAATGTCAGCGTCGCCGCGAGGAATTCGCGCGGATAGTAGTATTTGAAATAGGCACCCTGATAGGCGACCATCGCGTAGCGCGTCGAGTGGGCCTTGTTAAAGCCGTAGCCCGCAAACTTCTCGATCTTGGCGAACAGCTCTTCGCCATCGTCGCGCGAAATTCCGTTCTCTTCTGCGCCGTTGAGGAAGTTCTCTTTCTCGGAAGCGATGGTCTTGAGCTTCTTCTTGGAGATCGCCTTAATCAGCGTCAGCGCCTTATTGAGCGGGAGCTTGCCGAGGATGTTGAGCACCTGCATGACCTGTTCCTGATAGGCCATGATGCCGTAGGTTTCCGCGAGCAGCCCGTCGACGCTTTCGTGCAGCGAGGGGATTTCCTCGATGCCGTCCTTGCGCTTGCAATAGTCGGGGATGAATTCCATCGGTCCGGGGCGATACATCGCGTTGGCGGCGATGAGGTCGCTGAGGCGCTGGGGCTTCATTTGCGAAAGGATGCCCTTCATGCCGTCAGATTCAAACTGGAACACGCCATCGGTATAGCCGTTGCGGAACAGCGCGTAGACGCCATCATCGTCGAGGGGGAACAGCTCGGGGTCGCGGTCTTCGCCGGTGCGCGCTTCGACGAGTTCGCGGCAGCGCTGGAGAATCGTCAGCGTGCGTAGCCCGAGGAAGTCCATTTTCATCAGGCCGGCTTTTTCGCTGGTCGGCCCGTCCCACTGGGTGACGTATTCCTTTTTGTCCAGGCCGTCGCGGTTGGCGACGCACAGCGGCACGACGGTTTCGAGTGGTACGTCGGCGACGATCACGCCCGCAGCGTGGATGCCGGTGTGACGATAGAGCCCTTCGAGCTTGGCGGCGTAGTCGAAGAGTTCTTCCACGCGCGGGTCCGAGTCTTTCATGCGCGCGAGGTCGGGTTCGGACTTGAGGGCCTTGGCGAGGGTGACCTTCGGGCCGTCGGGCACGAGCTTGGTAATCGCGTCCATGTCCTTGGGTTCGAAGCCCAGCACGCGGCCTACGTCTTTGAGTACGGCCTTGGCCTTGAGCGAACCGTAGGTGATGATCTGTGCGACGTGTCCATATTTTTCGCGGACATAGTCGATCACATCTTGCCGGCCATTCTGGCAAAGGTCGATATCAATATCCGGCGCCTCGGCGCGTTCGGGGTCGGTGAAGCGCTCGAACAGCAGGCCATATTGCAGGGGGTCGACTTCGGCGATGCGCAGGCAATAGCCCAGCAGCGTCGCCACCCCGCTCCCACGCGGCGCGGAGGGGATGGAGTTTTCCCGCGCGAATTTCACGAAATCGTAGACCACGAGGAAGTAGCTCGAATAGCCTTTGTCGGCGATGACCGTCAGCTCGCGGTTGAGCCGGTCGCGGTATTCCTGCGGGATTTCACGGTCTGCGAAGCGTTCGACGAGTCCCGCCTCGGCGAGGTCGCGCAGGTACAGGTCGTCGTCCTGAAGCTCGCCCGATTTCGAGCGGTCACCGTGAACTTCGTAGGAGGCTTTGGAGCGCTCGGTGAGTTCTGCGAGGTGAGGCTTGTCGGCGAGGAAGTCGTCGGGGAGCGGGAAGTTGGGGAGATATTCTTTGGAGAAGTCAATTTCGACGTTGCACATCTCGGCGATTTTGAGCGTGTTGTCGCACGCGCCGGGGAACTCCTTGAAGACTTCGCGCATTTCTTCGGCCGAGCGGAGGTAGAGCACTTCGGGATAGTGTTCGCGGTCGGGGTTGGCGCGGATTTCGGCCTTGACGTCTTCGAGCTGTTTTTGCATCGAGACGCAGGTGAGGACCTGGTGGGCGGGTTTGTCTTCGCGGCGGAGGAAGTGCGCGTCGTTCGTGCCGATCAGGCCGACGTCGAGTTCGCTGGCAAGCCGCACGAGGTCGGGGTTGATGCGAGTCTGATCGGCGATGCCGTGGTTCTGGACCTCGATGTAGAAATTGTCCCGGCCAAAGATATCGAGATATTCCCCGGCGATGCGCTTGGCCTTGTCATAGTCGCCAGCGATGAGAGCGTTGGGCACTTCGCCGCCGAGGCAGGCCGTCGAGCAGATGATGCCCTCGGAATATTGGCTCAGCAGATCGCGGTCGATCCGCGGGACATAGTAGAAGCCCTCCATGTAGCCATAGCTGCAGAGCTTTTTGAGGTTCAGCCACCCCGCAGCGTTCTGCGCGAGGAGGACCATGTGATAGCTGCTGCCCGAGCGCTGGCCCATGGAGCGGTCGTCGCGCGTGGTCGGCGAGATGTAGGCCTCGAACCCGAGGATCGGTTTGATGCCTTTGTCACGACAGGTATTGTAGTGGTCGACCGCGCCGAACATGTTGCCGTGGTCGGTGAGTGCGAAGGCGTTCATGCCGCCAGCGATAATCGCGTCGGCCATCGCGCCGACGGTGGCACCGCCGTCGAGCAGGGAGTAGTGGCTGTGGGTATGGAGATGGACGAAGCCGTCATTGGCCATGGGCATGTCTTTCGGGAAATCGATCAGAAGCGCGTTCGTAAACTTGTGAGTCTATAGTATAGCCTCTGGAGGGAGGGAATCCAAGGCCGGGGATGGCGTAAAAAAACGCCAGAGCGGTAAGGCTCTGGCGGGAGGGGCGAGTGAGGGCTTGTCTGGGGTTATTTGTCGGCGGAATTGCTCGCTTTTGTCGAGAGAGCCGAAATGCTCAAGGCAATTTTCTTGCCGGTACTCTTTTGCATCGCATAATTGACAGACAGCTTCATTCCGGCTTTGAGCAGGGATTTGCTCGAGGACAGCCCGTCAAGGGTGATTGTGGTTTTGGAGTGATAGGCGATAGTATAGTTTACGGTTTTGTCCGATTTTGTAGCCTCTTTTTTCGCGGGCGCTTTGACATTCTTTTTCGCGGGCGCTTTGGCCGCCTTTTTTGCGGGTGCTTTGGCTTTCATAACGAAGCTTGAGCTGGTCGTGGAGACCATCGTGCCGTTGGCGGTGGCTTTGACGATATCAACGGGTTCCTTTTTGGGCTTGCTGCTGCCCCCCTTTTTGCTGTTCCCTTTTTTGCTATTTCCTTTTTTGCTCTTCCCATTATTGCCACCACCACCCATTCCGGGCAGTTTGAGCCCCCCAGTATTGGAGCCTCCCTTTTTGCTTTTGGCAAAGGCATCGGGGGCGAACGAAGTGACGAGCAGTGCAATCAGTAGAAGGGGCAGGGCGCGTTTCATGGAAATCTCCTTGGAGGGGTTCTGTCTTGTGTAGTTGGGTCGGGGTATCTAGAGATCAACCCCGATTTCTACTTGCAATAATACTTCTGGAATGGATTTTCGTCAAGGGCCAAAAGCGGAACAGGATAGACTATTCTTGGCGGGACGATTGTTTTCCTTTTCTTTTTGGGCGGTTTGTGGCATACTATCGCCGCTATGACAGACCCCAAAGACAACCAACTCGACGGTACGGATATTTCAGACGATGCTCTTGCGGCCGACGAGGCCCGCGTGGAGGCCGAACAGGCTGACGCGACCGAGCTTGACGCGACCAGCCTCGCTGCGGCAGGGGAGGAGTCTACTGATATTCCCTCTGATGCGCCCGAGCCCTCGCCCGATGACGCCGATGCCGATGTGGTCGAAGGGGACGTTCTGGACGATGCCGACGAAGATGCCGAGGGCGACGAGCTCGAACACGGCAAGATGGGCCTGGTCGAACACCTCGACGAGCTTCGCCATCGCCTGATGAAGGCGCTCTATGGCCTGGTCGTTGGCATGGCGATTACGCTGTGCTTTGCGAGGACGATTATCAGATTCCTCACCCAGGGCTATGTGACGGCCGCCAAGGCTGCCGGCATTGCCAACCCGAATGTTCAGGCACTCCACATGACCGACGTAATGATCGTCTGGATGAAGGTGGGCCTGATTGGCGGGGCGGTGCTGGCTTCACCGTGGATCGCTTACCAGATGTGGCAGTTTGTCGCAGCCGGCCTGTATAAAAAAGAACGCCGCATTGTTACGCGGACCGTGCCCTTCTCGGCGATCCTGTTCTCCGGCGGCGCGTGCTTCTTCCTGTTCGTGGTTTCTCCGACGCTCTTCGGCGCGATGCTCTGGTTCAGTAAATGGATGGGCGTCGAGGTCAACCAGGTTCTCGGGGACTATCTCAAATTTGTCACGACCATGATGCTCGTATTCGGCATCAGCTTCCAAATGCCGCTGGTGGTCGCGATTTTGGGCAAAATTGGCCTGATCGATACCAAATGGATCAATACCTACCGCCGCTTTGTGGTCGTGGGGATTATGATTTTCTCCGCGTTCGCCACCAGCCAAAGCCCGATCGATACGGTCATGCTCGCGATTCCGCTGTGGGCGCTGTTCGAACTCGGCGCGATCTTTGTCTGGCGTGAGACCAGGCGTCGCAAGGCCCAGGCCCTGATTGACGGCTTCGACGATGACGACATGGACTTCGTGGACGATCACCTCTTCGAGACCCGTGAGGATGACGACGAGGACGATTCCAGCTCGGACGACGATGATTCGGGCGATGACGATGATGACACCTATACCGACGAGTCTGGCTATGACTATGGCGAGGACTACGACGAGTGGGGCTACTACATCGATCCCGAAGAGAAGTACGGCATGTGGGGCAAGAATGACGCCCACGAGCGCTTCGAGGCCGAACAGAAAGGCGCCTTCGGTGCCAAGCCGTCCGACGCCGATCAGTGGATGAGCCTCCGCAGCAACCTCAAAGAGAGTTCTGAAAACCCGGATGAATCCACCGACGAATCAGCCGAAGAGGGTGCGAATGAATCCACCGGCGAACCCGACACGGAAGAGCCCAAAGTGGATGACACCACCGAAGAATAACCCCGATTGACCCCCTACAGGGCAGGCCTCGTGCCTGCCCTTTTTTATGCCTCTACGGCCAAACAACCAAGTCTCGTAGTCATGTAGGGCGGGCTACTTGTTGCCCGCCATTGGTGATCCGATCAAATTTCAATTGCGGGGTGCCATGGCCTGTGGAGTGAGCTTGCGAGCGAAGCAGCCATGATGATGACATCGAATCAGAAAACGAAGAAACATGGGCAAATAATTATTTGCCCCTACACCACAGGCAAAATACACATTTGCCGAGACGCGATTTGATTTTCGTGGCTGCCTCGCGATGAGTACATCGCTCTACAGGCCACGGCACCCTTTGTGTTGTGATTTGGGATCACCTGTGTTTCGATTTGGGATCGCTGGCCATGTTGGTTGCGACAGTGGCGGATATGGGGCGTTTTTCGGTTTTATATGCAGAAAATGGGCGCATGGCTGATTCTATGGGCGCAAAAAATGGTTGAAATTTCAAAACGCATAGTCGGCCGGGGGGGAAAAGCCAATCTGGGGAAATCAAAGGTGCCAAAGTGGGGAATTTTCCTTGACAAATGTGGGGCATGGCGGTATGTTTTCGCCCCTATGACCCTTTTTCCGGGCTTGACGTATAGTCAGTTCGGGAGAGTGTCCTATTCTGCTGGTGGCCGAGGCGGCCTCTGGCGGTGACAATCTGGAATGATCATCCCGCCACAAAGGTGGGTGAGAACCCTTTAACAATCGAAGGATAGAGACATGGTTCCCAAGAAGAAACAATCCCGTGCGGAAACCCGCAACCGCCGCGCCCACGACGCGCTTACGCCTGTGAACTACATGGACTGCCCGCGCTGCAATCAGCCGAAGCTGTCCCACGCAGCCTGCTCGAATTGCGGCTTTGTTCGTCCTGGCCTGCGCATTGCAACTGGCAAGGAATAAGTAGATGCGGATTGGTTTGGACGCAATGGGGGGCGACCTCGGAACGGCGACAGTCGTTGCGGGCGCTCTGGATGCACGCGAACATCTTGCTGCAGACGACATGATCGTTCTGTTCGGCCAAGAGGATGTCATCCTCAAAGCGCTGGGCGGCGAGGTTCCTGCGCAGATTGAGATCGTGCATACGACGGATGTGATCGCGATGGACGAAAAGCCCGTCGTGGCACTCAAGTCCAAGCCCAACAGCTCGATTGCCGTGATGACCAAAGCCCAGAAGATGGGCGAGGTTGACGCGTGCATTTCTGCTGGCAATACCGGAGCCTGCGTTGCTGCGGCCCATATGTTGCTTGGTCGTCTCAAGGGCGTCGAGCGGCCTGGGATCGCTGTGATGGCGGCCACGCCTGGCGGTACGGTGGCGGTGTGTGACTGCGGCGCAAACGTCGCGGCCCGGCCCCAGCATCTGTACCAGTATGGCGTAATGACTTCGCTCTATCTCGAAGCGGTCGGTGGGGTCGAATCGCCCCGCGTTGGCCTGATGAGTGTCGGCGAGGAAGACTCCAAAGGCAATGATCTGGTTCGCCAGACCGCGGAGCTGCTCCGCGCGGATGACAAGCTGAACTTTATCGGCAATATTGAAGGCCGTGATTTCCCCAAGGGTGTTTGCGACGTGATTGTCTGCGACGGCTTTGTGGGCAACATCATTCTCAAGCTCGTCGAAGGTGTTGGCTCTGCGTTGATGAAGCAGGTTGCCATGGCACTGATTTCGGAGATGCCCGAACAGACCGAGACGATCATCGGCGTCGGCGAGAAGTTCCGCATTCAATACGACTTTAATCAATATGGCGCCCAGCCGCTTTTGGGTGTCAATGGTATCTGGATGATCGCGCATGGCGCGACGGCGCAACACGGATTTGTCAGCGCCATCAAAGCCGCCCGCGAGTGCATTTCCCACCACGTGAACGACCACATTGTAGACCACCTCTGCGGCGAATAGTCCGCAGGCAGAAAGGGACTTCCAAATGGCGACACTGCGAGCGAAAATTGCTGGGACGGGGATGGCTCTGCCGGAGAAAGTGGTAGATAATCACTACTTCGAATCGATCATCGACACCTCGGATGAGTGGATTGTTCAGCGCACGGGTGTTCGTGAACGCCGCCACGTGGTTGAAGGGGAGACGACATCGACTCTCGCGACGGCCGCCGCCCGCAAGGCCATGGCCAATGCCGGGTGCGAAGCGACGGACCTCGACCTGATTATTTGTGCAACGATTACCCCGGACCAACCGTTCCCCGCTGTGGCCTGCTTTGTGCAAGAGGCCCTCGGCGCGGAGAATGTTCCCTCGATGGATATTTCGGCCGCATGCAGCGGCTTTGTCTATGCCATGGCGACCGCGACGGCCTTTATTGAATCGGGACACTACAAGCGCGTCCTGATTATCGGCGCGGAAACTCTGTCCCGCACCACCGACTTTACCGACCGCGGCAGTTGCATTCTCTTTGGCGACGGTGCCGGCGCGGCCGTGCTCGAAGCCACCGAAGAAGACAAGGGTGTGCGCTATACCGTCATGCAGGCTGATGGCAAGGGGAAGGATTTCATCCATATCCCCGCCGGCGGTAGCAGGACGCCCCTCACTCCCGAGCTGATCGAGGCCAAAGAAGACAAAATGAAAATGGACGGGCGCGGCGTATATAAGTTCGCCGTCTCGAAAATGCAGTGGCTTCTGGGCGATTGCATGGACGCCTGCGGGCTGACGCCGGACGACATCGACATGGTGATTCCCCACCAGGTCAACAGCCGCATCATCGAAAGCGCCACCTCAAAACACAACTTCCCCATTGAAAAAGTCTATACCAACCTCGACCGCTTCGGCAATACTTCTGCCGCGTCGGTTCCCATCGCGCTCGCCGAGGCGATGGAAAAAGGCGTCGTTCGCGAAGGGATGACCGTCCTCTTCGTCGCCTTCGGGGCGGGGTTGACTTGGGCGGGGGCAGTTGTTACCCTGTAAGCCAATCTCGAGGCCATAGCGCGCCTCGCTTTTGCGGGACCCCAAACGGACCCCGCCGCCGGCATGCCGGCACGACTCTGACTTGCGAATAGCCGCAAGCGACATCTTCCGCCGGGCCACAATGTCTGCGGAATACAATCAGGACACTACCGATGGCACAAACAGCATTTTTGTTTCCGGGCCAAGGGGCGCAGTGCGTCACCATGGGGCAGGATCTTTGCGATGCTTCCCCGGCTGCAGCAGCTCTCTTTGACCGCGCCGAGGCCGCGACGGGTCTGCCGATCCGTCAGCTTTGTTTTGAAGGCCCCGAAGACGTCCTCAGCCGCACCGACAACACCCAGCCGTGCATCTTTACCGTCTCCGCCGCGATCCTCGCAATGATGCAGGAAACCCTCGGTGAGGCCATGCCCGCCGCAAGTGTGTATGCCGGGTTGTCGTTGGGCGAATATACCGCACTCTATGCCGCAGGCGCGATGGATTTTGAAACCGGCGTCAAACTCGTTGCCAAGCGCGGCGAGCTGATGCAACAGGCCGCCACCGACCGCCCCAGCGGCATGGTCGCCGTGATCGGCCTCGATGAAGACAAGGCCACCGCTCTCTGCGACGAAGCGCGCCAAGACCATATCCTCACCCCCGCGAACTTCAATTGCCCCGGCCAGATCGTGCTGTCGGGCGAGAATGAAGCGTGCCAGCGCGCCGCCGACCTCGCCGAGAAGCACGGTGCGATGAATGCCGTCGTGCTGAAAGTGGCCGGCGCGTTCCACAGCGAGATCATGGCCCCTGCGGCCGAGGCGTTTGCAAGCGTCCTCGCCGACGTGGACTTCCAGATGCCCACCGCCACCGTCCTCGCCAACGTCGACGCCCAGCCCTATTCCTGCGTCGAAGACATTCCCACCAAATTGATCGCGCAGCTCACCGGCGCCGTCCGCTGGCAACAGTGCTGCGAAGCGATCCTCGCAATGGATGCAGAGACCACTCCCTACGAAATCGGCCCGGGCAAAACGCTCATGGGCATGATGCGTCGGGTGAACCGTAAATGCCGCGTTACCGTGCTCAACAGCGCCGGTGCGGTGAACAAATTGAAAGACTAACAATACCTTAGAAAGGATGTTCCCCATGGCTAAGATTCGTATGGTTGAAGAAGATCAGAAGGTCGCGATCGTCACCGGTGGCGCACGCGGAATCGGGCTGCAAATTTGTCGCGAACTGCTGTCGATGGGCATGACCGTCGTGGCGTGCGACGTCAACGCTGAAGCACTCGCTGCGGCCAAGACCGACGTCGCCAGCGACAAGTTCGAAGTTGCTACGCTCGACGTGACCAACTCCGAAGGCTTCGAAGCCCTCGTGACTGACATTGTCGAACGCCATGGCCGCCTCGACGTGATGGTCAACAACGCGGGCATCACCCGCGACAACATCCTGATCATGATGGACGACAACGATTGGGACCTCGTTCTCAACGTCAACCTCAAGAGCGCCTTCATCGGCACGCGTGAAGCGGGCAAAGTGATGATGCGCCAACGCTGCGGTTCGATCATCAACATGTCGAGCTTCTCGGGCCTCGAAGGCAATCGTGGACAGGGCAACTACGCCGCGTCCAAGGCCGGCATGATCGGCATGAGCAAGTCGGTCGCCAAGGAACTCGCCAAGCGCAACGTCCGCGTGAACTGCGTCTGCCCGGGCTTCATCCAGACCGAGATGACCGATGTGCTGCCCCAGGAAGCCAAAGATATGGCCATGCAGCAGATCCCCGCACAGCGTTTCGGCGCGCCCAGCGACATCGCCAAGGCCGTCGGTTTCCTCGCCAGCAATGGCAGTGGCTACATCACCGCCCAGACCCTCAGCGTCGATGGCGGCATGCACTGCTAATCGCCTGAGCGAAACGCACCCTGGCCCACTCGAAAAATTCCCGTCGAATGTCGGCGGAAAGGACTGGAAGTCCAACCCTCTCCCAGCTATGATGATGGCAGTCCGAGAGGGCGCAAGAAGAGACAACATATCCCTTCCCCCAGCGCATTGTGCTGCGGGGCAGAAAGAACCACCCAAGTCAAGGAGACTACAGTATGGACATTGAAGTTAAGGTTATCGACATCGTGGCCGAGCAAATGGCCGTGGACAAAAGCGAAATCACCCGCGAAACCTCGTTCGTGAACGACCTCAACGCGGACTCGCTGGACACCGTCGAATTGGTGATGGAATTCGAAGACGCCTTCGAAATCTCGATCCCCGACGAAGAAGCCGAAAAAATCGGAACTGTCGGCCAGGCGATTGATCACATCACCACCGCGCTGAACAAGTAAGACGACCATCTCACTTTCGCCTCGCCCCCCGGGGTGATGCGCGAAAGAGGCCGGGAATCCGGCTGAAAGGATTTATCATGACTCAACGACGTGTCGTGATCACCGGGATGGGGACTGTGAACCCCGTCGGAAATACGGTGAAGGAATTCTGGGATGGCCTGTTGACGGGCAAAAGCGGCCTCGGCATGATCGACCGCTTTGACACATCCGCCTATACCTCTCGCATTGGCGGGCAGGTAAAGTGGTCGGGCGTGGCTCCCGAACATGTCCACCCGCGCGAGTCGCGGAAGATGGACCGGTTCTGTCAATATGCAGTCCAGGCATCTTGCGATGCCGTGGACGATAGTGGCATTGACTTTGCTGCTGAAGACGTCTCACGCTGCGGCGTGTTGGTCGGCAGTGGCATTGGCGGACTGGAAACCCTCGAAGCGCAGACGCTTCGGGCCCATGCGAAGGGGCCGATGAAAATCAGCCCGTTCACGGTTCCGCGCCTGATGGTCAACGCCGCCAGCGGTCACCTCGGGATTCGATATGGCCTGATGGGCCCGAACTTCTCGGTCGTGACGGCCTGTGCATCGGCCGCTCATGCCATCGGTGAAGCCATGCACGTGATCCAACGTGACGATGCTGACGTGATGATCACGGGCGGCAGCGAAGCGACGATCTGCATGGTGGGCCTGGCGAGCTTCTGCTCGCTGCGCGGGTTGTCGACCCGCAACGACGACCCGACGGTCGCCTCTCGCCCGTGGGACAAAGACCGTGATGGTTTTGTCCTCGCTGAAGGTGCGGGTTGCATGATCATCGAAGAACTCGAACACGCCAAGGCGCGTGGCGCGACGATCTATGGTGAGCTGGTAGGCTACGGCGCGAGCTGTGACGCCAACCACATCACCGCGCCGCACCCCAACGGCGACGGCGCGGCGCTGGCGATGCGCGCATGCGTGGCCAGCGCGGGGATGAACTTCTCCGACATCGGCTATATCAACGCGCACGGCACATCGACGCCTTTGGGCGACATTGCCGAGACCAACGCGATCAAGAAGGTGTTTGGCGACTGGGCGACCGACGGCCTGACCGTCAGCTCGACCAAGAGCCTCACCGGGCACATGCTTGGCGCGTCCGGCGGCGTGGAACTCATCGCCTGTGTCAAGGCGATGCAGGACAACGTTCTGCCCGCGACCTACAACCACGGCGAACCCTCCGAAGGCTGCGATCTAGATTACATCCCGAACCAGCCCCGCGAGGTCAAAGTCGACGCCATGCTGTCCAACAGCTTCGGCTTCGGCGGCCACAACGGTTGCCTCATCCTCAAACGCTTCGAAGACTAGCCCCGGCCTCGGTGCCCGCGACCCTCGACCGTTTGACGACAGACAAACCGGCCTCGGCCGAATAGACACAATAAAAGCCGGACAGCTCATTGAGTTGCCCGGCTTTTATTGTGTTGTCTTTTTGTCCGACAGCCTTCTTCGTTACAGTCTTTCGAGGCGGTCTTTTCAGTTTTCGTTGGCGTCTTCCTTGATCTCGACGGCCGAGGGGATGCCCTTGGTCATGGCGGCTTTGAGCGCCGGGAGATGATCTTGATACACGCCGCGGGGCGTGGTGTTTTCGTCGACGGCGATTTTCGCGGCCATGCCGACGACCTCGCCCATCATCCCGCCGGTGCGCATCACGCGGATGGTCCCCAGCGCGACGTGGGTGACGGAGATGCAGCGCCCGGCCATGAATAGGTTGCCGACGTTGCGCGAGTAGAGCGTGCGGTAGGGGATCGGATAGGGCTTGATGCGAAGGTGGTGGGCCTCGGAAAGGAACGGCCAGTTGGGGAAGTAGTAGCGGTGACCTTTTTTGGGGTAGTGCAGGTCGATGCTCCACGTCGTGGTCACGCAGGCGTCGGGGAAGAGTTTCATTTTATCGCCATGGATGTCCTGCTGCTTGAGGATCACGTCGCCCAGCAGCCGGCGGCTTTCGCGTTTGCCGGCGATGCAGGCGACCCACTCCAGTTCGCGCTTGGCATATTGTTTCCGGATTTTCGCGTTGGGGTGGTGCTTGATAAACGCCCAGTTGCCGTAGATCGCGCGGAAGGAGTAGTCGCGGATCTGTTCGGTTTCGGTGATGTGGTCGCGGCCAATGCCCGACTCCCAGAACCACTCGCCGCCGTGGCAGACGCGGCCGGTCTTGGTCGTAAATTGCAGCGCCCAGGGGAGGTCTTTGAGCGCGGGGAAGCTCTGGGCGGTTTTTGTGGTTTTGGAATACCACTGGCAGCTCGCGCCCATGGTGACCCGGTCGGCTTTTGTGGGTGCGAGTTTTTCGCCGGTTTCGGCTTTGGATTCTCGGCCGTGGCGGAAGTCGCCGCCCGCGAGATAGCCTACGCAGCCGTCGCCCGTGCAGTCGGCGAACAATTTGCCCACGATGCGTGTGCGCTCGCCGGTGTAGATATTGCTGGCGATCACGGCGGTGATGGTGATTTGGTCATCGGCTTTGGTGGTTTCCACGCCCGTGCCGCGCTGGGAGAGGAACAGTGTGAGGTTTGCTTCGCTGCGGGCGAGAGCGAGTTTCAGGTCATCATAATATTTGTTGGCGGGCTTGGCGTTGCCCACGCCGCGCGGGCCGAGCTCGTTGGTGACCGCGCCGAGTTTTTCGTAGGGCTTTTGGAAGATCAGGCCCTGGAGGTGGACGCGGACTTCCGAGGAGTTGTTGCCGCCGAGGACCGGGCGGTCTTGCACGAGGGCGACCTTGAGCCCGAGGCGCGCGGCCGAGAGCGCTGAGGTCGTACCCGCGATACCGCCGCCGACCACGACAAGGTCGAAGGTGCCGCCGTCTTTGGGGGTCTCAAAGCCGAGGGCTTTGCGGCGCAGCGCAGTCAGATTCAGCAGATCGTTGGGCGGGGTGAACTTCGCGTCGGTGGTCAGGAGGATCGCATCGCATCGGCCAGCGAAGCCCGTGAGGTCCTTGAGGGTGAGTGTGGTGTCGCCCTTGGCAAGTTTCACCGTGCCGCCGGATTGCCAGTGCCAATTTTCGCCAACCGTGCCGAACGTCGTGGCGAGGTCTTTGTCGTTGACGGAGAGCTTGAATTTGCCGGGCGAGCCTTTCGCGCCGAACCATGCTGCCCAGTCGCGCGTGCGGACCCAGACGGTGTATGTCCCGCCGGCTGGGACGGCGACTTTGCCGACGGCGTTTTTGACGGGTTTGCCCATGCCGTGGGCGAGGAGATAGCTCGAGCCGACCTGGTCGAAGCTCTGCTGGTCGACCCACCATCCGCCGCGCGTGGCGAAGGATTCGGCTTCGACGAACACGCAGTTCGCGGGGAGCTTGATCGCTTTGGTGGCGGTGTCGAGCTTCGCTTTGTCGCCCGCCGTGGGTGGGTTGGGTGCGATGACGGGCGGCTGGGTCGAGGGCGCCGGGCCGCCGAGGCAGACCGTGGCGATGGTGAGAATGACTAGTATTGGTGTGGAGTATTTCATTGGTTCTCCTGCAGAAATGGGTCCCCTCAGTGTAACGGATGTGGGGTGTGATAATTTCTTTTTTATGTTCCTTTTTATGTTTCGAAATCGCGCGGTTCGGGTATGAGCGGGGCGGGCTCGATCACCCGCATCGATTCCCACGCGCCACGGTGATAGCGTATGGCGAAGACGATGGCATAGATTGCGACGTAGGCCACGAAGATCGCCCAGAACGAGTGGAGGCCCATCCCGAAGTGGTGGGCCAGCGCGACGGGGACCACGAAGAAGCACCACTCCAGCGCGATGCTCATGTACATCGTCCATTTGGTATCGCCCGCGCCGCCGAGGGCGTGGGAGACGGTGATCGCGATGGCGTCAAACGACAGGTAGGCCGCGAGATAGAGCATCAGAAGTTTCGCGATGGCAAAGGTTTGGCCCTGGAGCGGGTCGCCGGAGCGCTGGAAGCGTTGCAGCAGTGCATCGGGGGCAATTACAAACAGCGCCGCCATCAG
The DNA here is from genome assembly GCA_018644725.1 of Phycisphaerales bacterium. Classification (GTDB taxonomy): domain Bacteria; phylum Planctomycetota; class Phycisphaerae; order SM23-33; family SM23-33; genus JABGPZ01. Next base: position 37,465 of record JABGPZ010000034.1, read on the forward strand.
CAGGGCGTATCCGACGGCGAGGCGGATGGTGTTTTTCACCGCCCGACGTGCGGCGGGAATGTTGACCGCGCCGATGGCCTGGCCGACGAGGACGCTGCCCGCCTGCCCGAGGCCCACCAGTGGCAAAAACGCCAGCGCATTGATCGACAGCGCGATGTTGGAGGCTTCGTGCTCGAGCGAACCGAGCGTGCCGATGTAGTAGACAAAGATGTTGAAGCCGAGGACTTCGAGGAAAAAGCGCGTGCCGGAGGGCGATCCGAATTTCCACAGCCGGCTGAGCAAATGGCGACTGGGGCGGAAGCGGTGCGTGGCAAAGGTCTCGCGGTGGGATTTGCGGAGCAGCAGGGCCAGGAAGATCACGGTCCCCAGTGCCGAGGCGATGACCGTCCCCCAGGCTGCGCCAGCAATGCCCATTTCTCCCAGAGGAGAGGCGGTGTGGAGGACGGTGAGTTGGCCACCGACTTCGCCGATGCCGTAGGGGATTTCGCCGAAGATCAGAATGTAGTTCAGGAGGATGTTGACGGCCGTCATTCCCAGCTCGACGATCATGACCACGCGGGTTTTGCCCCGCCCGGACCAGAATCCCGTCATCGCGCCGTTGAGCAAACCGAAGATGCTCCCGCACAGAAGAATGCGAAAATAGCTCAACTCGGCCGCCAGCAGGTCTCCGCTGTGGCCGAACAGGCCGATGATCGCGCCGCTGAAGGGGAGTAGTATCGGCAAGAGCACTCCGCCCACCAGCGCGAAATGCATCCCTGTCCACACCGACGGACCGACGCGGTGAGGCTGTTTGGAGCCAGTGTATTGGGAGACAAATGTCGCGGTGTAGAAGCAGATCCCCAGAAAAAAGCACATCAGCGTAAAGCTGGTGATGCCTGCCTGGAGCGAGGCCTTGATGGCGGTTTCGCTGTGACGGCTGAGCATGACCCGGTCGGCGAAGAGGCGCAGGGCATGGCCCGACGAGGCCAGAATCAAAGGCCACGCCACACGCAATACGTCGCGCAGGCTTCCACGATGGCAGGAGGATTGGAGTGGTTCTATGGTCATGAAGTCGCACAGTATAACGGTGAGCGGAGCGAAAGAAAACGCACAAACGCGATTTTTTTCCGCGATCCCTAAATTGGCGCGTTGGTGTCCAATCGTGAACGATTCTTCCTTGGGATGCGTGGAGAATTGCCTTGACTTGAAATGACGGCCAGCCGTATACTGGATTGAAGCGATAATGAGGCCTGAAAGTAGGCACATCCGCGTTTTGCGGGGGACTTTTTCCCTGTGGGCGGGTGGTTTGCGTCGGGACGTGAGACAACCCTTGTAGCAACGGATGACACTATGAAACAGAAACGTGGATTCACTCTAATCGAGCTTTTGGTGGTCATGGGCATTATGGTCCTTTTGATTGGGATTGCCTTGCCTGCGCTCACCAATCTCATGTCCTCGTCGGCTTCAAACCAGACCTATGAATTGTTCGCGGGAGCGCTCAACCGTGCCCGGGCAATTGCTTATTCCGAAAGGGTGTATACGTGTGTTCATGTTCAGGTGGTCAATCCCGCGTATGTGAAGCTGCACCCCGATCTGGAAAATACGCATTACATGGCCATTTTGGTTTTGGACGACACTCTTCCAGCTGGTACGATTCTCGATGCCACGAATGATGTAGACGGGGACGGAAAGTATGATGGGAAGTTTTTCCAGCCCCGCAAGCATAGCAATTCACAGATTTCCACCAAGTATGGCACGATCGAACCCAAAGCACTGCCGAGGGGCTGGGCACTGGGTGGGGTAGATAGTCCGTGGGTGGAGGAAAATAGCGATGGTATAACCGAATTTGTGGAGGCTGCGGCTACGGGACTGGATGGTTTTACGACCGTTACAGTGATTTTTAATCCTGATGGCCAGGTGGTGACCAGCATTGCAGGCAAAGGTGCCCCAATGGGAGACGATGCCGGATTGTTTGGTGAAAGCGCATTATGGCAATTGGGCAGTGGTGATACCGCAGGCGTGATGGTGGTGACCATCGTGGATTATGAAGGGTTGAAGTATATGGAGGATGATGAGGAGAAAGCAGATGTAACGGCGCGGTTGGACTGGCTCAATGAAAATGGCCAATTCCTCTCGATCAATGTGTTCACCGGTCACCTGTTTCCGCGGGTCGTTCCGCCGGCAGATTGATCGTACTCTCCCTTTTTCGATCACAGAATACAAACACACCGCCGGGCATTGCTCGACGGTGTGTTTTTTTGATGGGGATTTGATGGAACCGGGTCGTGGATGGCTCTCATGAGACTATCCTGCCGATCACCGGAAGTTATTTATTCGCAACCAGGAAGGTCTTGAGCGTATCGACGACGTATTGTTGCTGGTCGTCGGTGAGCTCGGCGTAGATTGGCAGGGCAAGGGTTTCGGCCGCCGCTTGTTCGGAATTCGGCATGTCGCCGGTTTTGTAGCCCAGAGCGGCGAAGCATTCTTGCTGGTGCATCGGCACGGGGTAGTAGATGTCGCAGCCGATGTTGTTTTCGCGCAGGCAGGCGATCGCCTCGTCGCGATTCGGGATGCGGATGATGTACTGGTTGTAGATCATTTCGTTGCCGGGCTTGACGATGGGGGTGGTGATTTCGTCGACGTTTGCAAAGGCCGCGTCATAGAACGCCGCGTTGGCGCGTCGGCCTTCGTGCCAGCTGTCGAGCTGGGGCAGCTTGAGCTTGAGCCCAGCGGCTTGGAGGGTGTCGAGGCGGAAGTTTGCGCCGACCCACTTGTGATAATATTTCGGGTTCATGCCATGGTTGCGGCATTCGCGCAGTGTCTCTGCGAGTTCGGCATTGTTGGTCGTCACGATGCCGCCGTCGCCGAGGCCGCCGAGGTTTTTCGACGGGAAGAAGCTGAAACAGCCCGTGTCGCCGAAGCTACCGGCGGGCTTGCCGTTCTGCTTGGCACCAATGGCCTGGGCACCATCTTCGATCACGGCGAGGTTATACTTTTTCGCGAGCGCGAGAATCGGCTCCATGTCTGCGAGCTGGCCGTAGAGGTGAACGGGAATGATGGCCTTGGTGCGCTCGGTGATGGCCGCCTCGATTTTCGTCGTGTCAATGTTGAACGTGTCGGGCTCGATGTCCACAAACACAGGCCGTGCACCGACGCGCCAAATGCTGCCGGCCGTCGCGAAAAAGGTGTAGGGCGTGGTAATCACTTCGTCGGCGGGGCCTTCGTCGAGTGGGCTGCGATAGATGCCCAGCGACATCAGCGAGGCCACCAGCGCGTCGGTGCCGCTGGAGACGCCCACGGCGTGGTCCGTACCGCAATAGGCGGCGAGGTCGGCTTCGAGTTCACCCACGGCCGGGCCGTTGATGAAATATTGGCTGTCAAGAACGTCGCGGACAATCGGCTCCATCTCGGCGCGGAGCGAGGCGTATTGGGCCTTGAGATCCAAAAGCGGGACTTGCATGGCGATCCACCTTTCTAGGGAAGAGGGCTATCAATTCCTGCGTATCTTAGCATCTCCCCATATTGGAAATAAAGAAGAATTTCCTTATTTAACCATCTTCCTGCGATTTTTCTCACCCTGCGCGGTGCAAAGGGCCGAAAAAAGGTATACACATCTCGGGGGGTTTTGCTATACTCCTCGTCTTGCTTTCCTATCCCTACCCGTTGCACAAGGAGATTGGCACATGCGGAAGAAATACATGAAGAAGATTGAAGACGGCTCGGCCGTTGTTGGCGTAATTGGCTTGGGGTATGTTGGCTTGCCGCTTTGCCGCGAATTTGTACGTGGCGGCGCGAAGGTCCTCGGCTTTGATGTCGACAAGAAGAAGATCCAGTCGATCAAGAAGAAAAAGACGTACATCGAGCACATTCCCGACTCGACAATTGCCGAAATGGTGAATTCCAAGCTCTTTGCCGCGACGACGGATTTTGATCGTCTTGGCGAGCCCGATGCGCTGCTGATCGCGGTGCCCACGCCGTTGGACGAATATCGCCAGCCGGATTTGAAGTATGTCACTCTCAGCTGTGAGGCGATTGCCCCGCGGCTTCGTAAGGGCCAGCTGGTGGTTCTCGAATCGACGACCTATCCCGGCACGACCAAAGAGGTCATGCTGCCGATTCTCGAAAAGGGCAGCGGGCTGAAGGTCGGCAAAGATTTCTTCCTGGCCTATTCGCCCGAGCGCGAAGATCCCGGCCGCACCGATTATTCGACCAAGACCATCCCCAAGGTCGTCGGCGGCATCGACAAGGATTCGATGGATATTGCCTGCGCGATCTACAAGCTCGCCATCGACGAACCCGTCGCGGTGTCCAGCTGCGAAGCGGCCGAGGCAGCCAAGATCCTCGAAAACACCTATCGCTGCGTGAACATCGCGCTGGTGAATGAGCTGAAGATGCTCTTTGACAAGATGGGCATTGACGTGTGGGAAGTGATTCGCGCCGCCAAGACCAAGCCCTTCGGGTTCACTGCGTTCTATCCCGGCCCGGGCCTCGGGGGGCACTGCATCCCGATCGACCCGTTCTATCTCAGCTGGAAAGCTAAGGAATATGAATGCCCCACGCGCTTTATTGAGCTGGCGGGCGAAGTCAACGTCGGCATGCCCGAGTGGGTCATCACGAAGGTGATGGAGGCGCTCAACGGCAAGAAGAAGCCAATGAACGGTAGCAAGATTTTGCTGCTGGGTCTGGCGTACAAGCCCAACGTCGACGACGACCGCGAAAGCCCGAGCTATAAGCTGTGGGAATTGTTGAAAGACAAGGGTGCCAAGGTCGACTATCACGACCCGCACTGCCCGGTGGTTCAGCATACGCGCGAATATCCGCAGTTCGTGGGAATCAAGTCCAAGCCACTCACGGCCGCCGCGCTGAAGAAATATGACGCAGTGCTGATCTCAACGGACCACGCTGCCGTGGACTACAACTTTGTCGTCGAGAATTCGGCGATGGTGATCGACACGCGCAACGCAACGGCGAAGGTCAAAAAGGGCCGGAAGAAAATCGTCAAGGCCTAGTCCTGCTACACACTGATAATAAAAAACGCTGCTCCAAGGAGTGGCGTTTTTTTATGCCCGCGGGGGCAAAGCCCAGATGCTTCCTTCGAGAGGATCTCATCGAAAAACAGTGTACAAATTGCCCGATATCTCGATGTAGGGAAAGGCGGATTCAAGTCTCTAACGTGACACGTGAGTGAAACAAAAGCGGTGAGCGGG
>JABGPZ010000059.1 GCA_018644725.1 Phycisphaerales bacterium
CCGTCCAATCACATCCCTCACCCCGAAAAACGGTATTTTTCAAGATGCCCTATAGTAGGTTCAGGTAGGTCTCCGCTTCGATACAAGACAGAATCGTCGCGGGAAACATCCTATTCGCTTTGCGCGCTATGGGCAAGGAAAATCGGGCGGAAGGCCACGATTCGCACGATGACAATTACAGCCGCCGGCCTTGCTTGCAACTCCGCGGCCAGGTGCACTCCGCTGCTCGCGTGTTCGCCGTTTTTGCGCGCCTGTGTGCCCTGTTGGCGATTTTACAAAACGCGATTCAATAATATTGAATGGTTACGAGTTTGCCCATCGCGCGGAGTTTGTCGATCAAGACCGAGAGGATCGCCTTACGCGGCCGGATGCCTTGCTGGCGATAACACAAATCGCCCGTCGCGGGGTTCACCGCTGTCCCCGCAAACAGGTTCACCCGATCCACCGCCTGGAGCAGGCTCGCGAGGTCCGTCACGCCGCTGTCTTCGGAATATTCACCGGGGTTCACGTCGAGAATGTTGCAAACCTGATTGAGCGTCACGGTGCCTTCGGTGACGAGGTCCACTCCCGCGAGGCGATAGGATGGCGGAGCAATAATGGCGCTTTTGGGCGTGGGGACACTGAGGGTTTGGTCGAGATGTCGTGCGACCATCGCGGCCGTCGATCCGCCGCAAACCAGCTTGACCCCGTCCGCCGCGAAAAACTCGTCGACCATCGCCTCGTCCCTCTCTCGCTCGGCGGGAGGTCCAGAGATCAGATTCGCGCAGACACCGTCCCGCGCCGTCAGCAACGTCGCCGTGCAGTCGTCGCCCGCATTCGGTCCCCAATACTCGACCGCGCGTCGGTGGACCGCAGCGTCGAGATCGTCGAGCGACGCGCCCGTTTGCAGCAAGTCGCGCACATGGTGCGCCACGCCATCAGAGCCCCAGCCTTCGCCCATACCGCAGCCGAGCCCGGCCTGGGTGATGCCGTCGCTCATGAAAAATAACCCCTCGCCGGGCCCGAGGCGACAAGTCGCTTCGCTCAGGATGGCCCGGTCAAGGGTAAAGGTGTATTGGTCCAGCACCGTCGCCGACGGCGGCTGAATGAGAATTGGTGGCGGCATTTCGTGGCACAGGATTGTCGCGTGCCCGTCGTGGCGAATCCGCGCGACACAGAAGGCCGAAAACGACAGCGTCACGTCGCGTGAGCGGTTCATCGTTTGCACCAGTCGCGCGAATGCCTCGCGCAGGGACATGCCGCGGCGCAGGAGTTCCATCAAGCGCGTGCCGGCCATGATCGCCGCGAGATTTCCCCGGATGCCCGAGCCGATTCCGTCAACCAGCGCCAGCGTGGTCCACGCCTCGTCGCGCTCGATAAACACGACGTCGCCGCAGGGGTCGCCTGGGCGCTTGGGGCTTTGGGTCGTCTGGATGTGGCTATGCAGGTAGGCCATGGTCGTTGGATTCGTTGGGGCCAGAAAGCTGGAGCAGCGTGTTGAGCAGCTCTTCGCCTTGGGCGGTCGATTCGCCGAGCATCGCCGCGATGCGCTGGGCGAGTTGGATTTGGTGGTCCATCAGCTGTTGGGCTTGGAGGACGGTTTGTTTGCGGAGTTCGTCGAGTTTTTCGGCTGACGCTTCGGGCTGGGTGATGTTCACGAAGACCCCGACATATTGTTCCTCGTCGCCCATTGTGTAGCAGAGCTCGCGGCAGAGGAGATTGTAGCGGTCGTGGAAAACGGTCTCTTCGACCAAGGTCGTTTCGCTTGCGGCGAGGCGCTCGAAGCGCCCCGGGTCCATGAGATAGCTGATCCGTCGTGAGAGAATCGCGTCCGAGCAGGAGAACATGCGCTCGAAGGCGGGGTTCATCGCGAGAATCCGCAGGTCACGGTCGAGAATGACGATGCCGTTGGGGCTGGTTTCGATGATGCGGTCGGTGCGCTGTTCGGCAAGTCGGCGCATGTAGGGAATGCACATGTCAGCCTCGGCCATGCCCGAGAGAACTGCCCGGGCCTTGTCGCGGCACGAGTCATATCCGCACGCGCCGCAGTCGAGTTCGTCGGCCGGAACGGCTTTGCCCGTGGCGCGGAGAGTCGCGCGAATCTCCTCGTCGGAGAAGGTCTCTTCGGCAAGCGGCTGGGCAGAGTAACTCTCCCGCAACGTGCCGGGAGCAATGGTGATTGGGTCGCGAGCGTCGCGGGTTTCGCTGTGGGTCAAAATCGCGTCGCGGCGGTCGAACAGGCTGCTGTCGCATCCCATCGCCGGGCCGTTGGCGCATCCCTGGCTGCAGAACAGTGGGTCGACCAGCACCGCGCGAGGCCGCTGACGAAGGCTCTGGAACAGGTGGTCCAGTTCCTCCACGCCGCTGGCCGCGACAACGTTCATGCTCAGCAGGTCCGTTTCGAGTTGAGCGGTTTTGGCCAGCCCACCTGAAAGCGGAAACAGCCGAGCGTTTTCGCCGGGGACTTCGTCAAAGTCGCTTTCTTCAAGAGTGTTGAGATCGATGTCTTCCTGCTCCAGCCAGCTTCGCAGTTCTGCAAAGGTCAAGGCGCAGTCGATGGGATTGCTGGCGCGATTGGCTTCGTCTTTTTTTGCGACGCACGGGCCGAGAAAGACAAGCTTGGTCTCTTCCCCGAGCTGCTCGGCAAGGTGTCGGCCGTGGGCTGCCATCGGCGAGGCCAGCGGCATGAGTTGATCGCTCAGATCCGGGTAGTAGTGTTCGACATAGTTCACCGCCGCAGGACAGGCCGTGCAGATGTGGGCGCGGTTGGGTTCGGCCTGTGCAATCGTTGCGACCTGTTGCGCGACAGACCATGCCCCTACGGCCGTTTCGGCCACGAATCCAAATCCCAATTTCCGCAATGCCGAGATCAATCGCTTGTGATGCTCGGGCGCAAACGCAGCGACAAACGACGGCGCAAGGCTCGCCGCGAGAGGCCGTCCCTCGCGAGCCCATTGCTGGACGCGAGGAAGGTCTTGGCGGTATTGCTTGGCACCTTGGGGGCATTGGCGGATGCACGTCCCGCACGCGATGCAGCGCTCGGGGTCGACCCGCGCCTGCGAGTCGGCCATGCGGATGGCCTTGACCGGGCATTGGCGCAAGCAGCGATAGCAGTCGCGGCAGTTGGCCTTGTCGGTGAAGACAACGGGATGTTGAAGTGTCGTGGGCATGGTGTCCTTAGGCGGGGGCTCCGTTGGCGATGGAGGCCAGTTCAAGCTGGATGGCTTCTTGGACGCGTTCAAGCGTGGCGGCGGAAATCAGCTCGTCGCCGACGCGGACGTTGGGCGCTTCCTGACAGCCTTCGAAGCAGAACGTTGCGTGGACATCGACGGCCTGGTGGAGATGTTCGGCCTTGAGCCAGTCGATGATTTTGCGAATCAGCGAGTGGCTGCCCTTGACGTGGCATCCCGTGCCGAGGCAGACGGCGACTTCGAGTTTCGCTTCGTCTTGGCCGGTGTGCAACTCGAGCGTGCCGTCGAGGTGAGGCCGGCGATTTTCATAGCTCGTGTGCAATAGTTCGTGGGCGGTGTGGCCGCCGATTTCACCGAGGTGCGTTTCGTAGCACTCCGCGAGCATGGGATTGTCCTGGGACTTGTGCAGCTGGAGGGTGCGGTCGGTGTCGTAGAGGCCTTGGGCGCGTTTGTGGCGCGCGGTTTCGTCGGGCGTATAGGGTTGGCCGGCGCCGTTGACGCAGCCGCCTGGACACGCCATCACTTCCACAAGGTCGAATGCACATTCGCCGCGCTGGGCCTGGTCGGCGAGGATTCGCGCGTTGGCCAGGCCGTGGGCGATGGCGACCGTCAGCACTTTGTCGCCGAGGTCGATCGTCGCGGTGCGGATGCCTTCTTGGCCGCGAAGATTGTGGAACTCGACGTTCTCCAACCGCTTGCCAGTCGCCTTTTCGTAGGCGAAGCGAAGGACTGCTTCGGTCACGCCGCCGGTGTTGCCGAAGAGAATGCCCGCGCCGGTTTTGAATCCGAACGGCATGTCGAGGCTCGCGGGGGCGAGGGACTCAAACTGCAGGCCGGCCTGTTCGATCATGCGGCCAAGTTCTTGGGTGGTGATCACCACGTCCACATCCGCATCGCCATCGGTGGCCAGTTCGTCGCGCTGGGCTTCGAACTTTTTGGCGGTGCAGGGCATGATGGAAACGACGAAGAGATTCTTCTTGTCGATGCCGAGCTGGTCGGGCAGGACGGATTTGGCGAGCGAGCCGAACATGCCCTGGGGGCTTTTGCAGGTGCTGAGGTTGTTCAGCAATTCGGGGTAATATTGCTCGGTGGTTTTCACCCAGGCCGGGCAGCAGGAGGTGAATTGCGGCAGATTGTCGCCCGCTTGGTAGCGTTTGAGGAATTCGGTCGCTTCTTCGAGGACGGTCAGGTCGGCGGTGAAGCAGGTGTCGTAGACCGCGTCAAACCCCATCGCTTTGAGCGACGCGACGATTTGACCCGTGAGGACCTTGCCGGGCTCGAGGCCGAAGCATTCGCCGATGCCGACGCGCACGGCCGGGGCGATCTGGGCGATGACGGTGGTGTTGGGGTCTTCCAGGGCGGCCCACACATTGTCGATTTGCGGCGCGGGAGTCAGCGCACCCGTGGGGCAGACTCGTGCGCACTGGCCACAGTGGACACATTCGACGTCGTCGAGGCCTTTGCCGAATGCCGGCAGAACCGACACGTCCGAGCCGCGGTGGGCGAAGTCAATCGCGCCGACGGACTGGACCTCGTGGCACATCCGCACGCAGTCGCCGCAGAGGATGCACTTGTTGGGATCGCGCACGAGCGAGACCGAGCTGTGGTCGACAGGTTCGTCGCGGACGGTGGGTTTGAAGCGCACTTCGTCGACGCCGACCTTGCGGGCGAGGTCCTGCAGCTTGCAGCTCGCGGCCTTGGTGCAGGTGGGGCATTGCTGCTCGTGATTGGCCAGCATCAGCTCCATGGTGATCTTGCGAATTTCGCGCACCTGGGAGGTGTGTGTGCGGACGACCATGCCGGGAGTGGCTGGCGTGGAACAGCTCGCAACGACGCCGCGGCCTTCGATGTCGACCAGGCACAGGCGGCACGCGCCATAGACGCTCAGTTCGCTGTGGTAGCAGAAGGTGGGAATTTCGATGCCCATGCGGCGGGTGAGTTCCAGAACGTTTTTCGCGCCGTCGATGGGGGTTTCTTGGCCGTTGATGATGAGGGTGTCGGTGGGTGCCATGAGGAATCTCCGTGGAGAGGGGTGTTGGGGTTACAGTCCGGTGACGGCGTTGAAGTTGCATGCCTCGGCGCACGCGCCGCAACGGATGCAGAGTTCTGCGTCGATGGTGTGTGGCTGTTTGACGTCGCCTTCGATGGCGTCGACGGGGCATTTTCGCTTGCAGAGGGTGCAGCCTTTGCAGAGGTCGGCAACGATCTCGGGCATGGCCAGCGCTTTGCATCGCCCGGCCGGGCAGCGCTTGTCTTCGACGTGCGCGGCGGCTTCTTCGGGGAACTGTTTCAGCGTCGCCAGCACCGGGTTCGGCGCGGTTTTGCCCAGCCCGCACAGCGAGCCAACCTTGACGGCCTCGCCGAGGGTTCGGAGCTGGTCGAGCGTTGCGGGGGTTGCTTCGCCTCCGATCACGTCGTCGAGCAGGCCGAGCATCTGGCGTGTGCCTTCGCGGCAGAGCACGCACTTTCCGCACGATTCGTTCTGCGTGAACTGCATAAAGAAGTGCGCGATCGAGAGCATGCAGGTCGCTTGATTCATCACGACCAGCCCGCCCGAGCCAACCATAGCGCCGACGCTTTGGAGGCTGTCGAAGTCCAGCGGCAGATCGAGATGTTCGCCCGTGAGGCAACCGCCCGAGGGGCCGCCGATTTGCACGGCCTTGAACGGTTCGTCGATCAATGTTCCTTGATCGTTGATGATCCCGCCGCCAATTTCGTAGACGATTTCCTGCAGCGTCGTACCGAGGGGTACTTCGATCAGGCCGGTGTTCGCGACGTGGCCGGTGAGCGCGAAGGTCTTCGTGCCGGGGGACGATTCCGTGCCGACCGATTTGAATTGGTCGGGCCCGTCCGCGAGGATCATGGGAATCGCCGCGAGAGTTTCGACGTTGTTGATGACGGTGGGCTTGTCCCACAGCCCGCGCTCGGCGGGGAAGGGGGGCTTGGGATTGGGCATGCCGCGCTTGCCTTCGATGGAGGCCATCAGGGCGGTTTCTTCGCCGCAGACAAACGCGCCCGCGCCTTCCATAACAATGATGTTGAACGCTTGGCCGCTGCCGAAGACGTTCTCGCCCAGCAGGCCAATGGTCTCGGCATCGGCGACGGCTTTGCGGAGGTGTTCCACGGCGAGGGGATATTCCACGCGGACGTAGACGTAGCCTTCGTC
>JABGPZ010000021.1 GCA_018644725.1 Phycisphaerales bacterium
ACCGCATTATACAATACTCAAAGTCGAAACGCTATTATTCAAAGAACCCATAAGGGTTCCTTCTGGAGAGAAGGGGACGCGAGGCCATCAGGCCAGAAAGGGAAAACTGGTGAAACCATGCGGTATTATGTAAGTCGAAGTCAACATGGAGTGGCGGAAATCTACCAGATCCATTCGGCGGTATGTGCAAAGTTGCCTCCTGCAGGCGCGCGTGAATTTATGGGGGATGTACCCAATTCGCACACGGCATTTCTGGAAGCTAAAATTCAGTACCCTCATCGGACCATCGAGGTGTGCAGGGAGTGTTGCCTCGATTTTGAAGAATCTCTGGACTCGTATGGGCAAGAGAAACCAATCGAGATCGTATAGAGTCCTTACGGTGTTTTTGATGGTTTGGCCGGCGGGTATGTGAATTTGGCAATGATGGGATAGTGATCGCTGAAGGAGTTCAAAATCGCCTTGCGGCAGACTTCGGCGTGGGTGCATCGGTTGGCCAGGTCGGGCGTGGTGAGAATGAAGTCAATGCGTTCGAGGAACCCTCGTTGCAGGCGCGGGGAATTGCTGTGAGGGAGGATGAGTGTGGGGAACGAGCCGAGCGAATGGAGCTTGGCGGTTGTTTGGGCGTCGAATTGTTCACGAACCACGTCGCGTAGGGAGGTCTGAAAAATCGTATTCATCACGTCATAGGTGAAGACGCCGTTTTTGATGAAGCGGTCTGCGGGTGGGCGTTTTTGATCCCCGACAAGGCGGCGCGCGAGCAGGGGTGCCTGCTGGTCGAGCATGGTTTTGTCGGCCTGGCTGTGGGCGTTGAAGTCGCCCATGAGGATGACGGTGCGGCCCTGTTGTTCGAGAGTGGTGACGAGAGTCTTCAGGGCACTCGCTTCGAGAAGTTGTCCTCGGCGCGTCCCCGGCCAAAGGTGCGTGACGATCACATCCATGGAGTGGGTGCGGCAGTGGAGGTAGCCGTGATGGAATCCGCCTCGGACGCGATTGACGACTTCGATGGGTTGACTGGAGGTCAGGCCGATATTGTAGCCGCCTTGTTTGAGCGTGGCGGCGTAGGGATGGTTCCAGGATTTGGCGGCCGTCTTCAGGCGTGATTCCTTCCAGCCCACGAGTTCCTGGAGCGCGACGATCTGGGGGGTTTGGCGGCGGATCCACGCGGCGGTGTCCTTGAACGACCGGGCGCGATTGAACCCATTATAGACGTTGTAGTTCAGCACGGTCAGCCCGGCAGCGCGCTCGCGCTGGGCTTGCTGCTTCGCGAGTAGCGTTTTCAATTCGGCCTCGCTACGAATGCGCAGGACATAGCTCGTCGTGCCGCGGTGGCCGAAGACCGCCTGGCCGGACGGCATGTAGATCCATGCGGGTTCTCCGTCGATCATCAGGATCTGTGGCCGCTCGAATTTCGGCTTGCCGCCGTAGTGGCGCTTGAGCCCCTTGGGATAGCCCATCGAATCGGGGAGATAGGCCGGCAGAAGGTGGAAGCCCTTTTCGCGCGTGTCAAAATTCTTGCCGTCGGCCGACGACCAGAGGATGCCGCCGCCGCGTTCGAGGATGCCGTGGTTGTCGGTCGTGAGGAGATGGAATCGCCCATTCTGAACGAATGCGTAGCCGTCCTCGATGACGGTATCGTTTTTCGTCACGGGGTCTTTGGTGTGGACGTAGGGCCCTTCCAGAGTGTCGGCGATGGCAAGACCCATTCGCGACCTGGCGGACTTGAAGTAGAGATGGTACTTCCCGTTGGGGGCTTTGACGAACGCGGGATTGGTCACACCGTTGCTCGCGCGATAGGTCCAGTGCGCCGGGTCGGTCGAGGGGGAGAGGATCAGGCCGCCGTTGCCAACTTTTTTCCACGGCCCGTTGGGGGAGTCGGCCGTGGCCATGCCAATGCGTTGGGGCGGGGTGTGTTTGGCCATGCCCTCGCTGATACCGCCGGGTGTGGCGATATAGAACAGGACGTATTTTCCGTCGACTTTCACCGCGACCGGATTGCACGGGGCGTAGCGGTCCCAGGTGTCCTTACCGGTCCCTTTGAGTGCGACATCAACAAATTGGAACGGTCCGGCGGGCTTGTCGGCGACGTAATGTGCGATTTCCGACGTGCTGAGCCAGCTGTGATCGACGCCGCCTTTGGCTGCCCAGCGTGACGCGAAAATGTGGACCTTGCCCTTGGGCCCGATCACCGGCGAGCTGCCCCAGACGTGATAGCCCGGCGAGGCAATCGCAAGGCCTTTCCATTCGAGGCGGTCGGCGAAGGGGTGGACCTTGGAGGTGTGCGTGGCGGATTGGGTCGCGGCGGGGCCCTTGGGTTTGATGGCGGGGTAGGACCGGATTTTGGAGGGCGCGGCCGACGTTGGTGCGGCCTTGGTCGCGGGCGATTGGGCGGCGGGGGGCTGGGGGCCACAGGAGGAAAGCAAAGACAGGGTCAACGCAAGAATGGGCAGCATGAATTGTCGTTTCATCGAATTCTCCTTCGGGAGTCTTCAGGACATGCTTTCACAGTCTGCCATTCTATCAAAAATCCTCGCCCCGAAAAGAAAAAAGATCGAAGAGTTCTCACCGAGGGTGGCTACAATGTCTTGATGACACAGAAGCCACTCCATTCTGCCGAAGAATTCTACGATGCAATCGCCGGGTCGTATGATGGCATGTTCTCGTTTGATGCTCGCCTGGAGCGCGCGGGAGGATTCGTCGAGGATTTGCTGTTGCGGTTTTCTGTCGCGACGGCGTTGGATATCGGCTGTGGCACGGGGAGCTATGCGCTGGCGCTGGCGAGGCGGGGCGTACGCGCGACGGGCGTGGACCTTTCCGCCGTCATGCTCAACAAAGCGCGTAAAAATGGGCACGAGCTTGGCCTCGACGTGCACTTTATTTCGGGGAGCATGGAACATTTACCAGAGGACGTCGGCGGCGGGTTTGACCTGCTGCTGTGCATGGGCAATACGCTGCCGCACCTGCTTTCGCCCGAATCGCTCAATGCGACGCTGGTGGGGTTCCGTGAGGCGCTTGCACCCGGCGGCCGCGTCGTGATCCACCTGCTGAACTATGACGCGATTCTCGCCCAGCAAGAGACCCACGTTGGCACCAGCCGCGACGGAGATCGCGAATACATCCGCTCGTATGAATTTATTCCGCCGCTCGTGCGGTTTAACTGTCTCGAATTGGACCACGGCGTGTCGCCGCCTGGGCGCGAGTTGAACTCGACCCTGCTCTGGCCGTACACGCGCGAGGAGCTTTCCGTCGCGCTTGGTCGCGCGGGGTTCGGCGAGGTGCGAACCTTTGGCGGCTTGGACCTGGAGAACACCGATCCCGCCACCAGCGATACGCTACTGCTGATCGCAAGCGACGGCTGACACTCTCGGCATAAAAAAACTGACGAGCTGTGAGGCTCGCCAGTTTTGCGTTTGGAGTTCCTTGGCCTTACGACAGATATTTTTTGTCGAGGCGGGTGAAGGGGCGGATGGCCTTGGCCATGTCTTCGTATCCGTCGCGGCCCATCAGTGCGAAGGTCGCCTGTTTGCCGAGTTCGACGGCCGGCTGGTCGTAGGGGTCAATGCCGAGCATTTCGCCCATCAGCGAGGTCGCGATTTCGTAGAGCATCAGGAATTCGCCGATGTTGGTGGCGTTGATTGCATCGAGTTTGAGGGTGACGCTGGGGCGCTGGGAAATGGCCATCGCATATTCCGTGGCCACCTTCTCGGCGTTGAGCAGCTTGGACATTTTCTCGCGGCGCAGATAGCTCAGGCCAGGCACGTCGCCGAAGACGTCCGGCATGCGGATGTCCTTGGGGTGCTTTTTGACCTCGATGAACTGCGTAAATTTGTCGTTCGGGCCTTCGCGATAGAGCTGGACCTGGGAGTGCTGGTCGGTCGTGCCGAGCGCTTTGATCGGCGTGGGGCCAACGAACACTTCGCTGCCGTCGCGGTCATATTGCTTTCCGAGCGATTCCGCCCAGAGCTGCCGGTACCAGTCCGCCAGCATGTACAGGCGGTTGGAATAGGGCATCATCACGTGCATGGGTTTGCCCTTTTCGGTGGTCATGACATATTTGATCGCTGCGAGCATCGCTGCGGGGTTTTCCACCAGCGTGAGGTTTTGGCAGCGTTCGTACATGGCCTGGGCGCCGGCGAGGAGCTCGTCGATGTCGATGCCGCAGAGCGCGGCGCTGAACAGGCCCACCTGCGAGAGAACGCTGAAGCGTCCGCCCACGTCGTCGGGCACGACGAGCATGTCATAGCCGTCGGCCTTGGCGATCGAGTGCAGCGTGCCTTTGTTTGCGTCGGTCGTCGCGACGATCTGCTTGGCGAAGCCTTCGCCGAGCTTGGTGCGCATCAACTCGCGGAAGATCATGAACTGGCTGGCGGTCTCGGCCGTCTCGCCGGACTTGGAAATCACGTTCACCACCGTCGTCTTGAGACGGCGGCCGATGATCTTGATTACGTCGTTGACGGCTGCGGGGTCGACGTTGTCGATCACGAACAGTCGCGGACCTTTGCGCTTGCGGTCGCTCATCAGGTTCCACGTCGCGGGGTTCAGTGCGCTCTGGAGGGCGATGTTGCCCAGCGCGCTGCCGCCGATGCCGAGGACGATCAGGTCCGTCGCGTCTTTGTGCTTCTCGACGAGGGCCTTGACCTCGGCCGCGTACGTCGGGTGCGTCGGCAGCTTGACATAGCCAAGCCGGCCAGACTTGCACTGGTTGAGCACCGTTTCCAGTGCGTTGTTGATCTTCGGCTCGATCGTCGCGAGATCTTGCGGGCTGATGCCGTGCTCGCCGACAACCTTGCTCGTCGCGTTTTTCCAGTAGAGTTGAATCATATTAGTAGTCCTCGGGGTGGGGAGGGAGATTGAATTGCCGCCGGAGCAGCAGTAGTGTTATTGTGTCAGGTGGCTGTAGGCGCCGTCGAAGAAGAGTCGCCCGTCGGCGCGGCGGATGTCTTTGCGGGTCCACTGGGGATGGTGGATGGTTTCGACGAATCGTTCGGGGTGGGGCATCAGGCCGAGCACGCGGCCGGTGGGGTCGCACAGGCCGGCGATGTCATCCATCGAGCCGTTGGGGTTGGGCGCGCCGCCGATGGTGCCCGCTTCGTCGCAGTAGCGCAGCGCGACTTGGTCTTGCTGCTGGATCGTCGCGAGAATCTCGGGCGTGGCGGTGACGAATTTGCCTTCGCCGTGTGCCATGGGCAGGGCGATGACTTCGCCATGGGGCAAAAAGACGCACTTCTGGCTGTCGCAGCTCATGTGGACCCATTTGCATTTGAACATGCCGCAGTCGTTCCACGCGAGCGTTGCGTCGCGGTTGGCCTCTTCGGTGTTGACGTTGCCCCAGGGCAGCAGGCCGGACTTGATGAGCACCTGGAACCCGTTGCAGATCCCCAGTGCCAGCTTGCCCGCTTCGACGAAGCGGTTGAGCGGCTCGGCGAGGGCGTGGAGCATTTGGTTGGCGAGGATTTTTCCCGCGGCCACGTCGTCGCCATAGCTGAATCCGCCCGGCACGACGAGGAATTGGAATTTCTCGAGCAGTGTGGGGGTTTCCATGATGCGGAAAACGTGGATGCGTTCGACTTCGAAGCCGGCTTGCTGGAGGGCGTATTCGGTTTCGCGGTCGCAGTTGGTCCCTGCGGTGCGCAGGACGAGTGCTTTGGGTGTTGCCATGGGGAGAATCCTTTGGCCGAGACAAAAAGCACATCCGGCGTGCTTGTCATGTCGGCGGGGCTGTTTTTGAGGTGATTTTCAGTCCAAAGTATAGCCCAACCCTTCGGCCAATGCAACACCGAATCATGTCAAAACGGCGCGAAAACGACCTCTTACGGCCTGTTTTTCAATATATTTCTATGTTTCGTTTGCAAGGCCGAGTCAGAGGGAGTACCATCGAATCATGGTGATGATGCGGAACACATTGACGAGTGACAGGCGGGCAACAAGTTACTCGCCCTACAAGGCTCATTTGATGATGATATCCGTCCGATCTCTGATTGATGGGGGAAGTTAGGTCCGCTTAGTGCCATACGTGATGCTCACAACATCCCGATTGGTCAGTTTTCTGATTGGTTCGGGAAGTTGGGGCAGTTCGTGACATCCCCTGATGTCCAAATCATGCAGATTGGTCAGATCTCTGATTGATGTGGGAAGTTGGGTTAGCGGGTTCTCGCGAATGTCCAAGGTTTCTAGACTGGTCAGATTGGCTGTGCAAGTTTTTTTCTGTAAATTTTTTGTCATGTCATAGGTGGCTCGT
>JABGPZ010000012.1 GCA_018644725.1 Phycisphaerales bacterium
GGTGTTGGTTTTCTTCGCGAGCCATGTGCAGAACGCCATCGCTTCGGTGTGGCTGACGCGGACGACGGGTTGGTTGTCGCGTTGGGTTTGGAATCCGAGCACGCCGAACTGGTAGCCGTGGCGCGATTCTTCGCGGCTGTCGTGGTTGGGCGCGAAGGCCTTGTACTGTGTGTTGGTGATTTCCGTCGCGGATATCCAGAAGGGGTTGTCGATGGTGACGACCTTGGGTGCTTCCGAAGCGTGGGTGGCCGAGCCCATCACGAACGTCCCAGCCGGGATCAGCACGAGCTTGACCGTGTCGCCGTTGGGGAGTTTGATGAGCTTTTCCGGTTTGGCCAGGCCGAGGGCTTTGGCGGCGGCGAGTTGCTTGGCCTTGGCGTTGGCAGTGTTCAAAGGCCAGCCATTGAGGGTAGGTATCGCCAGCTTGGGCGGTTTTTTGCCGGTGGGTTTTTCGAACTTGATGTTCTTGGGGATCGGTGGCAGGCCGCCTTCATAGTCGATGTCGAATCCGGGCGCGTACTTTGCTCTGGCGGCGCGGCCTTTTTTGGTCATCGCGACGGCCTTCTTGGCACCGATCATTTCCGACCAGTTGCCATAGTAGGGCGTGTTGAGGTCGATCCATGTGAAGATTGAGCGGTATTCCTTGGCGGAAAGCTCTACGCCGTGGTGACCCTTGCGGAGAATTTGGATCAGCTCGGATCCGTCGGCCGTAAATTCCATCGCCTTAAGCGTCTGCAGGTCACTCTCGATGCCAGGCTGGCGGACGTAGAGGTGCAGGTCGTAGTAGCTTTGGGTCCAGCGGTCACCCGCGATTTTATAGCCCACGTTGCCTTTGAGGTCAGACTTCCATTTGAACTTGGTGTCGCCCTTGAAGTAGGGCCGGCCGGCCTTGGTCCCATCGTGGCAGCCAACGCAGCGGCGGTCGAGGATGGGCTGAATTTCGCGGCTGAACGAGAAGTTGTAGTCCTTCGGGCGCCACTTGCTCATGTCGTCGGGCGCACGGCGCGAGGCGACGGTGACGCTGACGGGTGCGACCTGGGTCGAAGGTTCGTGACAGCCAACGCAGCTGACGTTTTCGCCGGGCATGCCGACGAACCAGCTTCGCATGACCTGCAGGGCTTGGCCATCTTTGTCGAGCGGCTGAAGCGAAATCGGAAGGTTGGCAGGAATCTTGAACGAGGCGCTGCCGTCGGGCTCGACCGGGACCGTGCCGATCACGCGTTTGATGTCCCACGGGCCGTCCAGGCCAATCGAACCATACAGGCCGCCAAAATCGCGCGGGCCAAAGTGGTAGGTGATCAGGCGGAGCTGTTTGACCGTGCCACGCTCGACCCCCTTGAGGCCCGGGCCCGTGTAGATGTCGGCGAGGTAGACGTTGGCGTGTTTTTGGGTGAGGTCGACCTTTGTGGGGATCACCGGTGGACGCTTGGTTTTTTGCAGGAGGATCGGCTCGACGGGAATAAGGCCGCCCTCGGTGGTCTTGATGAGGACCATGTTGTCGTGGGTGTCCACGAGGTAGACCCCCCACGGGCTACGCGGGGAGAGTTGGGCGACCGCGATGACGTGCGACTCGCTCAGGGGGAAGGGGTGGAGGAATTTCGGCCAGTCGCCATCGACGAGCCGGTCGGCAATTTTGCGGGTGACCGGGCGCTTGGAATAGGGGAACTCGTGGACGCAACCCGTATTCTCACGCGTGCCGACCTTGGGATCGAACACGATCATGCGCCCCGAGCGCATTGTGCCGTGGTGGCCGGTGGCGATGCCGACGACTTTGTTGGTCGTGCCGGGCATCACGCGCGGATAGAAAATCGAGTTGGGGAAGTAGGACCCGCTGCCGTAGAATTCGGCCTGGCCGGTACCGTCGGGGTTCATCTGCATGAGGAAGCGGCTGTTGGAGTGGGGCAGGTCAGAATATTCCCAGCGCTGGTAGAGGATGCGGCCATTGGGCATCACGTTCTGGTTCCAGTTGTGTTCCTGGTCGAAGGTGAGCTGGCGGATTTTGCCGGTTGTGCGGGTGAGCTTGTAGGTGTTGGTGACGTGGCTGCTGCCATAGACGCACGGCACGCCGAGGTAGGTCGCGGTGGACTGGAAGAGGATGTCGCCGCTGGGGAGGTAGCACGAGTCATAGTTGTCGACGTCGGCTTCGGAGGTGAGTTTGAGTTCGACGACGGCCTTGGTGGCGAGGTTCATCTCGAAAAGGGTCCAGCGGTTTTTTGCGTTGACGGCACTGAACATCACCTTGTCGCCGTCAAACTCGAGGTCGACGTCGGTGATGGCGCTGCCGCGGGGGGACTTGTAGAGCGAGGTGTATTTGCCGCCAGGGGCGATGGGGCTGAGGACGACGAGTTCGTCTCTGAAGCCTTTGCGCGAGATGGAACTGTTGGACTTCCAGTTGTTGGTGAGGCCCATGGCCGGGCCTTTGCGGCGCACGAGCATCAGCTTTTGGCAACTCAGCAGGGGGTTGGCCAGCAGCGCTTTGGTTTGCAGCGCGCGCAGGGCTTTGGTTTGTGCGGCGGTGGGGGTGTTGTCTTTGATGGCGGCCGTGATCGCTTCGAGTTTCGAGAGATAGTCCTCTGCGTTGGGGTAGTCGCTGGCGAAGGTGGTTTCGAGTTCTTCAATCGCGGCTTTGATCGAGGCCGGGTCGAGCTTCCATTCGCCCAATCCTGCGGGGCGGGCCTTGGCGGGCTTTTCGCTGGGCGCGGGTTTCTTGCCCTTGCTGCCCTTGGCGTGTTTGGCGGCGAGGAAATTGGGCCGGGTGGGGGAGATCACGAACTGGCAGCTCGCAACTTCGCCCGCACCTGCATCGATTCCGACGTCGGTGGTGAACGATTTGTACTTGCCGCCGAGCTTGAAGTGTAACAAGCTCGGGCCGTGCGCCCAAAAGCCCTTGGCGTAGGCGGTCTTGCCAATCAACAGCGGCAGGTCCTGGTAATTTTTGTTCTTGAGCAGCTTGCCCCAGCCGACCTGGACCTTGGAGGGTTTCAGCGTGGTCAGCGAAGCGGTATCGCCGTCGGTGTCGGTCAGCATTGGGTTGCCCCAGATCGCCTGGTCCGAGCGGAAGCTGTCGCCGCCAATGGTGGCCATCAGGTAGAGATCGGTCCAGCCGGAAACGTCGACCGTCAGCGTTTGCCCGGCGGCCCCCCCGCCGCGAAGAATCTTCGAGGAGATGGCCTTGGCGGGCAGGGAATTGGCCTTTTTCTTTGGGGCGGCGGACGAAACGGAAACCAGCATGAGCAAAAGAACGGTTCCGGTGAGGTAGAACTTGGATCGCATCGTCGAATCTCCTTGTGGTTCTGTAGTAGAACGCGCCTGAAGTGAGAGGATTGCAGAATTGGGGTTATTGCTCGAGGCTGGGTTGTTCGCTCAGCGCGTTGACGACGGCGAGGAATTCATCCGGCGAAAGGGCATCGGCGCGGCGGTCGTGGGGGACGTTGGCGGCATCGAGCGCGGCGGCGAGGGTGGGTTTGTCGAACGCGGCGGCGCGGGATTTGGCCGTGGTAAGGACATTTTTGCGTCGTTGGGTGAAGCATTGTCGCAGGAGCGCCTGAAGAGTTTCGAGCGATTTGAGGCGTTCGGCCTTGATGGGGTTGAAGTCGATGCGAACGATCTGGGAGTCGATTTTCGGCGGCGGATAGAACGCGCCTGGCGGAATCACTTTGCCAAGTTTGACGTCGGCCAGAATTCCAATGAGGATCGAGACCATGCCGTAGTCACTGGGGTTGTCCACGGTTGCGCCCATGCGGCGGGCGACTTCTTTTTGGACGATGAAGGTCATCCGCTCGAAGCAGACGCCCGGCCGGGAGAGCGATTGGTGGGACTCGTTGAGCATTTCGGCGATCAGCGGCGTGGCGATGTTGTAGGGGAGGTTCGCGACGAGATGGCAACGCGGCGCGACGGCTTCGAGGATGGCCGGCGCGAGGGCGTGTTTGCCCGCGAGGGCGTCGCCTTCGATGAGGGAAAAGCTGGGGGCGTCGGCGAAATGGTCGCGCAGATGGGCGGAAAGGTTGCGGTCGATCTCGGCTGCGACGACTTTGTTGGCGCGCGCGACAAGCTCTTCGGTGAGGCTGCCCGTGCCCGGGCCGACTTCGAGAACGGTCGCGCTGGCGGGGATGTGTGCGGCGTCGACGATCTTCTTCATCGTGTTGAGATCGATCATGAAATTCTGCCCGAAGCGGTGCATGGGGCGCGCGGAGAACCGTGCGAGAATCTCTCGAATTTGTGTGAGGGTCTGCATGCCCAGAGGATACCCGAATTCCCCGTGGCGCGAAAGGTGGAATTGGGCCGAAAAAATGAGGGGAGTCTTGTCGGCGGGAAATCGCCTTTGCAATTCAGCCCATTTCTTCCGGTTTGCGCTGAGGGGGCGGCTTTTTTGTGGGCGGAGAGAGCCCGGGCGAGAAATTGTTTTCCTCTGGTGCGAAAAGCCCTTGACAATTTTCGCGGAATGAGTATTATTATCCGCCCCCACGGTAGTGTGGCCGAGTGGACAAAGGCATCAGACTGTAAATCTGACGGCGTAAGCCTACACTGGTTCGAATCCAGTCGCTACCACGACCCGCGAGTTTCACGACTTGCGGGTTTTTTTATGCGCATCGGGCTTTGTGGGCATAAAAAAGGCGGACCGAATGGCCCGCCTGATGTTTGTTTCTTCTGTTTTTCGGCAGCCTATGACCTATTCCCTTGCCACCTGCTTCTTACAGCATTCCGGCGAGGGGGTCGGCCTCTTCGGCCTTGTCGGCGGGGGCGGTTTTTGAACCTTCTTCGGGGATCATCTGGAGGGATAGCTCGGTGAGCTGCTCTTCGTCCACGATGCCCGGCGCGGCGGTCATCGGGCAGCTGCCCTTTTGCGTTTTGGGGAACGCAATGACGTCGCGGATCGACGGCAGGTTCAGCATGACCATCACGACGCGGTCAAGCCCGAGCGCGAGTCCCGCGTGCGGCGGTGCGCCATATTTCAGTGCGTCGAGGAGGAACGCGAATTTCTCTTCGGCCTCTTCGTCGGAGATGCTGAGGAAGTTGAAGACGGCCTTCTGCATTTCCGGCGTGTGGATACGGATGCTCCCGCCGCCGAGCTCGAGCCCGTTGCAGATGATGTCATACGCGCGGCTGCGCATTTTGGTCGGCTCGGCTTGGTACGCATCCCAGTCTTCGGCGAAGGGCGCGGTGAATGGGTGGTGCAACGCGACGTGTCGGCCGGCTTCGTCGTCGTGTTCGAACATCGGGAACTCGGTCACCCACAGCCATTCGAACGCGGCCGGGTCGATCATGTCGCGTTCGCGTGCGAGCTTGCAGCGCAATTCGCCGAGCACGCGGCGGACGACGCGCATTACGTCGGCCCCGAAGGCCAGCAGGTCGCCGGGTTTTGCGCCAGTGCGCTCGATCAGCGAGGCCGCGAGGGGGTTGATGAATTTCGCAATGCCGGTTTCGAACGCGTCGCCCGATTCGGCGACCTTGGTCACGGCCAGGCCCTTGGCGCCGAAGCCCTTGGACCAGTCGGCCAGGCCGTCGGTTTCTTTGCGGGTCATGTCCGCGCCGCCGGGGACGACGATGCACTGGACCGTGCCGCCATTTTTGACTGCGCCACTGAAGACGCCAAATTCGCTGTCGGCGACGAGGTCGGAAATGTCGCACAGTTCCATGCCGAATCGCAGGTCAGGCCGGTCGGACCCGAAGCGACGCATCGCTTCTTCATAGGTCATCACGGCGACGGTTTCGGGATAGTCGATGTCGCACGCGGCGGTGACCTTGCGGAGGACTTCGTCGGTGGTGTCCATCACGTCCTGCTCGGTCGCGAAGCTCATTTCGATGTCGAGCTGCGTGAATTCGGGCTGGCGGTCGGCGCGGAGGTCTTCGTCGCGGAAGCAGCGCGCGATCTGGTAGTAGCGGTCGATGCCGCCGACCATGAGGATCTGCTTGAAGAGCTGGGGGCTCTGGGGCAGGGCGTAGAATCCGTCGCGGCTCATGCGGCTGGGCACGAGGAAATCGCGTGCGCCTTCGGGGGTGGACTTGCAGAGCATCGGCGTTTCGACGTCGACAAACCCGCGCGCGTCGAGGACGTCGCGCATCGCTTTGGTGATCGCGTGGCGCATGCGCAGGGCGTTGTTCATCGCGGGGCGGCGCATGTCGATGTAGCGATATTTAAGGCGATTTTCTTCGCCGGTGGTGTGGTGTTCGTCGAGCTGGAACGGCACGGGCTCGCTGCGGTTGAGCACGATGAGGTTCTTGGAGAAGACTTCGATTTCGCCGGTGCCGAGTTTGTCGTTGGCGCGATCTTCGCCGCGGCTGCGGACGACGCCTGTGATCGAGATCACCCATTCGTCGCGCAGGTGGCGCGCGAGGGAGTGCTGCTGCTCGCCGGCATCGGGGTCGAAGACGACCTGGGTAATGCCGTCGCGGTCGCGCAGGTCGATAAAGACCACGCCGCCGTGATCGCGGTAGCTTTGGACCCAGCCGCACAGCGTGACGGTTTGGGCGTCGTCGCTTGCGCGGAGCTGGCCGCAGGTGTGGGTTCGTTTCAGTGCTTCGTTGGGGATGTTCGTGGTCATGGTCGTTCCTTGGAGGAGGCCGTGGGGGTCGGTGCGCACAGAAAGCGCAGATATACCGGCGCGGATTGTATCAAATTTCGAAATGAATGCAACTACATTGAGCACAATGATGGAAAAAAGGGCCCTGCTCTCTCACCTTAGGAGTGCCCCCGATTTATTTCCCCTCACTCGGTTTGTAATGGGAGGGGAACAACTCCTTAATCAATTTTATCGCGGTGGGCGATTTTTGTATTAGGGCATCTTCTTTCTCAATAAAGGCGAGAATTTCCTTTTCTTTCTCTCTCAGTGAATCAAAAAAACTCGCGCTCCCATCCAAAAACCAAAACTCGCCAACTTTGATAAACCGGAACCCATAGCCCGATTCTTCCTGAAAATAAACAATCGTCACATCTCCTTCTGTTCCTTTCTTGTAACTTTCACGTTTGTAACTTTCACTCTCTTTAAAAGGGCTCACCGCTTTGAACATCGCGCCAAGAGCCTTTCCATTGATCTCAAAAAAGTAGTCGACCCAATTTATAGAAAATTTCTTCTCATATGCCGCTCTGTTCCGCGTTCTCATGCGACAGCCCCGAAATTCGAAATCAATATTTTTTACATTCTCCTTATCGTAGTGTGTGATCGAATGATAAAGAGAAAGATCGCCTTCCAACATTGCTTTTCGATAAATGGAAAACGCCTCCTCAGGGGTTTTGGCACTTTGTTTTTTCTCAACGATCGTGGTCCCCACGCAACCTGCGGAGAAGGCAACAAGCAGGAGTAAATATAAGAACTTGTTCATGTGATTCCCTTCTATGGTGATTTGTTTCCCCCGCTTAATTTGAAACGGGGCCATGATTTGATCTTACTCCCTAGGGTCAATTTTCGCAATCAGATATGTTCAATTCGTCTTCAAAAATTGGGCAATTCGGCTTTCTTTTTCGCGGAAATCGGCTATTCTGGGGGGATGAGCGAAAAACGCCCCTCCATTTTGATTGTAGCGCACCGCAAGAAGCCCGGCGTGGCGGCGGTGCTGGACGAGTTGCGTCCTTGGATCGAATCGCGTTGCGCCATTGTGGCCGACGCGGAGCTGGCAGACCTGCCGGCGAAGTTGGACCCGGCCGGCGCGACGCTGTGCGTGGTGTTCGGCGGGGACGGATCGATCCTCGCGGCCGCCCGTGCGCTGGCGCATTCGCCGATGCCGATCCTCGGCGTGAACATGGGCAAGCTCGGGTTCCTCGCGGAGTTCAGCGTGGCCGAGTTCCGCGAGCAGTTCGACGCCGCGCTCGCGGGCGAGCTGCGCGTCTCGCGGCGACTGATGTTGGAGGTCGACTGCGGCGGCTGTGTTACGCCCGCGGCCAACGATGTGACGATCACGTCCGGCGCGCCGTTCCGCATGATCGAGCTGGAGGCCGCGCACGAGGGCGACTGCATCGCGCACTATCGCGGTGACGGCCTGATCGTGGCGACGCCGTCGGGCTCGACGGGCCATAACCTGTCTTCCGGCGGCGCGATTGTCCACCCGACGGTCGAGGCGATCGCGATCAATCCGCTCGCGCCGCACACGCTGTCGCTACGGCCTGTGGTTGTGCCGGCCGAGGGCGAAATTTCTGTGAAACTCCACGCCGCCAACGAGGGCACGAGTCTGCTGATCGATGGGCAGATCGTTCAGCCGCTGGGCGCGGAGAGCGAAATCACCATTCGGCCGCTGCCGGGAAAATTGCTACTGTTGACGAATCCTGGCCGACCCTATTTCAAAACCCTCGCCGAAAAACTCCACTGGGGCCGCAGCCCGAGAGGCTAGCAGGAGAAACGATTATCCGCGTTTTTGGATGGCGTCGTGGAGGAGTTGGTCGCGGGTATTGAACAGTTTTCGCACGGAGAGGTTTGCGATGATCATACACCCGAGCGCACAGGCGGCCGCGATCATGAACATCACGATGATTTGATATCGCGCGGCCATGGGCGGATTGCCGCCGTTGATGATCTGGCCGGTCATCATGCCCGGTAGGGACACGAGGCCCACGACCATCATCGAATTGATGATCGGGATCATGCCCTTGCGGACAGAGGCGCGCAAAAATGGCCTTGCCGCTTCCCAGCGGTTCGCGCCCAGCGAGAGCATCATCTCCACTTCGCCGCGCCGCTCGCGAAGGCCTTCCAGCAGCGAGTCCAGACAGAGCGAAATGCCCGTGAGTGTGTTGCCGAGGATCATGCCCAGCATGGGGATGACATATTGCGCTTTGTACCACGGGTCGACCTGAATGATGGCTTGGGTGACGGTGGTGGCGACCACCAGCGACGAAAGGCACATTGTGATGACACTGGTGAGGTGGACCCCTTTGTAGCGGTAGCTCGTGCGTGCGACGGCGGCGTGCGAAGCGGTGGCAATCATCACCGCGATCACCGCGCCCACGGCCCACGGCGCGTCGAGGGCAAAGACTTCACTCAGGACATATCCCAG
The DNA here is from genome assembly GCA_018644725.1 of Phycisphaerales bacterium. GTDB lineage: Bacteria > Planctomycetota > Phycisphaerae > SM23-33 > SM23-33 > JABGPZ01. The sequence goes on from JABGPZ010000012.1 coordinate 8,983, forward strand.
CAGCAGAAGCTGGACGATGGTGCGAGCCGCCGAGAGCGCGAGGCGTTTTTCCAGCCCGAGCTTCATTACCATACTCACCGCGGCCGCGGCGAGAACCAGTCCCATTGCCCCCACCAGTTGCCACGGAGAAATGGGCGCGACGGAGGCCGCGTGCGCGAGCACGGCTAGTCCTCCAAGTCCATGCGGAAGGTGACCCAGTCGTCCATCTTGGTTGCCCCTTCGTCGAGGTAGAGGTCGATGGCGTTTTGGTTCCATTTCAGCGCGGTCCACTCGAATCGGGCGTAGTCGCGTTTTTGGGCAAGGTCGGCCAGATAGCGAATGACTTTCCGCCCGATGCCGCAGCGGCGGTACTCTTCGTCGATGTAAAGGTCTTCCAGCCACAGCCCCACGCGCCCGGTGAATGTGGAGAAGGTGCGGAACACAATCGCGAAGCCGATGGCCTTGCGGTCGTCTTCGAAGAGGAAGCATTCGGCGGCGGGGTGCGGGCCAAACAGATGTGCGCGAAGAAGTTGCTCGGTGTTGACGACCTCGCCTTCGAGCTTTTCGAATGTGGCGATTTTGCGGATGAATTGCAAAATCGTTCCCACGTCGTGCTGGGTGGCGTTGCGAATCGAGATGGCTTCGGCGGATGGCATACCACAGTGTGGCCGAGGTCGGTGGGAATGTCAAGGCCTGGCCTCATATATCCTTGACAGCATCCCAGCGGGACGCTATGCTGAATTGAGCAACAGGACTGTAGAGAACGCGAACGCGATTTAGAAGGAGCACCGAAATGTCTATTCAAGATTGGTCCGACAACATTATTATCGTTGACCTCGCCGATGATCCGCAATACACCGAGGATCTCGACAATTTGATGAGCGAGGAAGAGGCCGCACCGCACCACGTCGTTTTGAATTTCCAGAACGTGACGTTCATCAACTCGTCCAATATTGCTCACCTTTTGCGCGTCCGCAAGGGCCTGCACGACAAGCGCCGCAGCCTGTCGTTTTGCTGCCTCTCGAATGACATCAAGGGTTTGATGAAGGTCACGGGCCTTGACCTGCTGATTCCGATTCATGATTCGGTCGCGATGGCCATTGCCCAGACCCAGGTCGACGGGCACTGCCTCGACGACGCGGAATAGCGCGGCGTACGAAGAGAGAACGGTGTGAGAAGGAAGAATCAATATTGGCTTTGCTTTGGCGTTGCGTTGGTGTGTACGGTGGTGTCGTATTTTTTGCTGATCCAAGATTTCATGAGATCCGCTGGCAGTTCTTTGGGGCCGGTGGAAGAGATGTTCAGCGGCCTGCATTTGATACTGGGAATTCTTGTCCCAGGAGCGTTGGCACCCAATAACATCCCCTTAGTGATTCTGGTTCTTGTCCCGATCATTGGATGGAATTCGCTAGTTTACTACGGCCTGTTGCGTCTGGTGGCGAGGATTACACGGCCTTGGCGTAAAGGTCGAAATCGCACGTTGTCGGATTTGGAAAAGGACGCGGAATAGCGCGGTTTCCCATTTTGTAGTTCACGCAGGGGCAATGTATCGTGTATGCTCTCGTTAACCCGTAAGAACACACGACCCCTTCCTTCTACAAGGAGTTTCCATGCTTGATCGCAGAACCATGTTGAAAATGATCGGTGTTGCCAGTAGCGCAGCCGCACTGCCTGCACTCGCCGAGTCAACCGCCCCCGCGAAACCAAAGAAGCCCAACATTCTCGTCATCGTCACTGACGACCAGGGCTATGCCGACCTGTCGGCCTACGCGCACCACGCCAAGGACATCAAGACGCCGCATATGGACCGCATTGCCAAGGGCGGCGTTGCGCTGATGAACGGCTATGTCAGCGCGCCAGTGTGTAGCCCGTCGCGTGCAGGCTGGAACACAGGCCGCTATCAGCAGCGCTGGGATCCGGCTGCGAGCTGGGGTCCGGGCCTGCCCGTAAACGTTCCCACCGTCGCGCAATATCTCAAAAAAGCGGGCTACGTCTGCGGCAAGGTCGGCAAGAGCGACTACGGCAAAGGCTATCACTCCACGACCTCCCACGAGAATCCGATGAACCACGGCTATGACGAGTTCCTCGGCTTCTCCAGCCACGCGCACGACTTTTTCGTGCTTGACGAAGAGACCGAAAAAAAGGCGCCCGATCCCCGCGGGAAAAGTGCAGCGATGGGCCGACTGCTCAAGAACAAAGGCTGGGCGAGCTTCAAAGACGGATACACGACGAACATCTTCACCGACTTCGCGATCGACTTCCTCAAGCGTCACAAGGACGGCGAAAAGCCGATGTATCTCACGCTGAGCTATAGCGCGGTGCACCACCTCATTCACGAAGTGCCCGACAAGTACCTCAAGAAGCACGGCGTGAAGAAGATTCCGAATTACGATCCGGCCAAGAATGGTCGCTATGGCGCATACTACAATAAGTACAATCAGCTCGGCGCGATCAATGACAAGGACATGCGCGGGTACTATCTCGCGAACCTCAACTGCCTCGACGACAACATCGGCCGACTGCTCGACGCGATGACCAAAATGGGTCTCGACGAAAATACGCTGGTGATCTTCTTCGCGGACAATGGCGGCTCGCCGCTGACGGGTGCATGCAATCGGCCGTTGCGCGGTTCGAAATATGTCATGTTCGAAGGCGGCCTGCGTGTGCCGATGATGATGCGCTTCCCGGGCACATTCAAGCCCGGCACGGTGTGCAAGGAAATCGTTTCGACGCTCGACGTGCTGCCGACGTGCCTGAGCGTCGCGGGGATCAAGGCCCCCGAGGATGCGATTCTCGACGGGCACAACATGCTCGACGTGGTCGCGGGCAAGGCCAAGTCGCCCTGGGCCGAGAAGCCGATGTTCTGGAAGTTCGGCGGCGACCGCGCCGTGCGCATGGGTGACTGGAAACTCGTGCGGGGCAAGAATTCCAATGGCCGCACAGCAACCAGCCAGATTCTCTCCGGCCCGCACACCAAGGGCGAGTGGATGCTGTTCAACATCAAGGACGACCAGGCCGAACAGAACAATATTGCCTCCGCGCACCCCGATGTCGTCGCGCGTCTTTCGGATTTGTGGAAGGGCTGGGACATGAACGTCTGCGCCAGGCGCAAATCCGGCCCAGCCAAACCGAAAAAAGAGAAGGTCAAAAAGAAGGATAAGAAGAAAAACAAACAGGCCCCGGCCACTCACTAGGCCTCCGTCGAATAAAACAACAGCCCCGGGCGAATGCCTTGGGGCTGTTTTTGTTTGGAGAGGGGAGGGTCAGTCGATGTCGACTTTCCAGATCGCTTCGAGCATGCCGATGAGGATCAGCACCGCCGCGATTTGCAGGCCGACGATGCCCGCGACCAGTAGCGAGCTGGCGCATGCGAGGATCACCGCGCCGGAACACGACACGGCCGTGGCGAGGCAGATCGTCGCGACGGCCTGGCGGACCGACAGCCCGCGCAGCAACAGCCGATGGGAAAAGTGTCGCCGGTCACCGACCATGATGCTCTCGCCGCGTCGCCAGCGAAGATAGAACACGCTGAAGGTGTCGTAGATCGGCACGGCCATGATGCACAGCGGGATCAGCCAGCCCACGCCCAGCAGGCCGCTGGCCGGCGCATAGGTCACCATGCAGCTGCAACACGCCAGCCAAAAGCCGACCACCAGCGAGCCCGCGTCGCCCATGTATAGCCGCGCGGGGGCGAGGTTGTGGGGCAGGAATCCCGCCAGTGCGCCCGCGAGCAGAATGGCCATCATGACCACGATCCACTGGCCGGTGATCATGGCGACCAGTGCGAGCGTGATTGCGCACAACAGACCCACGCCGCCGGCGAGGCCGTCCATGTTGTCGAGGAAATTGAACGAGTTCGTCAGTCCCACGATCCAGAGAATTGTGATGACGATGCTGGGGATTTCGCCCGCGAGGGTCAACACGCGCACACCGCACAGCAAGACCACGGCCGCAGCGCAGGCGATTTGTACCCACAGCTTCAGCCACGGCCCGAGCGGTTTGCGGTCGTCGCGGATTCCCAGCAAACACAACCCGCCCGCCGCCGCCAAAATCCCCAGCGTTTGCGGAGCGCGGGAAACAAGCTCGCGGCAGATCGTGGATACTCCGGAGACGCTTGTAGGCGCCAACCTTGTCCAGGCCGCGAGGGTTGCGATCAGCAGTGGCAGGGCGAGGCCGAGGAAAATTCCTACGCCGCCGCCGAGGGGGACTGTGCCTTGGTGAGCCTTGTGGCCGCCGGGGCGGTCTTCCAGGCCGAAGCGATGTGCGTGGCCGCGCATGAGGCACCCTGTGAGCAGCGAAATGATCGTCGGCAGAACGGTGCAGTACACCGCGATGGCCAGCAAAATTATCAGCGCAATTGTGCCCGCGGTGAGCAGCAGGAGTGCCGCCGCGAAGGGGCTTGTTTCTTCCAGCAGTAGATTCATGGACGGGGTCCCTTGGGGTTTGGCGCGACTTTGGGTTCGATACAATATAGCCATCCGCTGGCCGAGCCGACGAGCAGGCGGTCCTTGGCGGGAACGACTGAAGTGAGTTTGCCGCCGCCGAGGCGATAGCTCCAGAGCGTTTTGCCATCGACGGGATTGATTGCGTAGACGCGGCCTTGGTCGGTGGTCACCAGCAGGTCGATCCCCACGAGGGTCGGCGGGGCGTGGATGCCGCCGCGCAGCCGCACACTCCAGAGCAGTTTGCCGTTGGTGGCGCTTAGGCAGCGGAGGTGGCCGGTGTCGTCGCCGAGGATCAGCCGCTTGCCGACGAGCGCGGGGGTGGCGAATAGGGACCCGAGTTTTTTTTCTTCGGCCTTGGTGGGCTTGGCGGTCCAGAGAGGTTTGCGGGTGGTGGCGTCGAGTTTGGCGACCGTGTGCCCGGCCGTCGCGATGTAGAGGGTAGTGCCCTCGACGACAGGCCCGGCGGGGAGATAGTCTTCCATGTCGACGCTGCCGAGGGTCTTGCCATCGCTGAGGCGCACGAAATAGACCTTGCCGTCGCAGCACCCGAAGACGACCGTCTCGCCGCAAAGTGCGGGCTGGCCGTTGATGCGATCGCCCGCGGTCGCGGTCCACAGCAATTTCCCCTCGAGCGAAAGGCAATATAGATTCGCGTCATAGCAGCTCGCCAAAACGCGAGCGGGGGTGGTCTTGGTGGCGGGGAGAATCAGCGGCGCAGAGCCGAACGAGTCGGTGGCTTGATGCTGCCAGAGGCGTTTTCCCGTCGCGGCCTCGATGCATACGAGACGGTTGTCACTGGTCGCAACCCACAGCCGTTTGCCGTGGAGGACGGGCGTGGTGTCCAGCGGCGCGCCGAGTTTCGTCGCCCAGGGGCGCTTTCCGGTTTTGACGGAGAGGGCATAGACGTACTCGTCCTGGCTGGTGCAATAGACGGTTGAGTCGGTGACGAGCGGCGCAGCCAAAATTTCGCCGCCGGTGCGAACGCGCCACGCGATGGTCCAGCGGACCCCCGCGACCGCAGCCGCCGCGCACAGTAACAAGATGCATAGGGCAGCGCGTTTCATGTTGCTTTTTGCTTTCGCCAGAGACTCGGAGAGACGCCCATTTCGCGCTGGAAGACATTGGCGAAATATTGACTCGAAGAAAATCCGCAGCGCATGGCGATGACCGTGACGGGCATGCTGCCGCGTAGGAGCTGGCAGGCGCGCTCGATTCGGATCCGCATGATTTCGGCCTTGGGGCTGCGGCCGAGGGTTTCGCGGAAGAGTTTTTCCAGCAGGCTTCGGCTGACGGTGGAAGCGTCGACCACGTCCGAGACCGTGATGTTGCGGCAGGCGTTGGCGCGGATGAATTTGACCGCCTGGGCGACGTCGGGGTTTTCGATGGCGATGATGTCGGTGGATTGGCGCGTGACAATCGAAAGCGGGTCCACCCAGTCCGGCGTCTTTGGTGCGGCGCTGCCGGCCATCATGTTTTCGAGCAGGGCCGCAGAGCGATAGCCAATGAGTTCTGCATTTTGGTCGATGCTCGAGAGCGGGGGAGTAGTGAGGTTGCACAGCACCGGGTCGTTGTCCACGCCCAGGACCGCGATGCGTTCGGGAATTGCGACGCTGATTTGACGCGCCGCGTCCAGCAGGCGACTGCCGCAGAGGTCGTTGGCGCACAGAACGCCCACGGGCTTGGGCAAACTTTCGATCCATTCACACATGGCGCTCCGCTGAGAAAGCCAGTCGCCCGGGTTTTGACGGCTGGGGCGATAGGCCCCCACCAGCTCGACCCCGGCGTCGTTGAGCGCTTCCAGCAGCGCGTCATGACGGAAGTTGGCCCACTCGCGGTTCACCAGCTGGCACCAGGCGATTTTCTGAATCCCGCGCGAGGTAAAGTGCGTCACCGCCATCTCGCAGAGGGCCTTTTCGTTGGAATAGACCAGCGGCACGGGGCGGTCCATTCCGCACATGTCGGTTTCGACGAGCGGCAGGCCCAGTTCGCCAAGCGCCTCGATCATGGCGGGGGAGTTGGAGTGACTGATGATCCCATCGCCGTGGAATTCTTTCATCCACGTTGGAAGGTTTTCACGCTTTCCGCGCTCTTCGGTATAGACCGCCCAACGGGCCGAGGTTTCGCGAATGAAGCGCCCAATTCCGTGTAACAGATTTCGGCCGAAGGACTTGGACGTTTCGATCACGAGCAGGATGTTTTTCCGCTGAGGCATAACTGAGTTCCTTTACGAATATTCATACATCATGGAGTGAAATTTGTACAGAAGAATTCGCGAAATCGAACAAATAGTCATACAAAATATATTAGAATTTGTACAGACATTGGTCCCATAATTTGGTAGTTTCTTAGGATCAAGTTGGCGATAGCAGATGGTCTGGCCAAGTGGGCTGGAGTGTGCGCGCCGCTGAAGGAGATTTCTCATGGATTTTGGATTGCAAGGAACCGTTGTTTTGGTCACGGGCGCCGCGAGCGGTCTGGGTACGACGATTGCCGAATTGTATGCCGCAGAAGGCGCGCGCGTGGGCGTGAATTATCGCACCAAGCCCGAGCAGGCAGCGGCGGTGGTTGAGGGGATTGTTGCCGCGGGCGGCGAGGCCTTTGCTGTGGCTGGCGATCTGACCCAAGATGAAGATGTCGTGGCGATGTATGATGCGATGGAAGCGCATTTTGGCGGGCCGGTGGAGGTGTTGGTGAACAATGCTGCCTATTGTCCCACGGCCCCGACGGCCGAGCTGGAAAGCGATGTATACATGCACACGGTCAATGTGAATATGGGCGGAACGTTCCGCTGTTGCAAAGAGTTGATTCGCCGGCTGGACGCGGCGGGCAAGGCGGGGCGGATTGTGAACATTTCGTCCCAGGCCGCCTTCCGCGGAAGCCGTAGCGGCAAGAGCGCGTACGATTCGAGCAAGATGGGAATCGTGGGCCTGACGATTTCGCTCGCACGCGAGCTTTCGGCCAAGGGCTACAACGTCAATTGCGTTTTGCCGGGTCTGATGTACACCGAAATGATCGCCGACGCGGTCGCCAAGGACCCCGAATCGTTCAACAGCCGCGTGCCGCTGAACCGTCTCGGTCAGACCAAGGAAATCGCCGACGTGGCAGTTTTCCTCGGATCAAAATGTGCAAGTTATATGACAGGATCGACAGTTGCGGTTGACGGCGGCTTGTCAATGCATTAATCTATTCCTTACTGCGTTTATCTGACGCAGTAATGAAATGAAACAAATGCATTTTCCCTAATCCCGAAAGGATCGACAACGATGACAGAAAAAAAAGCAGGAGTGAGCATGTGGGTGCGAATTTGCGCCGTGATGTTCCTACAATTCATGATGGTGGCGGCATGGTTCTTGCAGCTTGGCCCATACCTCAAAACCATTGGCGTCGAAAACGGCGACACGATGTTTGCATGGTTCATGAGTGTGATGGCATTGGGTTGCCTCGCTGGCCCGCTCATCGGGATGGTGGCTGACCGCTTCTTCGCGGCAGAACGTGTGCTGGCGACGTTGAATATTGCCGCTGCGGCATTGTTCATTGTCACGGCCATTGTCAGTGCGCCGTTGTCGAACAAGATGATTGATGAAGGTCTGGTGATTAAGGAATCTTATAAGTCGACCCTGGAGGTTCCGCAAGACAAGAAAAAAGCGATCGAGGAAGCAACCAAGGGTGACTCGGTTACCGTCGCCAAAGCGGTTGTGGCTGAGGCGATCAATGCGGGGCAAGACGAAATTGCAACGGCTCTGAAGAATCGGGCGGAATATCCCGATGCGATCAAGGCCGCCCGTGAGGGACTGGACAGCTTGAGCAAGGCAGTTGATGCTGCTGAAAAAGCAGTTGCCGCCGCGCCCGAAGCCGTAAAGGGTGTTGCCGAAGCCGCGCTTGCAACAGCGAAAAAGACATTGAGCGACGCGAAGAAAGACATTCGTGACAAGCAGGATGCGTTGAAGGGGTACCCCGACACGCTGAAGATGTTGCAAGCAGATGTTCCCGCGCTGGAAAAAGCGGTTGCGGCTGCTACGGCTGACTCCGTCGTTCTCACCAAGGCCCTCTCGGCTACGGTCGTGCGGAACATTGATTCCGAAATCAAAACCATCACCAAAACGATGGACGACGAAATTGACACCAAGACCAAGGCCATGCCTGACGCCTACTCCAAAGAAGAAGGCGCTGGATTTATCCAACAGAACCTGCCCATGGTGGTGTTCATTCTGTTGCTGCTGCAAATGTGCTGCTACATGCCGACGTGGGGCCTGGCGACGGTTGTCGCGATGGGGCACCTCTCGAGCGAGCAGTTCGCCCGCGTGCGTATCTTCGGTTCGATTGGCTGGGTCGCTGCTGGCCTGGTCAGTGTGATCGCGATGAAGGGCTTTGGCGTAGAGGTCTTTGATGGTTCGGTTCTTCCGCTCTATGCGGCGGCAGGGGTCGGAATTCTCGGTGCGCTGATTGCGCTGACGATTCCCAAGACCGCACCTGCGGCCAAGGGTCAACCCATGTCGATCATCGATGCCTTGGGCCTGCGGACGCTGAGCATGTTCAAAGATTACAACTTCATGATCTTCATCGTGCTGTCGATTCTCGGCACGGTGGCGTTTGCAACGCACTTCAACTTCACGCAAGTGTTCCTTCAGGCCAAGGGCTTCAAGTACATCACCGTGACGCAGAACTGGGGCCAGGCCTTTGAAGTCGTCATCATGGGCGTTCTGCCGCTGATGCTGGCGTGGCTGGGCTTCCGCAAGGCGATGATTGTCGGCCTTGCCGTTCAGGCGCTGCGCTATGGCGCGTTCTATCTCGCTGCGGGTGAAGATGGTAGCCAGCTCGCGCTCTACGGCGGGATTATCGCCCACGGCATCATCTACTCGTTCATCTATGTCGGTGGCCAAATCTACATCGACAAGAAAGCCCCCGAAGCCATCCGCGGCCAGGCGCAAGGGTTCTACTTCCTCGCGACCTTCGGTATTGGGATGATTATCGGCAACTTCACAAACGCGTGGTTGATGGACGTGTGCAAGGATGAAGCTGGCGTGATCCAATGGGCGCCGTTCTACAAGTACGTAGCAATCTACTCGGCCGCACTCGTGCCGGCGATGTGGTTGCTCTTCCGCGACAAGCTTAAAGGTGGCCAGCAAGAGACCATCGAAGAAAAAGAAGCCATCGTCGAAGAAGAACTTTCTGAACACCCCGTGGTCTGATCCACGGAAGACAACTGAAAAGCAATGACGTGCCCGCCAGGCCCTCTTTATACAGGGGGTCTGGCGGGTTACTCTATTCTCTGATTCGACTCGTAGTGTGAACATGGAGAACTCATGACGGAATCCAACAAATACGTCCTCGGCCTCGATGCCGGGGGAACGAAAATCAAGGCCGGGATCTTTGATCTCACTGGCGAGATGATCGCCATTGCCCGCCGGGACAATCCCTGCACTACGCCCCAGGCGGGGTGGGTGGAAATTGATCCCGACGCGTTGTGGCAAGCCGCCGCTGAGTCGATCCGAGAAGCCATCGCCACCAGCGGAATCGACGCGAGCGTCATCGTGGGCGTTGCGCCGACCGGGTTTGGCAATGGCGTGTTCTGCGTCGATGCCGACTGCAATGCAACGCGCCCGGCGATCAATTCTGGCGACGGCCGTGCGAAGGATATCTTCGCGCAGTGGAAAGAGGACGGGACCTATTCCAAGGCCCACCCCCACACGCTGCAAGCGGGATTCCCCGGACAGACCGCCGCGATCGTGCGTTGGATGGCCGACAATGAACCCGGCGCCCTCGACGCGACGCGCTGGCTGCTGTATTGCAAGGATTTCCTCCGCATGAAACTCACCGGCGAAGCGATCACCGATACCACCGACGCGACGATTGCTGGGCTCGCGAGCCCGCAGACCAGCGACTGGTCCGACGAGGCTCTGGAGATTTACGGCCTGTCCTCGGTGCGCGACAAACTTCCGCCGATCCGTCAACCGATTGATGAAGCGGGCAAAGTGACTCCTGCCGCCGCCGACGAAACGGGCCTCGCGGTTGGTACGCCGGTCTTCGGTGGCCTGCTCGACGCCGACGCCTGCGCGGTTTCGGCCGGGTGCGTCGACGAATCGTCGGTCGTGCTCGTGGTGGGCAGCTGGGGCAACAACCAGTACATCACCCCCACGCCGCCGATCAGCGAAGACCTGTTCATCGTGGGCAACTATGCCATGGACGGGTTCTACTACATTCTCGAAGGCAGCCCGACCTCGGCAAGCAATTTCGAATGGTTCGTGCGCGAATTCTTCGAGGCCGAAAAAGCCGCCGGCGAAAACCCCTACGCGCTGTGCGATGCCATGGTCGCGGACACGCCGGCCGAATCGGACGTGATGTTCCTGCCGTTCCTCTTTGGCTCGAACGCGTCGCTCAATGCGACGGGCACGTTCCTTAATCTTCGCGCGGGCGCGACCCGCGGGGCGATGGCGCGGGCGATTTTTGAAGGCGTGTGCTTCTCGCACTGCTGGCACATGGATCGCTTGCTGCAATATCGCGACAAACCGGCTTCGCTTCGCCTCACGGGCGGCGCGGCCAACTCGGCCGTCTGGTCGCAGATGTTCTCGGACTTTTTCGGCCTGCCGTTGTCGATTCCCGGCGGCGGCGAGCTGGGCTGCTTGGGCGCTTCGATTTGCGCAGCCGTGGGCGCGGGCGAGTTCGACTCGATCCCCGCCGCGTGCGACGCGATGGCCAAGCCCGGAAAAACCTACGAACCGGACATGGCGCGCCACGCGCTGTATCAGGCAAAATACCAACGCTACCTCAAGGTCCTCTCCGCGATGGAAGGCCCCTGGGACGAGCTGAAATAGAAATTCGGCGGCGAAGGTGCCGCCACACTCTAACCTGCAACACACTTGCAAGGAGAATCCCGTGAAACCGCAATTTGAGAACAAGGTCGCCCTCGTGACCGGTGCTACTGGCACGATTGGCAAAGGCATCGCTCAGCGCGTCATCGAAGAAGGCGGCAAAGTGATGGTCACCGACCTTGACCCCGCAACCGTAGAAGCGCTCGTCGCTGAATTGGGCGACAAGGCCGTCGGCCTCGCCGCAGACTGCACCAATCCCGCAGCCGTGACGGCCGTCGTCGACAAGGCCATCGAAGCCTATGGAAAAATTGACTCGCTGTTCACCGTTGCTGGCGTGACCGGCAAGGGCGCACCCATCGAAGAGATCGAACCCGAGAACTGGGACTTCATCTTCGCGGTCAATTGCAAGGGGACCTACCTGTTCATCAAAGACGTCGTGCCGCACATGAAGGCCGCCGGCGGGGGTAGCATTGTGAACTTCTCGAGCAAGTCCGGCAAAACTGGCTCGGCCCAGATGACGGCATACTCGGCCGCCAAGGGCGCGATCATGTCGCTGACCCAGGGCTTGGCGTTTGAGCTGGCGAAGGTTCCCGTCCGCGTGAACTGCGTCTGCCCCGGCATCGTCGAAGCAACCGGCGTGTGGAACCATGTCTCCAAGGCCTACACCGAAACGATGGACATGCCGATGGAAGATATTGTCAAGGCGTTCACCGCCAAGGTGCCCCTCGGGCGTCTGGCCTACATCGAAGACGTTGTCAACGTCAGCTGCTTCCTCGCGTCCGACCAGGCCGCGTACATGACCGGCCAGTCGATCAATATCTCCGGCGGCCGCGAAATGCACTAATCGGCTTGTGCCGACCGATTGCGAAATGCAATCACCAACATCAACAAATCAAATACGATCACGGTGCGACTCCCAGCCTTGCTGCGGGGTCGTTGCGTGTCTCTATCACACCGAATTGAAAGGATCCTTCCATGACCCAATGGACCCGTGAAGCCGTAGCCAAGACCATCGACCACGCCGCACTGAAGACCGAAATGGTCGACGCGGACATCATCGAACAGTGCGAGCTCGGCGCGAAATACAACGTCGCGAGCGTGTGCGTTCGTCCCACCGACGTCGCCACCGCCGCCAAGGCCCTCGAAGGTTCGAGTGTCCCGGTTTCGGCCGTCGTCGGTTTCCCCCATGGCCACCACTACCCCGAAGTCAAGGCCCTCGAAGCCAAGATGTGCATCGATGATGGCGCGGTCGAACTCGACATGGTCATGAACGTCGGCAAATTCCTCACCGGCGACTACGCCCTTGTCCAGCGCGACATCGAAGGAGTCGTCGCCGAAGCGCACCCGCGTGGCGCGAAGGTCAAGGTCATTCTCGAAACATGCTACCTCACCCCCGAGCAAATCGTCAAGGCGTGCGAAATCTCGCGTGACGCAGGCGCGGACTGGGTCAAGACCTCGACCGGCTTCGGTAGCGGTCCGGCGACCCCCGAAGCGATCGACGTGATGATGAAGACCGTCGGCGACGTCATGGGCGTGAAGGCCTCGGGCGGCGTGCGCGACTACGAAACCGCAGTCGGCTACCTCGACCAGGGCTGCAACCGTCTCGGCGCGGCCGGCGGTACCGCTTCCATTTGCGAAAATGCTCCCTGCGAAGGTGGCTACTAATCCGGAAACCCCGGGTGGATAGTAAGGACTATTATGACTGATACAATGAAAGCCGTGGTGTATCACGGCCCTGGCGATGTGCGCGTTCAGGACATGCCTGTCCCCACCTGCGAAGCGGGCGGGATCCTCGTACAGGTCGATGCCTGCGCCGTGTGCGGGTCGGACCTGAAGACCTATAAGGTTGGCAATCCGCGCATGCGGACCGAAACCGTCATGGGCCACGAGCTCTCCGGCATCATTCGGAAAATTTCTCCCGAAGCCGACGCGAGCGACCTGGCAGTGGGCGACCGGATCGTCATGGCGACCTCCGTCGCCTGCGGCGAGTGCCTCTACTGCAAGCGTGGCTGGCGCAACCTCTGCAAGGACATCAAGCCGATGGGGTTCTACTTCAACGGCGGGATGGCCGAGTGGTGCGCGATCCCTGCGCTGGCGGTTTCCGGCGGTCACGTCGTGAAAGTGCCCGAAGGACTCAAGCCGGAATACGCCGCGCTCGCCGAGCCGATCAGCTGTGCGGTGAACTCCGTCGAGCAGTGCAATATCGAAGAGGGCGACGTGGTGCTCGTGATGGGCGCGGGGCCGATGGGCCTGCTCAACGCAGCCGTCGCTCGCGCTGCGGGAGCGGGGAAAATCATTCTCTCCGAACCCAACCCCGAGCGCCTCGCCCAGGCTGCACCGTTTTGCGATATTCTCGTGAACCCGATGGAGCAGGACCTCCCGGCGATCGTCGCCGCCGAAACGGCCGAAGGCCTCGGCGCAGATGTGGCCATCGTCGCCGCTCCCGCCGCCCAGCCCCAGGCTCAGGCGCTCGAACTCGTTCGCAAGCGCGGCACGGTCTGCCTGTTTGCTTCGCTGCCGGTCGGCAACGAAATGCTCACGATCAACTCCCGCACGCTTCACTATGGCGAGTTGCGCCTCGTGGGGACCAGCGATTCCACGGCGGACCATGTTCGCACGGGACTTCGCTATCTCCAGGAAGGCAGAATTGACGGCTCGAAAGTCGCCACGCACATCCTCGGCCTCGACGAGATCGAAAAAGCCTTCGAGCTGATGATCTCCGGCGAGAGCCTGCGCGTGGTCCTGAAATAATACAACCCCTGAACCCGAAGGAGACTCCGATGATGAAACGCATGATGACATTGATGTTGCTGACGACGCTGTTTGTGGCTGGCTGTGGTTGTGGCTGCGGCGGCAAGTGCGGCGACAAGGCGGGCAAGTGCTGCGGGAAAGACGGCACCTGCTGCAAGGTTAAAAAAACCGGCGGCTGCGGCGGCAAGTGTGGCTGCAAGGGCGGCGCCAAGGCACCTGCGACCATTGTCCTTCCGTCTGTTGCTGGCGAAGCGGTCTCGATCGTTCTGCCCAAGGGCATGGCCAATCCCGACGGCATGCTCAACACGCCGTGCGGCTGTGGAACCTTCCTCGTTGTCACCAACGTGTCCCATCCCGGTTGCAGCGTGTTGATGATGATCGACAAGGACAACAAGATCACCAAGGTCATTGACCTGCCCCTTCACCCCGAGACCAAGACGATGGTTGCTCTTGGTGTTGCGGTCGGCAGCGATGGCAATCTCTACATCGCCGACAACCAGGAATTCGCTGGCCATGGCAGTCACAAGGCGCGCCTGCTGCGCGTGGTGGTGAAGGACAAGAAGGCCGTCAAGGTCGAAACGGTTGTGACGGGTATGATCGCCGCCAACGCCGTGGTGGCCTACAAGGATCGCCTCTACATCACCGAGACGACGCTCAAGGCCGGCCAAGCCCCGCACCAATCGGGCGTGTACGGTTTTTCGATTTCCGAACTCCAGGGCGACACGCCCCTCGCGATCAAACCCGACGGTACGGACTCGCACCTGATTGCCACGTTGACCACGACGGCTGACGACTGGTGTGCAGGCATCGGTGCCAATGGCCTCGCGATCACCCCCGGCGGCATGATGTACGTCAGCAACTTCGGCACGGCCGAGATCCTCGGCGGCCAACTCTGCTCCGAAGGCAAGCTCGACGCGCCCCTCAAGGTCGTCGCCAAGGGCACGGAAGAAAACGGCATGGGCTCGGTCGACGGCATGAAGTATATCGCCGACAAGGGCGTGCTGATCGTGGCCGACTTCCACCACAATGGCGTTTGCGCCATCAACCCCAAGACCGGCGAAGTCAAAACCCTCGTGAAGAATGCCAACTCCGACGGCTCGAAGGGCCAGATGGACAAACCCTCGGAAGTGTGCCTCCGCGGCAACACGCTGTACGTCTCGAACATCGACCTCGGTGCCGACGGAAACAACGCGACCGCGGAGGGCAAGTCTGCCCCCGACGGCGTGGACACTATCGTCGCGATTCCGCTCAAATGGTAACGACATAAGATAGAGTGATTCATTGCCGGCGGCTCTTCGGAGTCGTCGGTTTTTTTGTGCCCCCTGTTGGCTACGGTGGTTCCGAGGTGAGATCGATGCCTACAATGGGACGAGTGTGGGTTGCTGTCGGAGTGGTTTGCACAGATGGAATCCATGTCCTTTTGAAAGGAAAGTCCGATGAAACGCTTTGCAATGTTAATGCTCGTGGCGATGTTCTTGGTGGCTGGCTGTGGGAAGAAAGCCGAAGCCCCCGCCGCCAAGACCGACTGCGAAGCTTGTGGCGTGGGTAACGCTTGCAAGTGCCCCGCACCCAAATAGGGAAGTCGGCAGCTGGTAGACGAATTGAATGCAGGCCCACGGGAGATGGTGCTTCGATGTATTTCCAGCCTGATGGCACGGGTCATCAGGTTTTTTTGTGTCCTGATCGAAAAAAATCTCTAAGATAAGGAGTATTAATTCGTCCAAAGGGGGAAGGCCGAAGACGGCCGATCCACTCGATGGCCCGTGGAGACCTGTATGAGCGAGCAAACCGACCGCCGCCGCGCAATGCTGACCAAAGCACTGGAGGAGCACTCCGATGTGTTGGTGGGGTATGCGCGTAAACTTCTGGGCGACTGGGACCTTGCGCGCGACGTGGTGCAGGACGTGATGGTCAAGCTGATCCCGGCCGAACCGCTTCCCGCCGACGGCGCGCTCAAAAGCTGGCTGTTTCGGGTCTGCCGCAACCGTGCCATCGACATCATCCGCAAGGAGCGACGCATGAACTTCCTCGAATCTCCCGGCGAGACAACGCCAGACCCGGCGATGAGCCCCGCCGCCGCCGTCGAGCTTGGCGACACCGTCTCGGGTGTGTTGGCGATGCTCGACACGCTGCCCACAAATCAACGTGAAGTGTTGCGCCTGAAATTCCAGGCCGAACTCAGCTATCGTGAAATCGCCGAAATTACAGGCCACAGTGTCTCAAACGTCGGCTTTTTGATCCACACCGGCATCCGCAAACTCCGTGACAAACTTCGCCCCACGGGCCTGCTGGTCCAGGGAGGTGTAGCATGACCTATGACCCATCCAATACGCCCCGTGATGAACTGCTCGAACTCAAGCTGCCTGCGCTGATTGCTGGCGAGCTGAGCGAGGCCGAGGCCGCCGGGCTTCGCATGGCCATCAATGCCGACGAAGCTCTTGCCGCCGAATACGAAGAATTGCTCAGTGCGACGTCGCTGCTGGGGATGGCGTTGAAGCACGAGCCGACCCAGCCGCTGACCAATACCCAGATCGAAGCGATTCTCAAGGCGGCTGAAACGGGCGAAGAACGTCTTGACGCGCTCGAGTCGGCCGCACGGAGCCGCACGTTCCATTTCCCGTGCGGAGACGGCGGGCGCAAATGGCAGTGGTGGCTTTCGGTGGCGGCGAGCATTGTGGTTTGTATTGTCGCGGCGCAATTTTTGATGATGCTCGGCAGCGCAACCCGTCCCAAACCGATTCCCGGCCCGGTGGCGACCACGCCCGATGGCGAGCAAACGCCCGAAGGGTATCACGGTACGCCCGCGCCGCTGGAGGGTGATACGATTTGGATCGATCCCGGTATGATGCCTGACACCACCGAGCCGCATCTCGCCAGCGCACCGCGCGAGGGCTATGTCCCGCTCGAAATCAAGCTGCCTTCCCGCCGATCCGACGGCACGCCTTGCCTCATCTCCCGCAACGAGCCGAACATGGAAGAACGCAAGCCGAGGGATTATCGCCGGCCACAGTTCTATGTTCCCAAGGGCACGATCAACGTCGCGCTCACCACGACCGTCACCGCCAGCGAAGAACCGATGATCGGGGAATTGTCCCAGATCGTTGATGGCATTGCCGAATCGGACGATGAGAATATTCTCGACCTCGACTCCGGCCCGGTGTGGGTGACGTTGGACCTCGGCAAATCGTGCGAGCTTTTCGCGATTGTGATGTGGCATCGTGACCGCGGGGAAGTCGAAATTGCGATGCGCGACGTGATTGTCGAGACGGCCGACGACAAAGACTTCACAATCAACCATTACATCCTCTTCAACAACGATCACGATGGCTCGCTGAACAAAGGCCACCCCAAGGGCACCGACCAGCAGTACATCGAAACCCACGAGGGCAAGCTTGTCGACGCGCTGGCGGTCAAGGCGCGCTACGTGCGTTTCTGGTCCAACGGCAACACCGTGGACGATTGCACCTATTGGAGTGAGATCAAAATTTTCGGCAAGGATATCCCCACTTCGACCACGCCTGGGCTGAACCCCCTCGCGATGATCGTATCCCGAGCGCTTCGCGCTCACCTCGCGAGCTGAGGACTCGCAGGACCCCAACGTCGCATGGATGGAGACCACGACGAACGCACTGAAGGAGAATATCATGAAATCTGCACTTTATACCTGCCTGATCGCAGCCGTACTGCTTGGCGTTGGCGGTTGTAAGAAATCCAAACCGCCCACACCGCCCACACCTGCAACCCCCGCCACATCTGCGGATAAGGTGGAATTGACCTTTGAGCCGGGCTCGCCGTGCGGAGTCACCGGCGCGGTTTTGCCCGATGTCGTTATGCGCGACTTGACTGACGAGCAGAAACGTCATTTGCGCAACTTCATTCCTCCCAAGGGGAAATTTTTCGTCCGGCGAGGCGTGCGCAACGTGGCGAAATACAAAACTTTCACAACCAACAAGCGGTCCTCGGCCCACCCTTCCTATCTGGGCGATGGCGACATTGACCCGAATCGATGGGGTCGAAGTCTTTCCCTCTATGAAGATCCCGCGCCGAGCTATGCCAACGATGAGCAACCCCATGTGACGGTGGATCTCGGCGGCGAGTATGATGTGGAAGCGGTGTGCGTGTGGCATGATTATAAACGGCGGACAATTTTTGAGGGCGTGGTTGTGCAGGTGTCGACGCGGGCGGATTTCTCTACCAATTCGACCGAGACGGTGTTCAACAATGATTACTCGGGCGAGATGGGCTTTGGCACGGGGAAAGACTCGCTCTATCGTTCCAGCACCGACGGCGAGTTGATTCGTGTCGGCATCGAGGGCGTCGGTTGGCGCGGCCGTTATGTGCGGGTCTATACGCGCGGCGTGGCTGGCGATCCCGAGGCGAGTCCGACGCTGTTGGAAGTGGGGGTCTATGCGCGGCCGAACCCGGGCGACATTGACCCCGACGACTTGGTCGAGTTGGAATTTGATTTTTTCAATTTCAACCGCGATGAAGATTGGAAGCATGGCCCGTGGCATATGGAGGGCGTGTCGCGTCCGACGATTTGCTATCCCGACAACATCAAGCCCGAGCAACAAAAGCGGATGCGGCCTAGGGCCTGGAGGCTGCCTTTGATGATGGTTCGCAAGGGCGTGCGAAATGTAGCACGAGGCAAAACATCCACCGCCAACAAGAAAAGGATGGGCTTGGGGAAACTAACCGTCCTGACCAACGGGGCCGTTGCGTGTGATACGTTGGAACAGGTGTTCATGCTGACGGACGAAGCGGCAGAGGGCCATGACGAGGATGAGATTCCTGCGGTGACGGTGGATCTCGGCGCGGAGTATGATGTGGAAGCGGTGTGCGTCTGGCACAATTATCGCCGGCCGATTATCTATGAGGGTGTTGTCGTGCAGGTTTCGACGGACAAGAATTTTCCCGATGACCCGGCCAAGACGCAGATCATTTTCAATAATGATTACCACGATGATGTCGGTTTTGGCAAAGGCGAGGACTTGTTGTATTGCGCCAGCATGTATGGCGAATTGATGCGAGCAGGGCCGATGGGCAAAGGCCGCAAGGCGCGGTATGTGCGGGTGTATACCTACGGCGTGCTGAACGATTTCTCGTCGTATCCCGCATTCCTCGAAATTGGCGTGTACGCACTGCCCAAGAAACTCGATGTGCAACAGGCCCGCCAGCACATCGTTCAGGCCAAGGCGGTCGAGAAACAACGCGAGACCGTGCAGGAAAAAGTTGCGGAGGAGCTTACCGTAGCGGTTGCTGCGGCGCAGGAAAATGCGCCCACGGGGATGGCTGCGCTCGATGTGACCCTTCCGAAGCAGCGCATTGATGGCACACCTCAGCCGCCCAAGGGCGAACCGAACATGGAAACGTCCAAACCCAAGGGCTACACGCGTCCTGCGTTCTATGTCCCCACCGGCACGATCAATCTTGCCAAGGGCAAGACCGTCACCGTCAGCGAAGAGCCGATGGTCGGCGAGATATCGCAGATCGTCGACGGCGAAGCCGAATCGACCGACGAAACCACGCTCGACCTCGACTCCGGCCCGGCCTGGGTGGTTGTCGACCTCGGCAAGGAATGCGAGATTTTCGCGATCCTGATGTGGCACCGTCACAGCAACATTTACGTCTTCCGTGACGTGATCATCGAAGTGTCCAACGACATGGACTTCCTCGATGCCACCGTCTTGTTCAACAACGACCACGACGGCTCGCTCGGCAAGGGTTACGAAAAGGGCCATGACAAGCAGTACATCGAAACGTACGAAGGCAAGCTGGTTGATGCCAAGGGCACCAAGGGGCGCTACGTCCGGTTCTGGTCGAACGGGAATCACTACGACGGCTCGAACTACTGGATCGAAGCGATGGTCTTTGGCCGCGCGGTGAAATAGAATGACGCGGCCTGTGCGGCCGACGCAATACAAGAACACAAGGGTAGAACCCTACACCAAACAGGAGACTCATGATGAAGACGCAAAAATGGATTATGCTGATGATGGTTGCGGCGCTGTTCGTCGCGGGGTGCGAAAAGCGCGACCCGGCCAAGAGCGCCAAGGAGACCGACAACAAGACCCCGGCCCCCGCAGCCAAGGCTGATCCCGCAGCGCCTGCTGGCCAGGTCGCGCTGAAGATCATGCTTCCCCAAGAGCGCTTTGACGGAACGCCCCTGTCGCCCAAGGACGAGCCGAACATGGAAGAACGCAAGCCGAGGGGCTATCGCCGGCCACAGTTCTATGTTCCCATCGGCACGGTGAATTTGTCCCAGGGCAAGACCGTTACCGCCAGTGAAGAACCCTTTGTCGGGGAACTGAAACAGATTGTTGACGGCAATGCCGAATTGACCGACGAAACCACACTCGACCTGCACTCCGGCCCGGTGTGGGTGACAATCGACCTCGGCAAGGAATGCGAAATTTTCGCGGTCCTGATGTGGCATCTTGACCGCGGGGTAATCGAAATTGCGATGCGCGATGTGATTGTCGAGACGGCCGACGACAAAGACTTCACAACCAACCATCACATCCTCTTCAACAACGACCACAACGGCTCGCTGAAGAAGGGCCACGGCAAGGGCTCCGACAAGCAGTACCTCGAAACGTACGAAGGCAAGCTCGTCGATGCCAAGGGCACCAAGGGGCGCTACGTCCGGTTCTGGTCCAACGGTAACACCTGGGACGATTACACCTACTGGATCGAAGCGATGGTCTTTGGCCGCGCAGTGAAATAGAATGACGCGGCCTATGCGGCCGACGCAATACAAGAACACAAGGGTAGAACCCTACACCAAACAGGAGACTCATGATGAAGACGCAAAAATGGATTATGCTGATGATGGTTGCGGCGCTGTTCGTCGCGGGGTGCGAAAAGCGCGACCCGGCCAAGAGCGCCAAGGATGTTGCAGACAAAGCAGGCGAAATCAAGATGGCTGACAACGCCGACGCGAAAGTCGCCGACAAGATAGATGACAAGGCTGACGCAAAAGTAGCCGACGACGCCCCGGCCCCCAACCCCGAGCCGAAACCGGCCCCCAAGCCGGAACCCAAGCCTTCCGCCGCGGGCCAAGTTGAGCTGAAGATCGCTCTCCCTGTGGAGCGCATCGACGGCACGCCCCTGCCGCCTCAGGGCGAACCGAACATGGAAACGTCCAAGCCCGTGGGCTACACGCGCCCCGCGTTCTACGTGCCTTCCGGCACGATCAACCTTGCCTTGGGCAAGACCGTCACCGTCAGCGATGAACCCCTGGGTGCCGAGCTTTCGCAGATCGTCGACGGCAATGCCGAATCGACCCAAGAAACCACGCTCGACTTCGGCTCCGCCCCGGCTTGGGTGGTTGTCGACCTCGGTAAGGAATGCGAAATTTTCGCAATCCTGATGTGGCACAGTCACAGCAACATCTACGTCTTCCGTGATGTGATCGTCGAAGTGTCCAACGACCCGGACTTCCTCTCAAGCGAGGTCCTGTTCAACAACGACCATGACGGCTCGCTCGGCAAGGGCCACAAAAAGGGCACTGACAAGCAGTACGTCGAAACGTACGAAGGCAAGCTGATTGACGCCAAGGGTGTCAAGGGGCGCTACGTCCGGTTCTGGTCGAACGGCAACACCGCCGACAAGTCGAACTACTGGATCGAAGCGCAAGTCTTTGGGAGAGCGCTGACGAAGTAGGGGCATCCTTTGTGGGTGCCGTGGCGGGAACGACAACCGCAGACAACGCGAAGCGACGAACCCGGCCGAAATCGGTCGGGTTTGTTTTTTATTCGCTACTTGGCAATGGCCGCCGGGTTCCATACAATGGCAAGTCCCCATTGGGGCGAAAGGAATAACGATGGCAAAGACAATTGACGTCCTCGGCACAGGCTGTGCCAAGTGCAAAATGCAATACGAAACGGTTCTCCAGGCGGTCGCCGAGCTCGGCCTCGACGCGGAGGTGAATAAAGTCGAAGACATCGCCCAGATCGTCGCGGCCGGCGTGATGATGACACCCGCGATCCGCATTGACGGCACCGTCGTCGCCAGCGGCAAACTCTATGACCTCGCCGCCGTCAAAGCACTCTTGGAGGCCTGATTGATGCCCATGCTTTGGAAACGTATTCTGGGACTCGCGATTGTCCTTTTCGCGGCCGGCTCGTTGGTCTATTCGTTTACGACCGACCCCTATGGCCACCTGCAACCCTACAAGCCGCCGCGCGATGGCGTGGTGGTGTACTATTTCCTCGTGGGGTCCAAGCGGTGTGACACCTGCAAGAACATTGAGGCCTATACGCGCGCTGCCGCCCAAACGGCCAAGGCGGAGGCGGTCGTGTTTGCGCTGGTCAATGCCGACGCGGAGGCCAATGCGCATTTTCGCGACCCGGCGGAATTTAACCTCGCGGGCAAGTCGGTCGTCGTCGCACGCTATGCTGACGGTAAGCTCGTCAAATCGGTCAAGTGCAAAAAGATTTGGACGTGGGTCCACCAGGGTCAGGACGTGTTTGTCGCGGGGGTTCACGCCGCGCTGAAGAGCGTCGCAGAGGGGGCGGAAGAATGATTGCGCAGGAGGTCCTGACATTTTCCGAAGCAATTCGCCTTGCACTGTGGCTGGGGCTGTGGCTGGG
The DNA here is from genome assembly GCA_018644725.1 of Phycisphaerales bacterium. Lineage (GTDB taxonomy): Bacteria > Planctomycetota > Phycisphaerae > SM23-33 > SM23-33 > JABGPZ01. Next base: position 31,561 of record JABGPZ010000012.1, read on the forward strand.
GATTCAGCCGTGTTCGCTGACGCTGAACATTGCGGCGGTCTCGTTTTTGTCGCGTGAGGTGGCTTCGCCCAGACGCGCAATGATTCAGTCGATTTTCTATACGCTTGGGCGCATTGCGGTGTATGTTGCGCTCGCGGCGTTTCTCGTTAGTGCCGTGGAGCGCTCGGCCGTCGTCGAGGCGTGGCTTCACAAGAACATGATGCGCATTGTCGGCCCGATGTTGCTGCTGATGGCGGTTCTGTTTTTGGAATGGCTTCCGCTGCGGATGTGGCATTTGCGCGCAGAAAAAACGGGTCAGGCCCTCGCCCGACGTGGTGGAGTGGTTGCGTCGTTTTTGCTGGGGATGCTATTCGCGGCTGCGTTTTGTCCCGTTTCGGCGTTGATCTTTTTCGGGAGCCTTGTGCCCTTGGCGATTCAACACAAAAGCCCCTATCTGTTGCCCGGGGTGTTCGGCGCGGCGACGGCGGCGATTGTCATCGGTTTTGCGATCATCATCATTTTTGCGGCCAGCAAACTCTCCAAGGTGTTTGCGACCGTCCAGGCCGTCGAAAAGTGGATTCGCCTGATTACCGCCATCGCATTTCTCGCCATTGGCCTGCATTATACCCTCGAACACACGCTGATGATTCACCTGTTCCACGGGCATTAGTCGGGCTCTTTGCGCCAGTAAACTACATAAAGGGCTTGACAAGAACGGGAAAAAAACGATAATGCCCGTTCTCTAACACGACACCGACCCTAACAAGGAGACTTTTTCATGTCCGAACTGAAGATTTTCTACGACAAAGACGGATCGCTGGCACCTCTGCAAGGCAAGACCGTAGCTGTATTTGGCTATGGCAGCCAAGGCCACGCCCACGCCAACAACCTGCGCGACAGCGGCATCAATGTCATTGTCTCGGAGCTCGAAGGCACCCACAACTACAACCTCGCCAAGGAAGCCGGCTTTGAGATTTTCCCGGCTGACGAAGCGGCCAAGAAGGGCGACCTTCTGATCATCACCCTTCCTGACGAAGTGCAGGAAAAGGTCTACAACAGCGCCATCAAGCCGAACCTGACCGCCGGCAAGACCCTCGGGTTCTGCCACGGCTTCAACGTTCGCTTTGGCCTGATCACCCCGCCCGAGGGCGTGGACGTGATCATGATCGCCCCCAAGGGCCCCGGCCACACCGTCCGTAGCTGCTTCACCGAAGGCTCGGGCGTTCCCTGCTTGATCGCGATCGAAAACGACACCACCGGCACCGCACGCGAGCTGGCCATGGCATGGGCCATCGGCATCGGCGGCGGCCGCGCTGGCGTCCTCGAAACCACCTTCACCGAAGAAACCGAAACCGACCTCTTCGGCGAGCAAGTCGTCCTCTGTGGTGGCCTGACCGCCATGTGCAAGGCCGGCTTTGAAGTGCTGACCGAGGCTGGCTACCAGCCCCACATCGCCTACTTCGAAATCCTCCACGAACTCCTGCTGATCATCAAGCTGATGAGCGAAGGTGGCCTGAGCTACATGCGCTACAGCGTCTCGAACACGGCTGAGTGGGGCGACCTCGAAGTCGGTCCCAAGATCATCACCGAGCACGTCAAGGACAACATGCGCCAGGCGCTCAAGGACATCCAGTCCGGCAAGTTTGCCAAGGAATGGATCGAAGAGTGCGAAGCCGGCAAGCCGAACTTCACCGCGCGCTATGAAGCCGACAAGAACCACCCCATCGAAGTCGTCGGCCGCGAACTGCGGAAGATGTTCAGCTGGATGGACGCCAAAGAAGTCCCCAACGAGTAATCGTTCGACTTCGCGATTCCAATCGCAACAATTCAAAAGCACCTGTCGATTTCCGGCAGGTGCTTTTTTGTGGGCAGGGGGGGCTACCTCTTGATTTTGCAGGCGGCGAGGATTTCGCGTTGGAGGTTGGACTGGGGGCGGCCATACTTGCCCCAGATCAGTTCGCCGTCGTGGTAGACCTCGACCTGCCAGAGTTCCTCGCCGTCCCTGAAGCCGACGAGGCAAATCGCGGCCCCCGACTCGCTTCGCACGGTTTCGGCCCACGGCGCACAGAAAAACACCCCCACGCGTTCCATCAGCCCCGCGAGGTCGTCGGGATGATCGATGGTGTCGGCGAGCATGCCGTCGTAGGTCTGATAGCATTTCAGCGTGGCGACCTCTTCTTGCGTAACGGTCAGGCCGGCGGCCTTGGCGGTGGCGATCTTTTTCTCCAGCGCACTTTGAAGCGCCTGGAAATTCGCGGGCCGATGAATGACGTAAATCGTGTCCGGCTTCGGCGGCCTCTGATAGAAGAAGAAAAACACGCCGATGACCAGCACCGCTAAAATGACCCAAATCTTCGATTTCATTCTGTCGTCTCCTTGGCCGGTTTGCTTCTGGCGGCGAGGCGAAGGCAGATCGCCGAGAGCAGCGCTGTGCCCAGGGCGATCAGGCCGCTATAGAGCATCGCCTTCGACCAGAGGCTCCGGCTGGTGGTGAGGGTCGTGGCCAAAAATTCTTCGTGCCATCCCTCGCCGCGCGGGGCCGTCATGTCGGCTTTGGAGAGGCTAAGATTTAGCGAGTCTTCAATGGAAAGGCGCTGGCCGTCATCGTCGACGAGGATGCGCACAAAGCCCGAGCCGGGTGCGCGTTTGAGGCGATCGAGCACCGGCCGGTGTACGCCGAGGAATACGCCCGCCAGAATGGCCAGCAGGAGCAATCGACGCAGCCATACAGCCTGCGTGTTGCGGGGCGGCGTGGCGGATGGAGACTCTGTGTTGGGTGTTGTCTTATTTGTCATGTTCGTGTCGCTCCTTGGCGGGGTTGTTCGAGTACGGATTCCTGCTGTTGCTGGTTCTCAATGCGCCTCCATTTTTTGAGGATGGCATGGTCCCATTGCACGAGCGGGATCCAGAGCGCGGTGAGGGCCAGCGCCAGAATCAGGCCTGTGCGAAAGAGAATTCGCTTGGAGGCGCGGATGTGTTGCAGCATATCGAAGACCCCAATGGCGAGGCAGGTGATCCAATAGGTGATCCCGACGAAAAGGGAATATCCGCTTTCCTTCGTAGGCCCCTGCGGATAGGGGTCGGTGACGGGCAGAAAAAGACGCATCACAAATCCCATGATGAGAGACATGAGAAATACGACAACAATCAGTCGTACGATGACGGATAGATGATCTCCGGTTGATGCGAAGTTGTCATCGTGTAGGGTGTTTGTCATTGGGCCTTTCCTGCGTGGTGTCGTGGCCGGGCATTACATCGAGTTGAACATGGACTCGGAATATCGCTCTACGGTCTCCTCAAAGTTGCTGTATATCTGGTCGCCGTCTCGGTTGAATTTTGTTATCAGATCGTCGTCGGTGTCCATCACCTTGTCGACGCCGCCGCTTTGCAGCATGAGGATGATCTCTCCGTTTTCATCGGGCGTGATGGTGATTTTGATCGGCCTGTTCCAGCCGTCGAATCGCGTGTTGCGATTGAAGCTATGCTGTTTTGCCAATAGTGTTTCAACCGTGGGGTCCTCGTCGACCCAGGCAATGGCGGAAAAGCGGGAACCCAGCATTTGGAATTTGGTTTGGGTTTCGGTGACCTGGACGAGGCCATAGACGCCTTTGAATATCGCCGAGCCTTGATAGACTGTGTAGGCAATGCACGCGACAATGCCGAACACGCAGAGGATGATAATCATCGGAAGGTAGTTGGTCTTTTTGGGTTCCATCGGCTCGGGAGCGTAGGGGGAGTTTGGCGGATTGGATCCGGACGGCGTGTCCAGCATATCGAGCGGCAATGGCGGAGGCTCTTGGCGGGGCTGAGAGGGCAGTGGTGGTGCGACGGGGCCTGATGATGGGGTGGGTGCGGGTGGCATGGGAGTTCTCCTTTCGTCCCATTCTCTGTCCCGGCGGCATTAATGTCAACTGGTTTGTTACAAAGGGAGAATTTTGAAGTGTGCATAAAAAAACCGCCGCAAGAGTGCGACGGTGTTCCTAGCAGCAACTGGACTTGAACCAGTGACCTACGGCTTATGAAGCCGTCGCTCTAACCGACTGAGCTATGCTGCCACGTTGCCGGCTCGTGCCGGGCGGTACATAATACCCATCGCCGCTCAATTGTCAAGCCCTTTGCGCGGAATTTTGTGGCGGAATGTTCACCCCGCGTGCGGGGGGCGACCCCGCTTGGCGGCGGCGATTGCCCAGGCCTTGGCGAAGAATTTTTGCATCGAATCTGCCGAAAGGCCCTATGTCGCAACGCGGCAATATGATAGGATGATTTGCAATGGCGAATTACCAGTACATCGCGAAGAATTCCGCCGGCGAAAGCGTCGATGGCGAAATCACGGCCGAGACCGAAGCGCTCGCGCTGCGGATGCTGTCCGACGGCGGGCTGTTCGTGGTGAGCATCGCCGAGGCCAGCGCTGCCAGTGACCTGCTTGGGCGCGGCGGAAAGAAAATCCGCCCCCGCGATGTCGGCGCGACGCTGAGCAAACTCGCGGACCTGCTCCGCGCGGGCGTGCCGATTCTCCAGGGCCTCGACGTGCTGATCAAGACCACGCGCAACGAAACGTTGCTGGCGGTGCTGACGGACATCCGCGAGCGCGTCAGCCAGGGCACGAGCTTCCACGAATCACTCGCCGCCCACCCCAGCGTATTCCCGCCGCTCTATCGCTCGATGGTCCACGCCGGCGAAGAGGCCGACTTCCTCGCGGACGTGCTCGAACAGCTCGCGGGCTTCATCGAACGGCAAGACGAGCTGCGCAATCGCGTCGTCGGCATGATGGTCTATCCGATGGTCCTCGTGACGATCGGCGTGGTCGGGCTGGCCGCGATTCTGGTGTTCCTCGTGCCGAAATTCCGCGACGCCTTCGAAGCCGGCGACAGCGAGCTGCCGTGGATCACGCAGATGCTCTTCGGCGCGAGCGACGCGCTGTTGAACCACTTTCCGCTCGTCGGCGCGTTTTTGGCGTTGCTGGTGTTCGGCGTGATCACGTTTGTCAAAAGCGAATTTGGCCGTGGGTGCTGGCAGCGATGGCGACTGCATATGTGGATCGTCGGGCCGCTGAATCGTGCGGTGGCCCTTGCGCGGTTCTGCCGGATTCTCGGGACGATGCTCAACAATGGCGTCGCGCTGCTCGACGCGCTGGAGATTGCAGCCGGCGCGACCGGTAGTACGATCCTCGCCGAGCAGGTGCGCATTGCCGCCGAGGAAGTTCAGCAGGGCCATTCCCTCGCCAAGCCCCTCGGCGAAGCGAGCGAGATCTTCCCGCCCGACGTGGTGGAAATGGTCGCGGTCGCTGAGGAATCCAACCAGTTGCCCAGCGTTCTGCTCAAGGCTGCCGACACCGTAGAGCGCGACACCAATCGCCAAGTCGACATCGCCCTGCGCCTGGTCGAGCCGCTGATCCTCGTGGTCATCGCCGCGGCCGTGGGGTTCGCCGCCGTCGCGCTGCTCATGCCCATCCTCCTCATGGCATCAAACATGGCGTAGTCGAGGCCAGCCTCGTTAGAATTTGATTTAGGTGAGCGGCAGTCCCGTAACAAACAGATTGTGCTTGATTCATGGATGGGTATTTGATTAGATAGCACCCATGGACCTTTTCTTATATCTCGTGCTCGCAGCGTTGCCCGTAGTTCTCTACGTCGCAATATCGATTCTTCCGCATATGATTCGCCGGACGTGTCCAGAGTGCGAGAAGCGCGGGTTGCGTTGGTGTAGCGAGAGCAAGGGGCTTTTCTTTGAGGAAGGGCGCGCCGTCCGGGCCCACCGCGCGTATTATGTCTGCGAAAAATGTGACCAAGCATATGTTCGTCGCAACAAGGGCGATTATGAAGTGCTTTCGTCGGAAAGTCGCCACCAGTACATCGATGACACGGGCAAGGACAAGAGTAAACCCAAGAAGTAGGGCCATTTGTTGCGGCGGTTATTTCGCGGGAGTATCAAATCGCAAAACAGGGAAGTGACATGACCCGTGGCCAGGATGCGTTTCGAAGTAGTCCTGATGATAGGCTTCGGCCGGGTAGAATGGTGACGCTTCGGCGAGTTCGGTCACGACGTCGTAGCCGTTGGTGCGTAGTTGGGCGATGAGCGCTTTGGCGGCGGCTTGTTCTTCGGCGGTGCGATAGTAGATGGCCGAGCGGTATTGCGTCCCTTTGTCGGGGCCTTGGCGGTTGAGTGTGGTGGGGTCGTGGATTTCGAAGAATCGCCTGGCGAGCGCGGCATAGGAAATCGTCGCCGGGTCATAGACGACCTCGACGCATTCGGCATGGCCTGTCTCGCCGGAGCAGACTTGTGTGTAGGTCGGGTTGGCGGTGTGGCCGCCGGTATAGCCGCTGGTGACAGACTGCACGCCGGGGAGCTGCTGGAGCTGGTGCTCGACGCCCCAGAAACACCCGCCCGCAAACAAGGCCGAGGCGTGTGTGTTGGATGCGGGGTCTTCACAGCCCAGCATCAGAGTCATCAGGCAGAAGCAGATCGAAATGAGGAGGACCGAGTTCATGGGAAACGCCTTTCCTGGGATTGTCTCATTGTAGGCACTCTATTTGTACGCCCGGATGATCGTCGTGGTGGGGTAGTAAAACCCGAGAATCTCTTTGGCGCTCTGGCCATAGTCGGCCGCGCGAATCTGGGCACCCCATTGACTCATGCCGATGCCGTGGCCATAGCCGCCGCCCTTGGCAAACTCGACGGATGACCCGGTGTCGCGAATTTCGCAGTTCATCGACAGCAGTCCCCGCGCGGCCTTGGGGCAGGTGCGCAGCAGGCAGATCAGCAGGTCTTCCGCGACGACATCGAACGTCGGCGCAGGGTTGCCCGAGGCGGGCGCAGGCCCCGTTGCCCGCAAGATCAGAGGTCGGCCATAGCTGGTGGTTTTCAGGACGCGGAGTGCCCTCAGCGCGCCGAGTTTGCGCGCGGAGGAATATCGGTCGCACAACGCGCGGTAGACCTCGGTCTTGGAGATGCGCACCGTGGGCCAGCGCCATTGGCGGCAGCGGGTTTGGGCGATGTCTTGTTGGCCACCGCGCAATGGAACGATTGGCGGCGGGTCGAGTTGGCCGGTGAGGACTGCCAGCGAGTTGACGTAGCCCGCGTTGCAGGCCGAGAAGTAGGGCCGGAACACGGCGGGCGGGTTGTCGCCGATCGCGATTGCGAGCGCGAGCCCGTGTGTGGCCTGCGTGGCGGAGCGGCTTTTTTTCGTCTCGGAATCGGCGCCGCGATAGCGCTGGGTCCGCACCGAGGCCCACACGTCATAGGACCTGGATTTCCGTGCGGCGATTTCCGCGAGCGCCAGCGTGCGCGAAGTGATCGCCTGGGCGCAGTAGGCCTCGTCGGCGAATCCGGGGTACAGTTCACACGCTATGACCGACGCGACATAGTCGTCGATGCCGACGTGGTTGACGAGATAGAACGTGCGGGCGCTGGAGGCGATGGCTTCGATGTGGCCACGATAGCGATTCTCGCCAACGCCAAAGGCAGGCACGGCGGCGGTGGGGGTGAATACAATGCGATCGGTGTTGTGCGTTTGGCCAGCGAATTCGAACGCACCATCGTTTCGTCGCAAGGTCAGTGTCGTTTCGGCGGCGGGGAATTCGACGCGTTTGCCATTGATGGTGACGACGGTGTCTGCCGCGACGCGCAGGGTGAGGGCGCGCACGGGGGAATTCTGCAGGCGCACACGAACGATGGGCGCAGGCCCGAGAGGTGTATCGTGGGGAGTGGCGTTTTCGCATCCGCCGCATCCACGCACCAGCACGATTGCCAGCCCCGTCGCGACCAGCAATCCCGCGAGGACGGACAGAATTGTTTTCCGCCCCGCCGCGCTCCGCATCCATGCATGTTCCCTTGGTTCGCCCATCGCGGCATTGTACCACGGGGGTGATTGAGGGGGTATAAAAAACCGAGCAGCCGCAATGGCCGCCCGGCAGGGAAGGTGCAAGAGTGCGCGAGTTACATCCGCACGTCGGCGCTGAATTTGTCCTTGAGGGTCGTGATGAGTTCGTCCATTTGTGGCTGAACCTGCTCGCGGGTGAGCGTCGCGGTGGGGCTGCGGAACTCGATGGTCAGCGTGAGCGACTTTTGGCCCTTGGGGATCTGCTTGCCGCGATAGGTCGTGACATAGTCGATGCTCTGGCGCAGGGGCTGGTCGACGGCCTGGATCGCGCCGAGGATGTCGCCATAGCTCACGGCCTCATCGAGGATCAGCGACAGGTCGCGGACGATCGGCGGGAGCTTCGGCAGGGCGTGAGCGGATCGCACGAGGTTGGTTGCTTCGACGAGCGGTGCGAACCAGAGCGTAGCCACGGCCGGGGCGGCGTCGAGGTTATAGTACTTCGTCGCGGCTTGGCTCAATCGGCCAAACGCGCCGATGGCGGCGCCGTTGAGGCGGACTTCGCCGCTGATGGTTTCGTCCAGGCCCGGCGCGGGGGCGGACACAATCTCCAGTGTCGCATCCGGGCAGAGCGCGCCGACGAGCGATTCGATTCCGCCGCGTAGATCGCGCAGGTCGCCCGTGGAGAGCATCGCGAGTTGGGTCTGTTCGGCGACGGGAACTTCGCTGCCGTTGGTGGCAGGCGGGAAGGCCGAAGCCAGTTCGAAGATGTGGACGTCGGAGTTGCCGAGCGACGCGTTTTTCTTGCAGGCGGCCGCGAGCGAGGGCAAAATCGACGGGCGCAGGGCGTTGTTGGTCCGGCGGACGTTGGGGTCCACGCGCACCGGCGCATCCACGCCGAACAGCGCCGCTTCGGCATCGTCCACGAAGGTGAACGTGATCGATTCACAGAAGCCCGCAGCCGTCATCGCTTCGAGGGTGCGACGGCGAATGCGTTCATAGGTTCCCATCGCGTGGACGGGGTGGCTGACTTCGCCCTCGAGCGGCAGCTGGTCATAGCCGAACAGCCGCGCGATTTCTTCGATGAGGTCCACCTCGCGTTCGAGGTCGGCACGGAAGGAGGGGATTTCACAGCGGATCACGTCGCCGTCCTGGTCACATTTGATGTCCAGAGCGGTGAGAAATTCGATTTGTGTGTGGGTGGCGATGTCCACGCCGAGGAGTTTGCAAACGCGCGCGGGGCGCAGCTCGATCACGGGCGCGACCCACGGTCTTTGCCAGACATCGACGAGGCCTTCGACCATGTCCCCGCCCGCGATGTCGCAGATCATCTCGCAGGCGCGGCGGGAGGCTTCTTCCAGGGCGACGGGGTCGACGTGGCGTTCGAATCGGAAATTGGAATCGCTGAAGAGCCCGAGCTTGCGCGAGGTCTTGCGCGTGACGAGCTGGTCGAATTGCGCGGCCTCGAGGAGGATGGTTGTGGTGGACTCGGAGACTTCGGTGGCGAGCCCGCCCATGATCCCGGCGATTGCGATGGGGGCGTTGGCGTCGGCGATGACGAGCATCTCTTCGTTGAGTTCGCAGGTCGTCTCGTCGATGGAGACGAGGGTTTCGCCTTTGCGGGCGTTGCGGACGACGATGCGGCCTTCGGCGAGTTTGTCATAGTCGAAGCTGTGCAGCGGTTGGGAGTATTCCATGAGGACAAAGTTGGTGATGTCCACGACGTTGTTCACCGAGCGCAGGCCGATGGCCTCGAGGCGTTTGACGAGCCACTCGGGCGACGGGCCGACCTTGACGTTGCGGATGATGCGTGCGGTATAGCGCGGGCAGAGCGCGGGTGCATCGACGGTGACGGAGGTCAGATCGTTGACGTCGTCGCTGCCGGCGGGGAGGGTGACGGTGGGGAGAGTGAACGGTTTTTCGGTTGCGGCGGCGAGTTCACGCGCCACGCCGAGGTGCCCCAGCCAGTCCGGCCGATTGGACGTCACTTCCAGGTCGAGGACGGTGTCGTCATGGTCGGTTTCAACGTAGCCTTCGAAGTTCAGCCCCGTCTGCGTGAGCAGTTCGGTGAGGTCCTCGGTGGGGAGGTCGATGTCGACGTATTCTTGTAGCCAGTTCAGGGATATATTCATGGATTGTGTCTCCGGTCAATCGAAAAAGGGGTGCGCCGTGGCGCGATAGGGAAGGCATATCCTATCCGCTCGGGCGCGAAAGTCAAGCCGACGGCCTATTTTGAGGGAATTTGAGGCGATTTTCCGAAATATTTCACAGAAATTGTGCCAAAAAGCAAAAAAAAATAAAAAAGGGTTCTTTGAATAATAGCGTTTCGACTTTGAGTATTGTATAATGCGGTCAT
>JABGPZ010000056.1 GCA_018644725.1 Phycisphaerales bacterium
ATAAGCGCATGTCGATGGGTGGATTCAAAGTCACTGGAATAATTGGCAGAAAATTAGATGCCCAAGTTCTCCCAATTAAGATGCAGTAGCATTCTGTACAGCAGGAGGATACATCGTAAAGAGGGCGAAGTCAATGTAATTTCATTTGAAAGCAGGACGTGTCGCAAGAAGCTCCCGCGCCCGACGAGTTTTGTTTTCTTTTTGTTTGTTTCTTGTTCGCGGGAATGCGTGGCTTTTTTGTTTGCGGGTTGGGGGTGGTGGAGTATAATGCCCGCCTATGAGTCGTCCGACCCGATCCATCCAGACTGCCTTGCCGATCATCCTGCTGCTTGTGGCGGTGGTGCTTACGGTTCTCGGCCCGTCGGCTGCCCAGTCGCTGCGTCGGCGGGTGGAGTGGTTGTTTGCGCCGGTGAGCGACGGCATGGGAATGATGTATCTTTCGCTGGAGCTCCAGGTTGACGAGGAGCGGATCAGCCAAGAGGCCGCCGCCAAACTCCTCGCCAAAACCAAGCAACTCGAACACCGCCTCGCCGCGGTCGAGAATGCGAACATGAAATACCGCGACCTCCATCGTCGCGCTCAATTGCTCAGCCAGCTCTTCCAGCCCGCGCGCGATCTGCCAGTGCGGTTGATTCCGGCCGAGGTCGTCGCTGGCGATTCAATGCCCTACAGCTGGGGCCGACTGATTAACGCCGGGCGCAACAAGAAGCTGGACAAAGAGTTTTGGGTCACCAACCGAATCATGCTCACCGACCGCGCGAAAAAATTGCCGAAGAACTGGGCGGTCCTCAGTGGCTCGGTCGTCGTCGGACGCATCGTCGAGTCGGCGGCCTATTCGTCCCGACTGCAACTGGTGACCGACAAGGGCTTTTTGGCCGTCGGGCAAATCCAGCGCGTCATTGACGGCCGGGACGTGCAGATCGGCCCGAAGTTGGTGAAGCTCTCTCCTCAAAATGCCACAATGGTTCCGGTGCGCTTCAAGGGTGACGGCAAAGGTGCCGTCCTCATCGAGAGCGTCAAGCGCTCGCACAACATTCGCGTCGGCGACCGGCTGGTGACGTCCCCGGCGAACCCGCTGCTGCCTATGACGGCGATGGTTGGCAAGGTCACTCGCGTGGCCGAGCACAAAGACCCGAACTGGGTGACGCTGGAAGTGCAGCCGGGCGTGGACCTTGCGGCGATTCGCGAGGTGATGGTGATTCAGCCGCGCGTCGCGCCCCCGGCCGTGAAAGGGGGCGAGTGATGAGATGGCTTGCTCTTCTCGTGGTTGGCTGGGCGATTGTCCTTGTTCAATCCACCTTCGGGCGTGTGTTGGTGCTCGAAGATTTTGTCGCCGGTCCGATCGGCCCGGATATGATGATTGCGCTGCTGGTGCTGTTGGGACTCAACGGCAAGAAAACCGGTGAAGTGTGTTCCGGCGCGATGGTGCTGGGGCTGATGGTCGACCTGACCACCGCTGGCGGCGTGGATGGCCTTACGCGCGTGGGGCCGATGATGCTCGCCTATGGGCTGGGAATGTATGTGATTCAGATGATGCGTGAAGCGGTCTATCGCGATTCCCTGTTTCCGGTGGCGATTCTCTCGGGCCTGGTGGCATTGGTGACGCACACGACTTGGATCATTCTTCAACACCTCTTTGCCGACGGCGGGTCCTTTTCGGCCGTGCTGGGTTCGCTGGCGCAGGTGATTTGCAGCGCGGTCTATACGGCCGTGATCGTCCCGTGGGTCTATTGGATTTTGCGCGGCGCGACAACGTGGATCTTGCCCAGTCAACCCACCGAACGTCGTCGCAGTCGGAGGGGATAACCATGTTCCGCCGACGGCTGATCATTTTGCTGGGGTTGTTTTTCGTGACGTTGTTCGCACTGGGATTGCGTGCGGCGGCGTTGCAATTGTTTACCGTTGAGGTCGCCGATTCCCAAACGCCCGGTGCGAAACAAGAAATGTCCCGCGGCGATCAATATCGCGAAGAGGCCGAAGAGCTGATGCGCGTCGTGCGCCCGACGACCGGTGCGCGCGGGAGGATTCTCGACCGCAAGGGCGTCATCCTCGCCGAAGACCGCGCGTGCTATGACCTGTGTATCGGCTATCGCTTTTTGGTGGACGAGCCGTGCTGGGTGCGCGATCAGCACCGCCAGATCGCCAAGACCCTCGGCGTGGATTATGACACTGAATCTGGCCAGGCCAAGGCCGAAGCTGCCTATGCCGCTCGTAAAGCCAAAACGTGGGCCTTGTTGCGGAGCGCGGGACAGGCGATGGATGTCGATGTGGATCGTCGTGCGCGACGGATTCGGTTTTGCGTGGAGGCGATTCGCCGGCGCGTGGGAACCACCGTTCGCGAAGAGCGAACCAGTCACGTCCTCGTCGGCACGTTGACCGAATCTCTCGCCCAGCAGATCGATCTTTTGGGCGACATTCCCGGCGTTGTTCTCAAGCCGTCTCACGGCCGATATTATCCCTTTGGCGACATTGCGTGTCACATTCTTGGTGTGACCGGTCAGGTCACGCGCGAGGAAATGACGCACCACAACTATCGCCCCGAAGAGCTGGATTGGCTCGAGCGGATGCGGAAAAACTATCGCCCGGGCGACACGATGGGCAAGACGGGCGTGGAAGCGCTCGCGGAGAAACTGCTTCGTCCGGTGCGCGGGTATCAACGGTTTGAGTGCTTCACAAAACTCGTCGAAGAGGTCGCCCCGCAGGATGGGAACGATGTGACATTGACTATCGATATCGAGCTGCAACAGCGGTTGACCGAGGTCTTCAAATCCCACAATCATACCGGTGCGCTGGCGGTGATTGACGTGGAGTCCGGCGACGTGCTGGCGATGGTGAGCTATCCGACGTATGACCTGAACACCTACCGTAAGAACTACGCGGTCCTCTCGCGCGATGTGGTGCGGTTGCCGCTGATCCATCGCGCGGTGAGTGCGTGCTATGCGCCCGGCTCGACGACCAAACCAGTGACCGGTCTCTCGGCCATCGCCGCAGGGCGCATCACGCCCGGCACGTCCTTGACGTGTACGGGGACCAATCGCCACACGCGCAGCGGCAAGCCGAACTGCTGGATCTATCGCAGCTATCGCTCGACGCACGGGCCGCAAATCTTTGAAGAGGCACTCAAGCACAGTTGCAACATTTTCTTCGTCGAGGCCGCCCATCGCGTCGGTGCTCGCCACTTTGGCCACTGGCTGGAAAAATTCGGCTTCGGGCAAAAACCCGGCACGGGCCTGCACGAAGAGCGCAGCGGAATGGTCGCCACTCCCGAGCGCGCCGGCCGCGCGATTACCCCCGGCGACGCGTGGAACATGTCCATTGGGCAGGGGACGTTCAGCGCTTCGGTGCTGCATGTCGCCAACGCCCACGCCATGATCGCGCGCGGCGGGACGTTCCTTTCGACCAAGCTGCTTTCCGAGGGCATCCCGCAGGTCCGCCGCGAATTGAACCTCAGCGCCGCGTCCATTCGCGCTGCGCACGACGGGATGTATCGCGTCGTCCACGAGCACGGCGGCACGGCCTATCGTGCGTTCCAGCATGCGGATTTGCCCGTGGACATCTGCGGCAAAACCGGCACGGCCCAGACCTCGCCGATGCTGGCAGACCTCGACGGCGACGGCCAGCGCGAAGTGGTTCGTTCCGGCAACCATTCCTGGTTCGCGGGCTTTGCGCCGCGCAAAAACCCTACCCTCGCGTTTGCGGTGCTGTGTGAATATGCTGGCAGCGGTAGCCGCAACGCCGGACCCGTGGCCGCCGACATCGTGAAAGTCTGCACGAACATGGGCTATCTCACAGGAGGCCAGCGATGAGGATCGGCAAGATCGAAATCGGCTGGGCGGTGGTCCTGATCTTCTTCGCGATGATCGCATTGATCGCGGTGGGTTTTTTCTCGATTCGAGCGGCCGAGTCCGTCGACAGCGTTCGGCGCGGCTTCGCCCAAAAGCAGCTCGTCTTTGCGGCGTTGAGTGTGGTGGTTTTCCTTGTGATTGCGGCCGTACCCTATATCCGCATCGGCAAGCTGGCCTATCCGCTCTTCGGCCTGACGCTGGTGCTGCTTGTGGGCGTGTTCTGGACGCGACCAATCCGCGGGGCCTATCGCTGGTTCGACCTGGGCTTTATGAAGTTCCAGGCGTCGGAACTCGCGAAGTTGTCCTACATCATTCTCCTCGCGTGGTACCTGCGCACCGGTAGTCACTATCGCACGCTGCGGGGACTGGCCGTACCGTTCGGCCTGACATTCGTACCGTTGGTGCTGATCCTCCGCGAGCCGGACCTCGGCACGAGTTTGCTGCTGCCGCCGACGTTGATGCTGATGCTGTTCATGGCCGGCGCGCGCAAAACACACCTTCTCGGCGTGGTCCTCGTCGGTGCGATTTTGCTCCTGCTCCCCGTGCCGCAAAGCGCGTCGTCGATGGGAACCCAGACACGCACCCTTCGAACAAATCTCGCGTATTGGACCTCCGGCGAGGGCGAATCCAAGACCATCGTCACCGCCGCCGCACTGGCTGTCATGAAGCCCCATCAGCTCGAACGCATCGACGGATTCCTTCGTCAGGACGATCCCGACGTGATTCAGGGCAACGGCTATCACCTTCACTATGCCAAAATGGTCCTCGGCAGCGGCAAGCTCCACGGGCGCGACGACTGGGAACCCGGGCAGACGTTTTTCCGCCTGCTGCCGGATGACCATACCGATTTTGTCTACAGTGTGATCGGCGGGAATTTCGGATTCGCGGGCTGCCTTTTGGTGTTGATTCTCTATGGCGCGATTTTCGTCGCGGGGGCCGAGATCGCGGCCGAAACCGTTGAACCATTTGGCCGCCTGCTCGCGATTGGCGTGATGGGCCTGATGCTCACGCAGCTGACGATCAACGTTGGAATGACGATGGGGATTATGCCGATCACCGGCATGACGCTCCCATTTATTAGCTACGGCGGGTCGAGCCTGCTGATCAACTGTGCGGCGCTGGGACTGCTGGTGAGCATTGGGTTGCGCCGGCCTGTGTTCCGCTTCAACCGCCCGTTCGAGCATACCGACAACAGCGAACCGATGCCCTATACGCCGCTGGATCAACGCGGAGGTGCGCAATGACCTCCGCGCCCGCGCCGCGCCCGGCCTCGGTCGTGACCCCGCCGATGGGGCGCCAGCCTCGCCGCGAAATGCTGGACCTCCGCGATGGTTATACCACCAGCGTCTATGTCCACGAACCCGCGCGGCACAAGATTCGCCAGCCGCGGCCTGTGGTCTTCCTCCACGGAATTCAGTCCCATCCCGGCTGGTTCTATCGCTCTGCGCTGGCGATGGCGGATGCGGGCTATCGCGTCTATCAAGTCACCCGGCGGGGCAGTGGCGACAACACCACCGCTCGCGGAGAAGCGATGTCGCTGGAGCAACTCCTGCTCGATATCGACGATGCGATCTGCTTTGCCCAGCGCGACTCCGCCAGCGAACGCGTGCATCTCGTGGGGATCAGCTGGGGCGGAAAATTGGCCGCCGCCTATCTCGCCTGGGATGGGAAAAAACGCGCGAACCCGCCAGTGTCGCTGGCGCTGCTTTCGCCGGGACTCGCCGCCAAGGTCGATGTCAAATTGCGCACCAAGCTATCCATCGCGGCCTCGCTTTTATTCCGAAAACACACCAGGCTCTACGAACTTCCCCTCAGCGAAGCGAGCCTTTTTACGCTCAATCAGCCCGTGTTGGAATATCTCCGCCGCGACGAGTTCCGCCTCCACCACGTCACTGCGCGCTTCCTCTATGTATCGCGCAGGCTCGACAAGCTCCTCGCCAAGGCCCCGCGCGGCGTGCTTTCACAGCCGACCTTGCTGGTCCTCGCCAAGCGCGAACGGATCATCCACAACGCCAAGGTGCGCAAGCTGGTCACCAAGCTCACCGCCGACGCGGCCGAGATCGTCGAACTCGATGGCTACCACACCTTGGAATTTGAACCTGACCCGCATGCTGTCTGTGAGGCGTTGCTGGCGTCTTTGAGCCGCGCAGAGGATGTGTGTTGAGCGGAAGTTGCGGACACTGAGGTTTGACGGGAAAAATCCAGAGTTCCAAAAAAAACTTTAAAATTTCACTATTAGAACGGCGGATTCAAGTCTCTAACGTGACAACGTGAGTGAAACAAAAATGGTGAGCGGG
>JABGPZ010000070.1 GCA_018644725.1 Phycisphaerales bacterium
ATCCACTGTCGCACCTTCGGTGCTGTGGACTTCGCCACACCTTCGGTGCTGAAACAGACACAAGAAAACAACATAGCCAAATCATGTTCGATAGAATGCAGTACCAGTCCCGATTTTTCCCCTACACAAAAAAGCGGGCCAGGATCACATGATCCCAGCCCGTTTTTTTTATGTGTACCGCGCGGTCAGTCCAGCGGCATGAAGAGCATGATTTGCGGCCGGTCGCTAGGGTTAAGGCAGTTGCTCCGGTCGATCACCGCGAGATACCGCCATTCGCCGACGACGTTGCCGCCGCTATCTTGGGGCCTGCTACTGTTGTTGGTGGAGGAAATCTTCAGGATCACCGCGAAGGAGTCGGAATTGATCGTCAACAGATCGAGAATCCGCCCCCAGCGTACCCAGACATCGACCATGCCAATCCGAGTGTGCCTCCCGTTATAAATGTTGCGGATATACGCCTTCGTTCCCCCAGTAATCCGCCCGTTGAGGACCTGGCCGATGGATTTCAACCCACTCCATGCCCGACGGTGTTCCACAATTTTTACTGCCTTCGATCGCATACTATTCAACGAACGGAACTCCTTACTTTCTTCATCGCTAACGAATGTGCCATCGTTAATATCCGCTCCAAACCAAAAATACTCCGGGGGGAACGGCAAGCCTCGAAGAACCTTCGCCGGTGCCGTGTTGATGTTGATCTTGCCATACTGAACGGCATAGACATCCCGGCCGGGAACATCCGAAAGGTCGCGGAACGGGTCGGGCGGGACGACGTCAACAAATTCGGCCAGGCACAGCGGCCAGGGAATTTTTGCATAATCATCCGATGCCTCATAAATGTCATCACTTTCACTGTCAGGCACGCACTTGCCACGGTCCCTGGTGCATCTTCTGGCTTTCAGCTGTTCCGGGAGAGATCTCCCTCCTTTGGTGGGGCCGACCCAATACAGGTGGAACAACTCGCCGACAGTTTGACAAACATAGTGGACCTCACCAGAAGCGTTAATGACCTTCCGTTTCTTACGGATGCTAAAACCCTCGTAGCAACCGTCATGGGCTTTCCCCTTTATTTTGCTTTCAAAACGGGGCATATCGGCGCCCGCCAGATTATTGGGCATCCCAAGCTTATTGTTGGAGAACGTTATATAAAACGCCACATTGTAGCGCTCACGGCCTTCATAGCGAAATGGTGTTGAAGGGTCGTCCCAAGTATCGTCCCGCTGCATCGATTTCGGACCATACCTGCCCGCCGCCATGGGCTTGTAAGTCTTAATGAAAGTGAAATTCTTATTCATATAACCAAGGTCACTTGTTTTAATCACATCAATAGGAATGGAACCCTTCTTAAGCTTCATCATCTTATCCGTCGAAAAATCGAGTTCCGGCAACGAAATCCAACCCGCCGTCGACGCTCCCTGGAATACTTTTGTCACATCCCGGTCATCCGCCGAAGCCTGTAACCCGGCTTCATGATGATAGAACACCATCCGTTGGCCAACCCCAACCGTTCCGCTCAGAGACATCCCCCCCAATGTGTATTCCGACAAGTCAACTCCCGCATCGGTCGGATTGAAGATTTCGACGGCATAGGCCTTGACGCTGTCGTCCTTCGTGCCATCGGGGTCCTTGTCGCCGACCAGCGTGTCCTTTTTATGATAGATGAATACCTCGGCAATCACAGGGCGCGGAACCACACCGTAAACGGTTACCCCGCCACCTGGTGGCGCAAACGCATAGTCCTTATCGGGATTCATGCCGTCACAATAGGCCCAGAGATTCGCCACGATGTGCTTGGCCTTGTTGGCATGATCCTTCTTCGCAATCATGTTTTTGATCTGGACATAGAGTCCCTCTCGGATTTCCCTAGCCCTCTGATCATTCTCATCCTCGCCAGCGATGTCCAGCTCCCTGAGCGCGTTGGCGGGATAGACTCGGCTTCCATCAGATTTTTTGAGGCTCAGCAAATAATCGACATTGGGATTAATCCGCTGGCGCGCTTTGCTATTATTGAAACGCAGGAAATTGCGATTGCAACTGTACGCTGTCGCATGAGTCCGGTGATAATCGGAGATATTGGAAAACATTTTCGAGAGACGCAATTTCTGATTGGCCCGGTGAGGAATGCGTGCGGCGGGTTCATCGCCGATGCAAAATGGTCTGGCCCCATCCGGGGTATGCAGCCGGGAAGCAACGTTCCAGAAATAGCTCTTGCGCCCCGCGGGGGTCCCAATCTCCGATTGGCGCTCGGTCTCAATCCGGCTCCGCACACCAGGCACACCGGAAAAGACCGCGGCGATATCGAGATCCAACGAGGTCATAAACAACGGCGGGTTGTCCCAGTCGGGATAGCGCCCTGCCGTATTGACATTCATCAGCCCACACAAATCCAGCACCCGCAACGCCACATAGTACTGTTCGCCATTGACGTTGTACACCGACGTCCCTTGCCAAACCCCGTCTTTTTCTTCGATGCCTGAGGAGCTCACATATCCACCGCTGATGGCATTAAACTTGGGCCGCAAGAGTTCAACCGTAGGCGCATATGTCCCCAACCCGAGGTTCGCCGCTCGAGCAGCAGCCCCTCCGCTCACATTTTTTTCATACACATCAAAGGTCGACAGCCAGAAATCCTCGCCGCGATCTGCATAGGCCGATCTAGCTTGCTTCCCTGGAAATTCACCATACCGACGTCGAACCGTAACATCTGGCGGCTTACCGCTGCGGATTGACTTGTAGGGATACCCATTGGTATCCGTTGAATTCTCGCTAAGCCACAAATCATCCTGCATCCGCGTACACACCGTACGGACAATGCCCGCCGCCAATTCTTCCACGGGTTCGCGCGCTTCGATGATGGCCGAATGGTCCCTGTACGACTGCGTCACAACCAGAAAGGTGGTGCCCAGTAGCGCCATCACCGTGAGCAAGCTCAATGCTAACAGGATTGCTGCGCCGCGTCTCGGATTCTGTCGTTGGTCTCGCATTATTCTATCCTCGATCAAAAGATCAAAACAGGGGCGTTCTGTTAGAGTCCCGCACCAACGGGAACAATAATCTCATATCCTGAGCTTCGAACTTCCTGCGGCAAGGCTGGGTCATCCGATTGGAACCGAATTCTAATCGCCTTAGGCCAGTTGGTGTTGTCCTTCGTCCACGTCCGAGCTTCCGATCCCCATGTGGAGGTCTTCGTTTCCGGATCGTACAGAAGATAACTGAACATCGTGCCTGTCATAGGCGCTTTACTGAACGCCGCCAGCACCATCCACAGCTTGCCCACATCCGCTGTATTCTCGACGGGAACCTTCAATTCCAAATTGTCGAAGTCATCGAAAAAGGGAATATACTGAAAAACATTCTTGGCCAGCTGTATGTCCGCAAAGTCCAACTGAGAGGGATGCTTGTCGGCGCCCGCCGTATCGCTATTATTGTCCAACACCATCATCCGACGGAAAAAGATATCGCTCGGGATCGGATCGCCAAACTGATCCTTGCCCACGTTTTTGCACAGGCCATAACTCACGATCCCGCCGTTGCCGCGCGCGTTGCCCACGATGCTACGGATGTCGCCCACGACCGTGAAGCTCAGGCAATTCTCTTCGATGCGAAGGAAGCCCAGCTTCGAGAGCATGTAAAAGTCCTGGCGGAGAATGTGGTTGATGCCCGACGCCGCGGCATTGGCGCGTAGCCGGCCTTGGACCTGGGACACCGTTCCCTTGGTGTTCGAAAGCAATCGCCCGACCGTGTAGACCAAAATCGTCAGCACGACGGTCGCAACCAACAATTCGATCAGGGAAAATGCCCGATTGGTTTTCCTCATCCGTAACATGATAATCCTCTCTTGCTCATTCGTAAAGCCAGCGCCGATGCGCCTAGCCGTTGCTGTTAGAATTTACATTATCCGCGGCGTCAGGGTGCACAGTCCCCTCCGGGGTTGGGGGCGCACCGAAAACCCCATCCGGGCCGGCCGAGTCAATCCGACGACTCTCGCCCGGGCCTTTGCGACTATAGCGCATTTCTCCGCCCCATGCATCAAGAATGCGGAATTCTGTCACAACCCCGCCTACCACGAGGGTCTTGCGGGAGGTCGGGGAAATCTCCATCAGGATTTGCTTCGCTTGTTCATTCCCCGCAAGAAGATAGAAATTCGCGTCATTCTCGGACCCGAGACCATCTGGAAACCGCGCCGAGGGATTTGCCTTGTCATATTCAAGGATCGCCGCCAACACGAGCTTCATCGTGGTCCGGGATTGGGTCACCTTGGCCGAACGTATAAACCTTCGCCCGGCATACACACCGATCCCCGCCAAGATCATCATGATCGTGATCACAGCGAGCAACTCGACCAGAGTAAAGCCGCCACGCGTTCGTGCACTCTTGTTCATCCTCGTTCCTTTCGTCCTGCCCGGTGATCCGAGCGGTTTCGATTCGTTATTCGTCCCACGGGAGCGGGACGATCAAATCATCACTTCCATCGGCGGGGTCCATCCCCACGCTGTGAAGCGTCGGCCGATCGCCGACATCGTCTTGATAGCGATAGAGAAGACGCCGCCCAAATCCGTCCAACAGCACCTCGCTGCCATCGGCGTGTTTCGTCAGGGCATCGTCGCCCAATCGCCGAAGAAGCTTCGCGCTTGGCGTGGCCCCCTTGAGCCCGCGCAACAACGCCGCCGTCGATGGCGCGTCGCCCTCGCCCAAAGGCCATTGCCCAGTTTCCCGGCCATAGGCCCCCACCGCGCGCATCACCGTGGCGATGGTTCGGCGTGTTCGGCGCATGCCCTGGCTGCGGCGAACACTGTCGCCCAAGCCCACCAGCAACCACCCCGCCAGCACGGCAATAACCAGAGCCAGCGCCAGCTCTGCCAGCGTAAAGCCGCGCGTGCGTCGGCGTTGAAAATGCGTCGTTTCTCGAATATTCATATGTGTCTCGCGATTGTGACTAGTCGTTGAAGTTCGTCACATCGTTGAATTCGGCTTCGTATCGCTTCTCATCAGAATCAAACGTTCCTTCGCCCCAAGCTTGTGGGGACGAGCTATACTTGCCCCATAGACTGTTCGAACCGGAAGTCGCCAATATGAACGGGCCACCCGTCGTGCGGGCTTGCTTGAGATAGTCAATCTCTTCGTCGTTAATATCTTTGGTGTTGAGTTTGTTCTCCGTCGTATAGGTCGTCCCGGCCATGGTATAGGTTTCTCCGTCCTCGGACGACAGACCATAGAACATCGGGTTGTTCCACACATCCGTGAAAAAGCGTTCATCATCGATTTCCATAGCTTTGCCGGACTCATTCAAGCAGATCTTCATCCGGTCGGGCTCATCGACAAATTGAAACTTCTGTCCGCGCAGAGCTTTGCGATAGCCCCAGGATTCATATTGACCAGTCAGATCGCCCGGACTGCCCGGATTGTACCTCGCCGGCCCCATCCTCCAGCCCGTAAGCTGGTTGTAAAGCCGCTTGCTCTCGGGATAGACCTTGAAGGTTTCCTTGTACTGGAAAATCCCAGCTTCCACCAACCCCATCAGCGCCCGAGACGTACGTTGTCTCGACACCATCTGTGCGTGTTGGATCGCCGGGAACAAAATCGATATCAGCACAATCAGAATCGAAACCACCACCATAAGTTCTATCAGTGTGAAGCCGTTGCGTTTCATATGCGTATCCTTTTTCTGTGCAAATCGTCTGTCGTTAGCTGGCGATGTTTCGTTGGTCGTCGGTCGAATCAGCGCTGTCGACCGTTCGGTTTTCGACGAAATATTGGCGGTCGGCACCGGCGGCGACCAGCAGGAAGCTGTCGTACCGATAGGCCTTGCCAAGTGGGTCCATCATATAGGGACCCGTTTCCGGCAGGCTGCTCCCACCGAGCGCTTCCCCCCCATCGATCACCCCCGAATTGGCGGTGACGTCAAATGCGCCGGCCACGCTATCGCCTTTATTTCCCCGCGTGGCCGGGTAATAGAGGATCGGCATTTCCGCGCCGCTGAACTTGTCGCAGCAGACAATGCCATTACGATTCATGACCCCGTCCTTGGAATAGGGGATATAGGCTTCCGCTTTCGGCTGACCCGCATCCAGTGCGATCACCCGGGCATCGAAATCATAATACCCCAACAGGCTATAGGCCAGGACCACCGCCATCTTGTTTGTGTTGGTGGACTTGTCCATCCCCGAATTCGCGGTATTGGGGAAATTCTTTTGGCCGGGATAGACACCACGATGTTCCTCGCTGAATTCCGCACACCCTTCCGACAGGGCCGTGATATAGCCCTGCCCCTTGGCAAGAGTGGCGCGCAGCAACGCTCGGTTGACCGCGGGGACCAGAATCGCCACCAGGACGATGATGATCGAGATCACCACCAAAAGTTCAATCAGTGTAAATGCCTTACGTTTCATAGCAGTTTCCTTTTCTGCGAGTGTTTCGTTTCGATGCGCCCAGAGGCGGGGATTAGCTCACCCCTTCGAGCATTCCGATCATCGGCAGGAACAGCGAGATGACGATGAACGCCACGATGGTGCCGAGCACAATAATCAGAATCGGTTCGATGACGCTGGTAAGGCCTTCGACCATGGTCTTGACCTCTTCCTCGTAGACCTTGCTGACGCGGTCGAGCATGTCATCGAGCTTGCCGGTTTCTTCCCCGACGTCGATCATGTTGACCACCATCGAATCGACCACGCCGGTTTGACGCAGCGGCTTGGCGATGGTTTCCCCTTCGCGAATCTGCTCGCGTACGTGGCGGATGGCCTTGGAGTAGACTTCATTGCCGGCCGTGTTGGCGGTAATCGTCAACGCTTCGAGAATCGGCACACCCGCGTGGATCAGCGTCCCGAGCGTGCTACAGAACCGTGAAATCGTCCCCTTGCCCGCAATGCCACCAATCAGCGGAATCCGCAGGATGGATTTGTCGACGAGGAGATTCCCGCCTTCGGTCATGCGCAAGAGCTTTATGGACATCCACATGCCAATGGGCAGGGCAAAAATCCAGACCCACCCACCGGTTTCAATCGAGTTGGAAATCGACAACAGCAATTGCGTCGGGGCGGGGAGTTCTTTGCCGGTGCCTTCGAAGATTTCCTTGAATTTCGGAACGACGAAGATCAGCAGGCCGGTCACAATCCCGACGGCGGCGAGAATCACAACGAGCGGATAGATCATCGCGCCCTTGATCTTGCGTTTCAGCGATTCGCTCGATTCCATGAACTGACTGAGGCGTTCGAGAATTTCGTCGAGCACACCTGCGGCCTCGCCAGCGCGGACCATGTTCGAATACAGTCGGTCGAACACGCGCGGGTGACGGGCCATCGATTCCGACAGCGAGTTCCCCGATTCCACGTCGTCGGCGACGGTGCCGATGGCGTTGCGCATTCCCGATCCTTTTTTCTGCTGGTCTTCGAGAACCCGCAACGACCGCAACACCGGCATGCCGGCGGCCTGGAGCGTCGCGAGCTGACGGGTGAACTGCGTGAGGACCTTTTTCTTGACCCCGCCGAGGCTCCGCGGACGAGACGAGCTGCGCCCTCCGGCCTTGGGAGCAGATTTGCCCTTGAGCTGTTTGGGTTCTTTGGTGGGGAACAACCCCTGCTGGCGCAACTTGGCGTTGGCTTCTTCAAGCGTCGCAGCTTCAAGTTTGCCCTTGGTGGTTTGACCCACACCGTTAACGGCTTCATATTGGAACGTCGGCATCGCAATCTCCTTACCAGATTGTTAGATCCTGAGGACTTTTGCCCTCTACTATATTGTATCGGTTCGTAGAACTCCAAAGGAGTTTATTTCTTGTTTCAGGTCCATTTTGCCTGACTTTGTATCTTCGATAAGCCTTTATCTTTTCGGAAGTACGCGGATTTTCATGCCGCGCCCCGCCGCTCGGCGAGCGGCTTACTCCAAGTCTTCATCCATGGTCTGGGAGACCACTTCTTCAATCGACGTCATCCCGTCATAAATCGCCAGCAGGCCACTTTCGCGCAGAGACCGCATGCCGCGTTTTCGGGCGGCTTCGCGGAGCTGGGCGCTGGATTTTCGTTTGATGACCATTTCGCGCAATTCGTCGTCCATGACCATAATTTCGTAGAGCGCCATTCGGCCACGATAGCCCGTGTTGCGGCATTGCTCACAACCCGTGCCGTGATAGAACACGCGCCCGGCGACTTGATCTTCGACGAGATTCAGCTCCATGAGCATTTCTTCGGTGGGCTTGATTTCGGTCTTGCACGAGGTGCAGATCGTACGCACCAGACGCTGAGCGATAATCGCTTCGAGCGTTGCCGTGACCAGGAACGGTTCGAGCCCCAGGTCCAGCAGACGCGCAATACTCGACGGCGCATCGTTGGTGTGGAGCGTACTGAAGACCAAGTGGCCGGTGAGTGCGGCCTGGACCGAAATCTGTGCGGTCTCCAGGTCACGCATTTCACCCACGAGTACGATGTCGGGGTCCTGACGCAGGAACGAACGAAGCGCCTTGGCAAAGGTCATTCCAACGTCTTCGTTGATCTGGCATTGGATCAGCCCGTCAATGTCATATTCGACCGGGTCTTCGGCGGTGAGGATTTTCTCGGACACTTCGTTCAGCGTATTCAGGGCGGAATAGAGCGTGGTGGTCTTGCCAGAGCCCGTCGGCCCGGTCACAACCACGATCCCGTGGGGGCGGTGAATCAACGTATCGATCATGCGCAGGTCGTCTTCACGCAGACCCAGTTTTTCCAGGTCCAACGAGACGTTGGAGCGGTCAAGAACACGCATCACGACGCTCTCGCCAAACATGGTCGGCAGCACCGCCACACGCAGGTCGACGGGGTTCCCGTTGACCATCAGCTCGATTCGACCATCCTGAGGCAAACGACGCTCGGCGATATCGAGGTTGGACATGACCTTGATACGCGAGGAAATCGCCATCGCCAACTGCTTCGGCGGCGGGAGCATTTCATACAGAATCCCATCGATCCGATAGCGCATTTTGAATTCTTTTTCGAACGGCTCGAAGTGGATGTCCGACGCGCGGTTGCGAATCGCTTCCAGCAGCACCATGTTCACCAGCCGCTTGACGGGGTTACTGTCGGCCACGTCGCGCAGGTGTTCAAGGTCGACCAACTCGTCGCTGTCGTTGAGCATCAACGCTTCGTCGCCGGAGACTTCGTTGAACAGATCCAGCAGCGAATCTTCGGAGGCGTAATGTTTCCCCATCGCGGCGAGGATCTGCTTGGGAGTGGCGACCTTTGCTGTAACCACAAAGCCCATCAGCGTTTGGAGGTCATCCGTCGCGCGGAAGTTCGACGGCGAATCCATCGCAATCGTCAGATGATTGTTCGCCTCGTCATAGTCAATCGGGATCACGTTGTAGCTTTTGGCGACCTGAGCGTCGAGGGTCTTGATGACCTCACGAGAGATCTCGAGGGTCTCAAGGTCCACAAACTCCATGCCCGCCTGGTGGGCGAGGGCCTGGTCCTTGGTCTTGGTGTCGATCAACTCGAGCTCGACGAGAATCTCTCCCAGCGGGCCGGGCTGCTGGCGTTGCTTCTCGAGACCTTGCTGAACCTGCTCGGGGGTGAGGGCCTTCATCTTTACCAGAATCCGCCCCAGGGGTCGCCCGCGCAGTGCGTCAACATGTTTGTTAAAATCTGTCATGCATATCTCCATCGTCGCCCCACCATCGGGGCGCAGGATTGATCAGGGAATCACGCGCCGGATTGGCGCCTGTCCATTTTCTGCTTCAGTTCATCCACATCGTGGGCCCGTTCGAGAACATCTTCCTCAGACACCTTGCCCTCGTCCCACAGGGTGAACAGGTGCTCGTCCATCAACTGCATTCCCAGACGCTTGCCAGTCTGAATCGAGCCGGGAATCCGGAATGCGTTGTTTTCGCGAATCATGTTGGCGATCGCGGGCGTCATGACCATAAATTCATACGCCGCAATCATGCCCCGCACGTCGGTGCGCGGCAAGAGGTTCTGACAGAGCACCGCCAAAAGCGATTCACTCAGCTGCACGCGGACCTGTTCCTGCTGGTCGGGGGGGAACTGGTCGATGATACGCGTGACCGTGCTGTGGGCGCTGTTGGTGTGCAGCGTGCCGAAGACAAGGTGGCCGGTTTCGGCCGCGCGCATCGCCGCTTCAATCGTTTCCAGGTCGCGCAATTCCCCAACAAGAACAACATCGGGGTCTTCACGCAGCGCACGGCGCAACGCCTCGGAAAAGCTCGGCACGTCCGAGCCAATTTCACGCTGGCTGAGCACCGACTTCTTGTGAGGGTGGTAATATTCAATCGGGTCTTCAATCGTAATGATGTGGCGATCGAAGTTTTCGTTGATGTAGTTGATCATCGACCCCAGCGTGGTGGTCTTGCCCGAGCCCGTCGGCCCGGTCACCAAAAACAGCCCACGAGGGCGGCGGCACAGACCGGGCACCGTCGAAGGCAGGCCGATCTCCTCCATGCCGAAAATCTTGCTCGGGATCAGACGCAGCACCAGCGACAAATTGCCGCGTTGCTTATACACCGAAGTACGAAACCGCCCTGCCTCGCCAAACTCGAACCCGAAGTCGGTCGTGCCCACTTCCTGAAGTTCCTGCTGGTTGCGCTCGGGGGTAATCTGCTTCATCAGCGAAACGGTATCGTCGGCCGTGAGAACCTTAGTCTCCAGCTGGCGCAGACGCCCGCGTAACCGCAGGACCGGCGGGCGGTCAACGTGACAGTGCAAGTCACTCGCACCCGATTTGATGCAGGTTTCCAACAGGCGGTCAATGTGTAATGTAGACATGTTCGATCTTTCTATCTCGGACTGTCCGAGCGGTGTAGGGACGATTGAGTCTATTCTTCGGTCGATCCATATTCCGCCACCTGGGTGATGCGGACAAGCTCTTCCGCTGTGGTGATTCCGTTTCGAATTTTGACTTTCCCGTCGTCGAGCAGCGTCTTCATGCCGCTGGCGATGGCGGCCTGGCGGATCTTGGCGAGCGGCTCGCGGTTGAACGCCATCTGGCGCAACGTCGAGGTCATTTCCATCATCTCGAAAATCCCCTGCCGGCCATGATAGCCAGACCCGCCGCAACGCTTGCAGCCGGCGCCTTTATAGAAGGTCATTCCGGCAATCTGGTCGGCCGTGAAGCCCAACATGCGCAGGACGTGGGGATCGGGATCGGGGTCGGTCACGCGGCACTCGGGGCAGATTCGCCGCACGAGACGCTGGGCCATAACCGCCTGAATACTACTGGCGACAAGGAAGGGTTTCACGCCCATATCGATCAGACGCGTGAGAGCACTCGGCGCGTCATTGGTGTGAAGCGTACTGAAGACCAAGTGACCGGTCAGGGCCGCCTGGATCGCCACGTCCGCCACTTCCATATCACGAATTTCACCCACGAGAATCACGTTCGGCGCCTGGCGCAACATCGAGCGGAGAATCGCGGTAAATGTCAGGCCGATTTTCTCGCGGACCTGACACTGATTGATGCCGGTGAAGTTGTATTCGACCGGGTCCTCGGCCGTGATGATCTTGCGGTCCGGGCGGTTCATTTCGTTCAGCGCCGAATAGAGCGTCGTGGTTTTACCCGAGCCCGTCGGGCCCGTGACCAGGAAAATCCCGTTCGGGCGCTTGATCAGTCTCCGGAAGCGTTGGTAATCTTCGTCTTCGAACCCGAGGTTCGCAAGGCCCAGTTTGGCCGCATCCCCACGAAGAATACGAAGCACGATCGATTCGCCGTGGTAGCTCGGAAGCGACGACACACGGAAGTCAATGTCGCTCTGGGCGATGCGCATTTTGATACGCCCGTCCAACGGGATCCGTTTTTCGGACAGGTCCAGCCCCGCGAGAATTTTGAATCGGTTAATCACAGGCCCCTGGAGACGCTTGGGGATGTCGTCGCGTTTGATACACACCCCGTCCACACGATAGCGCACGCGGACGCGGTCGGTCATCGGTTCGATGTGAATATCACTACTGCGCATCTGAACGGCTTCGGTGATGATGGCGGTCACCAACTTGACAATCGGTGCGGCTTCTTCGTCCATCTCCCCTTCGTCGGTGTCGATCTGATCGCCCACCCCATATTGGCCCGGGCCGAGGGAAACTTCCACACCCACGTTGGAATTGATGTACGACTCGACGGCCTTGCGACTGGCGAGGACGGGGACAATTTTTTCACCGTTCAATTTGAACTGTACCGTTTCGACCGCTTCAAAACTAAGGGGGTCCGTGACCGCCAATTGCAGCCGGCCCTGATCGTCACGCCCAATGGGCAATACCTGGTAGCGCTTGATCATTTCATCAGGAATCAGCGCCATATCCGAAGCCGACACAGTAACGACGTTCATGTCAACATATTCCATGTCATACTGAACCGCGAGAGCCTTGGCAATATCCTCTTCATCCACCAAATCCAGCGCGACCATCGCCTCGCCGATTCGGCAATTGTGTTCCAGCATATGCGCGACCGCCTCGTTGACGCCCTCGGCCGTGACCGCGCCCCATTCCTGGAGATATTCACCCAGGCGTTTGCGTTGTTTTACCGCCATATTCCACCTCAGTCTATGATAGGTTCACCACGCATTCGCGCGGCAATGCACCCGATGATCTAGAGAAGTCCAGAGTTATTATTTCGCTGTCCATAAAAAGTAACGATTTTTGGCCTCAACAGCAATAATAAACTGCACCTTGGACAAAGTTTCCAACCCGAAAATTTACTGGAACTACTTTTATGATAAATATAGTGCTAATAATTAATATGTTTCCTTGGATTTCCACTCTTTTTTTGTGATTTTTTCGTGATTCATCGCAATGAAAAGAGCAACCATTTCGTTTATCCATTCGTGCTTGAGCTGTAGGCTTGCAGGGTTGTTTTTGTGGCATCGTGATGGCATCGTGACATCTTTTTATGTAGACTCTCGTGTATGCCTTCGCTCTTTGACCATTCCCTCACCGTGGACGCGGATTCGATTGACGTCAACCGCCACGCCAGCAACATCGCCTACATTCGTTGGATGCAGGACGCCGCCGTCGCGCACTCGGCCGCGGTGGGATGGAGCGGCGAGGACTATCTGCACGAGGGGGTCGGCTGGTTCGTCCGCTCCCACCAGATCACCTACCTCGCCCCTGCCAACGAAGGCAACGAGCTCGTCGTGCGCACCTGGGTCGACAATTTCCGCGCCTTTCGGTCTCTCCGCAAGTACGAATTCTACCGCGCCGAGCCCTCCGGGGAGCAAACCCTTCTCGCGATGGCCGAAACCGATTGGGTCTTCGTCAACCTCGCCACGGGAAAACCCCAAAAAATCGCACCCAATGTCCTCAACGCTTTTTCAATAAATCAGTAGCGATTTTCAGGCCGGGAATTTATAATAAAAGGTTCAATCCATAGAGGGTGCAACATGATTTGCACTATGGCAAAAACAGAGAGACAGAGGATTCTGATATGCAACTGAAATTCCCTCGCCTAACTCTTCCCCCAATAGGAAGCGACAGAGACAGATGAAACTAAAATTCCCTCGCCTAACTCTTCTCCCAATAGGAAGCGACAGAGACAGATGCAACTAAAAATGCTTCGCGCAAAAATTCACCGTGCCGTGGTCACCGAGGCGTGTGTCGACTACGTCGGCTCGATCACCATTGACAAGGACCTGCTCGACGCGTCGGGCATTTTGGTCGGCGAGTGCGTTCTCGTGGCCGACCTCAACGACGGTGCGCGCTTTGAGACCTATGTGTTCGAAGGCGAGCCCGGCAGTGGCGTGATCTGCGTCAACGGCGCAGCCGCACGGCTGGTTGACGAGGGCGACAAGGTCATCATCATGGCCTATGGCTATGTCGACGCCGACGAAGCCAGCGCGCTCGAGCCCACCGTCGTGCTCATGAACGACGACAACACCATCAGTGAAGTCCGCAAGGGCGAGGCGTAAGGACCGACATGCAACAGATTATTTTTGACTTCGGTACAATCGGCGGGTTTCCTCTTCGCGTCTTCGGCTATGGCCTGATGCTGGTTTTGGGTTTTGTCTGCGGGATCGCCCTCGCGCGGTGGCGGGCGAAACGGTGCGGCGTGAACCCCGACCTGATTACGCAGATGGGCATTCTCGCGCTCATCGGCGGCGTGGTCGGCGCGCGCGTATTGTATGTCGCGAAGAACTGGGAAGACTTTTCCGGGCGGGGCCTCGGGGCCCTGTTCGACGTCTCCAGCGGCGGGCTGGTCTACTTCGGCGGACTCGCCGGCGGGACGCTCGCGGCACTGGCCTATATGAAGCTCAAGAAAATGCCGCTCCGTCGCACGCTGGACATCATGGCCCCGGCGATGATGCTCGGCCTCGCATTTGGACGCATCGGTTGCACCTGCAACGGCTGCTGCTGGGGCGGGCCTGCGCGTGAGAGCTGGGCGTTTTCGATCCGGTTGCCGATGGTTTCGCGGCCGCTGCTGCGTACCGGCGATGGCCCCTACGCACCCGACCAGGGCCTCTGCCCGACCTATGCCGAACAATATTGGGCCGGGCGATGCATGCCTGACGATCGACTGCTGAACCAATTCGTCAACGACCGTCGCGGCGAAGACACCAACGAAACCTACCGCGCCCAAAAGCCCGACCCCAATACCACCCGCCCGCGCATCCGGCCCATCGCCCAGCTCCACGGGGAACTGATGTACGACCAGATGGCGGTCACGCTTGGAACCGAAGCCAATGCCAAGGCACTCTTCAAAGAAATCTCTGGCACCGATGGACTACTCAATCAGAACGAATGGAACGAGGCGATGAGCAATGTACGGTTCTCTTGGGATCCCGATGGCGTTACACCAATCCTGGTCCCTCACGCTCTCGGCGGTAGCGAATTCTGGGACGAGGCCGTCGGCGCGCAACGCCATCTTCCCGGCAATCGATTCAACGGCGAAACGCTGACGTTTGATAATTTCTGGGGCTATCTCCAGCTCCGCAAAGCCAGGCTCGTCGCGAAAATTGACAAAACCGGAAACCTGCAGTTCGACAAAAACGGCAACCTGCGCCTTGACGAAGACGAAATGGCCGCCGTCAATAAGTGGCTCTCGGCCGACCTTTACGATCTTCTCGCCCAAGAGCGCACCAATCCGCTTCGACCCGCCCAGCCGCTGGGCATCATCAACGGGCTGCTGCTCTGCGCGCTGCTGTGCTGGTTCTTCCGCCACCGCCGCGCCGAAGGGCACGTCTTTGCGCTGCTGCTGCTGCTCTATCCGATGACGCGCTTCATGCTCGAATCGGTCCGCCACGAACTCCACGACAATCTGCTCGTGGGCCGATGGACTCACAACCAAGTCAGCTCGGTGATCATGACCGCCGCAGGCCTGGCGTTGTGGATCGGCCTGTCATGGTATCAACGCCACTGCGACGCGGCCGAAGAGAAATCGGCCTAATCGTTCGTTTTCCCTTTGCCCTGCAAACCAAATCCGATAGAATCGAACCTCACATTTTCAACCCATTTCTCACAGACACGAAGGAGTCGATGATGAAGAAACTCACTATACTGGCCGTTCTGCTCGCCGCCACAACATTGGCCTCGGCCGCAGACACCACATCAGCCCTGCTCAAAGGCGTCTACAAAAAGTACGCCACCTCCGTGGCAATGGGACGCTTGGAGATCAAAAACGAAGCGGGAACCACCGCGCAGACCGGCACGGCCGTCTGCATCCGCAAAGACGGGCTCTACCTCGTCAGCGGTCTGAACGGAAGCTTCAATATCGAGAACCTTGACAATTGCAAACTGATCTTCCCCGGTCAAAACCGCAAAACCATCACCGCCTCGTTCATCGGCTTCGATCCGCTGACCGGGCTGGGCTTTCTTCAAGCGTCCAAAGCAGAAGCCCACACGCACACGCCGGTCCCCTTCCAAGCCAAAAGCGCCGCGACCGTCGGCGACAAAGTTCTCTCGCTGGGCCTGAGCACCACCGACGCGGCAATAACCCCGACCCTCGGCGTGGCCTACATCGCCAGCGTCCATCGCGTCCCCAACCTCCAAATCCATGTCACGGGCGGTACGCTGACCTCGGCGGGCTCGGTCGTGTTCAACACCTCCGGCCAGGCGATCGGCCTGGTTCTCAGCCAACCCTGGACCCCCCACCTCATGCCCAACCGCAACGGCGGCACGGCAAACATGCCCCTTCGGAATCAGGAAGCGACGAGCAACTTCACGCCCGTGGAAGAATTCGTCTTCGCCCTCGCTGCCCCTCCCAAGGGGATGCGCCGGATGCCGTGGATCGGCGTGGGAAGCTACTCCGTCGTTCACGAAGACTACGCACCGAAGGGCAAGAAGCTCACCAGCCCCGCCGTCAAACTCGACAGCGTGATCCCCGGCGACCCGGCCGACACGGCGGGCATCCGCAACGGCGAAATGATTGTCTCGCTGAACGGCAAAGTCCTGCCGACCTTCGCCAATAACGCACTGCTCACCCGCTGGCTGGTCCACCAGATCGGCCGCGCCGGCAGCTCGAAAATCTCGCTGGGCATCCTCTCCACCGCCGGCGTACGCAGAACCGTCCAGCTCCAACCCGTTCCGATCCGCAAGCTTCCCGCCGAAGCCGTGAAGGTCTACAACAAGGTGTTGGGACTGCTGGCGCGTGAAAAGGTCTTCCTCGACAGCTTCCTCGACAAATCCCCCACCGCCAAAATCCCGGGCCTGCTGGTCATCGGGGTTGGCCGCGGAACGCCCTGTGCCCTCGCCGGGCTGCGCGTGGGTGATGTCATCGTGGGAATCGGCACTAAGCCGGTCTCCTCGGCCGACGCCGCCAAGACCCTCATGAACGCCGCACAAAAAGCGAGCAAGCCCGTACGCTTCACCGTCAAACGCGGAACCAATACCGAAATCATCACGGTCCGCTTCCCCAGCTAACGATACCCCCATCCACCGCCCGGCGCAGACCCTCTGCGTCGGGCATGGTTTTGGAGAATTGCCATGTCCCGCCGGCTTGTCCTATTTCTCGTTTGCGCCGTCACTGGCGTTGGTCCTGCCATGGCCGAGTCCCCGAGCCAGGTCTTTTCCCGCTCGTTGCGCAAGTCCGCACAGCAGCTGCTCGTCACGCCCGACTCGCCTTGGCGCGCCGCCCGGATTCTGGCGATCAGCGAATTGCTCCACGAACTCGCGCCCAACGATCCCGACTCCCTTCGCTTCTGGTCGGACCTCTGCCAAACACGACAGAACTATGCCCTCGCCGCACAAGCCGAAGCGAAACTCTTCGAGATCCGCCCCTATTGCCATGCCACGTTCAACCGCTGGGTGGACTACACCCTTCAGACCCTCCAAACCGCCGACGAACGATTGGCGTTTCTGGCTAAACTCTCCGCCGACAAAACCGCCTACTCCCCGGCCATGCGCGCTGAAGCACTCCTTCGCACGTCCGAAATCAATCTTCGCCGTGGCGGAAAAGCACTCGCGCTCAAATCCGTTGAATCGGCGCTACACCTCTCGCCCTATCACCCCAACGCATTGCTGACGCGCCTGAAGCTCACCGAAACCCCCGACCTGAAACTCCGCATGGAAACCATGCTCGCGCTCTATCAACACAACCCTCGTGCTTGGTGGGTTCTGCGCAGCATCGCCAGCGAATGCGCCAAGGCCGGCCTGCACAAACGCGCCGCCACCTTCTACAAACACGCCTGGAACACTCACACGCCCAAACGCAGCATCAACTATGCCCCGCCGGAGTTCGCCAACGATTACATTTCGGCAACCTTGGATGACGGAAACGCTGTGCTCGTGAACACCCTGTTTGGCACGACCACCTCGCGCTATTCCCGCAACCGCGCCTTCCTGAGTTTGATGCACGAAACCTTCCGCATCACAGGCAACAAGTCTCGCTGCACCACGACCCGGCGGCTGCTCTACCAAATTCACCATGCGCGCCTCACCACGACCGGGGCACTGGCCAAGACACCGCCCAAGACACCCACCTCCAAAGCCGCGCGCATTGCCGCGCTCGAGGAAATGGCGTGGTTCTGTCTGCTGTGTGACGAGGCTCCGCTGGAATCTCTTCGCTACGCCCGCCGCGCCCAACTCCTCGGCGGAAACGCCAAGGCCATGACGCTGTTGATTGGCTGTGGCGAGCTCAAAGCGGGCAACTCCGCCGGCCGAGGCAAACTTCTGCCACTCAGCAAAACCTCGGCGATGGCCTGCGCCTATCTCGCCGAATACTATCTCACCAAAGACGAAACAACCCGCGCGAAAACGATGCTCCAGCAGGGCATGGCACTACCGCGCACAGGCCGGGCCTGGCGCAAACTGGCACTGATTGCGCGCCAGCAAAAAATCACCACCCCCGAGGCCAAGACCGCCCCAGCCGTTTCGGCCTTTCTGGACCGCCTCGACCCGCGCCTTGTGGAAATGGGCCTCAACGCCGAAGCCCAGGTCGAAGTCAATATCAAACTCTCCAACATCAAAATGGTCGTGGGCGATCCACTCTATGCCACGGTCACGCTGAAAAACATCGCCCCCCTGCCGATCAGTCTCGGCCAATCCGGGATGATCGACACACGCGTTGCGCTTCGGGTCAACATCCAGAACCGTGACAGCCTGGTCTTCAGCAACGTCCCCATGCTCATCCTCAACGCGCCGCTCTATCTTCAACCCGGCGACACCGTCCTCGGCAAGATCCGCCTTGATCCGGGCGGAATTTCCACCTATCTCACCGCCAACCCGCTCCGTCGGATTCCGCTGGTGGTCCATAGCCTGCTTTCGCCCACGCCGTCGCGCCGCGGGGTCACCAGTGCCCTGCCCTCCCTTCAGCCCGCCATCGGCCAAACCACACGCTTTGGGTTGCTGCCCAATGTCGAAAGCACCATCGACTTTCTCCCGGCGGAATCCTACATCAAAGGCATCACGCTTCTTCAAAGTGTACAACGCAGCAAATCGCTCGCCTCGCGCATCCGGGCAGCCCGCCAAGTCGGGTCACTGCTGTGCTGGTTGGGGAAAGTCAAGGCCAAGCGCCAAACCATGCCCCGCACACTCAAAGATGCAGTCCAGCTCCAACCGCTGGTGAACCTCGCGCGGGTAAGCCTCCAAGACACCTCGCCGCTGGTCCGGGCAGAAATGCTCGTCGCCCTTCAGCCCAGCGCCGACGAACCCAAAATCCTGAGCCTCACGGGCCTGGTCTTTGAAGACCCGTCGCCATGGGTACGCTTCCGCGCGGTCGAGTTGCTGGGCGTGTCGACACTCAAGGGCTGCGAAAGCATGCTCGCCATGTTCGCCAAGGATTCCGACGCCCACGTCCGCCGCTTGGCCGAGTTGCTGCTCCGTCAGAAAACCAACGCCGCCAAAGCCAAGGCCGAGGCCGACAAGGCCAAAGCAGCGATGCCCAAAGAATACAAACCCAATCCTTTACTGGGCACCACCAAACTCCCCGAGTTGCCCAAGGTCGCCAAACCCAAACCGGCCACGGACCCTAAACCGGCTGCTAAGCCCGCTACGAAATAACCGGAAACACGCGACAGGAATTTTTATACACCTGCTTGGCCAAGGCTCCGGGGTCTTCTCCCCGGACGGCGGCCATCCCCGCCAGCACCGCCGGAATGTTCGCCGGTTCACTGCGCGAGGCCACTCGGCAAAATCGTCGCGGCGGGGCAATGTCCGGTGCATCCGTTTCCACCAAAAGCCGATCCTGCGGAACCGCTTGCAACGCGGTCTGGGCGCGCAGATGAGTCTCGCGCAAGACATTGCCAGCGAACGAAAACCACGCCCCGCGCCTAGCGAGCGACTCGACCATCTCTGCCGGCCCGCCATACGCATGCAACACAAACCGCTCCAGCGGCGGCAGATCGTCCAGCACCTCCTCCAGCCATCCCCACGCCTGGACGCAGTGAATCACCGCAACCCGGCCAAGCGTCGCCGCCAGTGTCCACTGCGCGCGAAACGCACACTCCTGAGCCCCGCGGTCCACGGGTTCTTTCCAGCGGTCCAGGCCAATCTCTCCCACGGGCGCATCGGGCCACCGACGCAAGACGGCCTCCAGCTTGTCGAGCCAATTCTCCTGCGCCTGGGCGACCGCCCATGGGTGCAATCCGAAACAGGGAACAATGGTCAGCGGCCATTCTCGTCGTGCCAGCGCTTCCACGTCGGCCCAGTCGGCATCGCCACTTGCGCAACACGCCACAGCCATCACACCACACGACGACGCCACACGAAGGCACTCTTCCAGATCGGCCGAAAAGGTCTCATCCGCGAGATGAGCATGAACATCAAAATACGGTTGGGTTGTCAGCGAGGTCACAGCCCCGGCCGCACCACCGGCTGCATCGTCCCGCTGACCGTCACGTCTACTTTCGTCCCGCCGCGCGAGAGGGTATCGATCACGAACAGCGCCGAGCCATCCGCCAGCAATTCCACCGTGTCCACAATTCCGCCCTCGACACGAACCGTCGGCGACGTTTTCCACGGGCCCATCACCCGCAGAACACAATTGCCCAGCGTGCCCTGCTTGGCGCGGAGCGTAAAGCGGCATTGGCCATTGCGCCCGCCGACGACATAGCACCCTTGGGATTCGTCAAAGGCGTCGCCCATCACGTCGCCCGGGACATATACATATTTCCCGTAGCGTACTTCGAGCTTGGCCGGGGACAGGTAGTGCGCGAATTGCGTCTTGGCCGAGTCCGTCGGCGCGTGGAGATAGCACCACCGCCGCACCGGGCCGACATGGCGCCCTGCGGTCCACTCGTCGGACACCGTCTTGCGCGTCGACCAGGCCGCCTCGCGGGGCAACTTGATCCGAAGCGACTGCATCAGATCGCCGCCGGAATTGTTCATCGCCAGCTCGGTCACCCAGCGCCCATCGGAATAAAACGTCCAGCGGCTACGGAGATAGCGCGTCGAAACGCCAGACCACGCACCGTGGCGCAGCGGGAACAACGCCGAAGATTCCATACGAAGGCGAATCCGGTTGGACTCGATAATCTTGATTTGCCCAACGCGGTAGAGCCCGAGAGAATCGCTCACCGCGCGCGTGGGCGTCTCGCCCCGGCCACACAAAATCGACGGGGCCATCGCGCCAATCCGCCACAGGCCGTCCTCGCCACGCTCAATGCGAAGCGGGTCCTTCCACCCCCCAAGGCGAAGCGCGTAATCCCCGCCCCAGGTCCACAGGCCAACTTTCGCGGGGGTCGATTTGATCCGGCGGGAATTGTCCAGCAGCAAAATATCGTCGAAGCGCACCGTCAGCGGCACGGTCAGGTTGGTGCAGCGAATCGTAATGCCCGTGATCGCGCGGATGTCGAATCGCCCGAGGTTGGTCAGGCGTTTGAGTTCGGTCAGCCCCAGCTTTACGTCGTTCCAGCCCGGGCCCAACAGCGACCGCGGCGAGGTCCACGCGCCTTGGCGGCTGTGGAAGGTCAGTTGCAAATCGTCACGACGTTGGGGAAGTTGCACGGAGAGTTGGATCAGCCAATAGTCGCTGGCATCGAGGGGTTGGGGGAAATTGAATCGGACCGACTCGCCCCGCCAAAGTTGCGCTTCGAGGGCACCCCGGCCGCTACGAGCCTGGGTAGACAGGCGCAGTGTACTGTGGCCTGTGCTCGGCTCGACCGTGAACCAGTCCAGTTGCCGTTTGACGTCTTGGTCTCCGCGGTGTTCAAAGTCCGCCATCGACAAAAACTCGCCCAGCCGCAATGTGGGATGAGCGCGGTCTTGCTCTTGGACAATCTGTACGTCGCTCTTCACGGGCAATCCGGCCGAGGGCGACGGCGGCGGAAGCTCGACCGGTCCGGGCACACGACATCCCGCGATGCATAGCAGCATCACAATCAACACACCAACCCCAGTTTGCCGGACGTGGTCCATGCCGAATCTCCTCAATCCGTGAGTTTCACGAAAGCGTTTCGTGAATGGCTTTATTCTGACAATGGTTATACCATTTCCGCCGCCGCAAAAGAAAGGGTTTTCTTTTCGATGACAGGAGTGATAAAAAATGGTTCATGGCAGAT
Source organism: Phycisphaerales bacterium (assembly GCA_018644725.1). GTDB lineage: Bacteria > Planctomycetota > Phycisphaerae > SM23-33 > SM23-33 > JABGPZ01. The sequence continues at coordinate 21,896 of JABGPZ010000070.1, forward strand.
TAGAGGGCAGGAGTACCTCATTCGACTCTATGATTCACTCGGCTGGACCGGGTCTGCCTTTGCCCTGAAAGGGCAACAGTGTTTAGCCGGGGGCGTGAGCCCCCGGTGGAGGGCCTCAAGGCAAAGCCCTGAAAGGGCGAAAGAGAAATGTAGGCTCGGTGTTTCTTTCGCCCCTTCGGGGCTCTTTTTATTATGCCTCATTCCGGGGGCTTACGCCCCCGGCTAAACACTTTCGCGCCTTCGGCGCTTGAACCAATCCTGTCGCATAAGAATCAATCCCCTCTACTCTGCCATAAACCTAAAAAAAATGCCGCACCCGAAGGTGCGGCATGTGAATGGTTGCGATGCAGATTATTCCCCGGCGGGCTCTTCCTTGTTGGCGTCGGACATGTCCGCCACCAGAGCGTGCCGGAAGCCGAGCAGCAGCGGGCTGGCCACGGCGACCGAGGAGTAGGTCCCGAAGAGAATCCCCGCGATCAACGCGAAGCTGTAGCTCTTAATCACGCCGCCGCCGAGGATGTACATGCTCAGGAGCACGATCAGCGTCGTCAGCGAGGTCAGCACCGTACGCGGGAGCGTCTGGTTGATCGAGCTGTTGATGCACTGGGCGGTGACATAGTTGCGCTTGCCGCGGTTTTCACGGATCCGGTCGAAGACGACGATGGTGTCGTTGACCGAGTACCCGATGACCGTCAGGATCGCCGCGACCATCGGCAGGTCGATCTTGAAGACGTCGATGCCGAGGCTCTTGCCGAAGCCGGTTTCACCCAGCCAGTGCGATGCCGCAATCAGCCCGACCACGATCATCACGTCGTGAATCAGACACACCACCGCCGCGAGGCCCCACTGGAGCGAGCCGAAGCGCAGCCACAGATAGAACACGATCGCCGCCCAGCTGAGGACGATGACGATGATTGTCAGGTTGACGGTTTTGCTGGCATAGCTCGCGTCGTGGACGCTGGCGACCATGGCCTCTTCGCGCTGGAGCGATTCGGTCAACACCGAGCGTTCGAGAGTCGCAAAGGCCTTACGGGCTGCGGCGTCGAAGGATTGGGTGCTGGCGGGCTTAACCAGAACCAGGAACGAGTCATAGCGGTTAGCAAGCTTGCCCACCGGGATCACGTCGCAGGGGTTCATCGACGCGTCTTTGAAGTCCGGCTGAAGACGGATGTCGTTGATGCGCTTGGTCATTTCCGCAACGGTCAGCTTGGGCTTGACATTGTCTACTGCCATGACGTGGGCATTGTTCAGCGCGGTGTATTCCACCTGGCTGTAGTCGTTCTTGAGGGTGGTTTCGACCGCATCGGTGACCTGGGTCACGCCCGTGTCACTCGCGACCAGCCCCAGAGTGGGAATGGCCTTGGAGGCCACGAAGTCGAAGCTGCACGCCGGACGCGTTTTGAGGTGGTTGCCGAACGCGTGGGTCAAGACCCGACGAATCAGCGCCGCATTGGTCACCGACGTCGAGACGCGGTAGCTTGCGGGGTGATTGTCAACGAGGTATTCCAGTTCCGCGCGGTCGAGGTTGGAGTCCTTGTTGGTGTCCGCACCGTCGAACCAGGCAACGCTCTTGCCGGCCTTGGTCCAAGCGGCCTTGGTCACGACATCCGCGCCGTTCTTGGCATACGCCGAAAGAATGGTGTGGACGTAGAGGGTTTCGGGTGCCGTCGTAATGCGCGCAAGACGCAGTTCCTTGCACGAGGCGATGTCCGCCTGGAGCGTCGCGAGGCGCTCTTTGCGTGTCCGAATCGAGGTCATCAGATCGCCGTACTGCCCTTCCAGCTCTTGGAATTGCTGGGAGAGGTTCGAACGCTCCTCGTCACTGACGGCGGAGTCGGTCTTTTGCTTGCGAGCGGTTTCGATCGTGGTCTGGGCCTTGTCGTAGGCCGCCTTGGCTGCGTCGACCTTGGTCTTCAGCGCGGTGGCCTCGGCGGTGCGGGTCTTGAGTTCCGCGTCCAACTTGGGCTGTTCGGTCTGGAGTTCCTTGGTCAGGTCCGCGAGATAGGTCGCGACGGCACCGTTGTCACCGAGGAACTTGCTACGCACCAATTCGTCGGTGGGCAGTTTGCCATCGATCAGGGTGTCGTCGTTGAACACGACAGTGACCTTCGCGCCGGCGGAGAATTCCACGCCGAACACGCCACGGCCAACCGACAGCAGGCTCGTGATGCCCATGACCATGAAGGCAAGCGAAATGCCCCAGAACATGTAGCGCTTGGTCATCCAGTTGATGTTGAACTTCGGGAAGATCCGAAGCATGGTGATGCGATTTTTCAGCAGGCCCATTTTCGTCAGAGCGGCAAAGCTCCAGCGCGTAACCACCAGGGCGGTGAACATGCTGAACATTACACCCAGCCCCAGCGTCACCGCAAAGCCGCGCACGCGGTTCATGCCGACGGCTTCGAGGACGTAGTAGAGGAATGCACACACCAACAGCGTCGTGACGTTCGCATCGAAAATCGCGCTGAAGGCCTGTTCGTAAGCGTTCTTGATCGCCATGGGCGTGCTCAATCCGCGTTCCTGTTCTTCGCGGAAACGTTCAAAGATCAGCACGTTGGCATCCACGGCCATACCGATCGTCAGGATCAGACCGGCGATGCCCGGGAGGGACAACTCAACCTGGAAGAGGCTCATCGCGCCGAGCACGAACACCATGTTCAGCACCAAGGCCGACACAGCGATCAGGCCGTTGAAGAGGTAATACACGAGCATGAACACGGCCACGGCCAGCAGGCCGTAAATCGCCGAGTTGACGCCTTTGACGAGGTTCGCGCCACCGATTTCGGCACCGAAGACTTCTTCGCTGACGGGCTCGGGGTTGATCTTGCCCGGCATGCGCCCGGCTTCGAGGATCCGACACAGCGCGTCCACTTCTGCGGCGGTGAAATTACCAGTGATAATTCCGCGGTCGCTGATGGTCGACTGAATCGTAGGCGCAGAGTACACTTGGCCGTCAAGAAGAATCGCCATTGCCCGATTGGTGTTGTTACGGGTGAGCGTCTCCATTTTATGCGCGCCGCGTTGATCAAACGCAAAGTGGACCGCCCAACCGGTATTCGAGTTGTTCCGGCCACGCCGTGCGCTGGTCAGTTGCCAGTCTTGGCTGGGATCAACGCCAGGCTCGTGGATGAAACGCTCACTGCGGCGGTTGCTCAGCAGGATGTAGTTCTTGCCGGCGTAGCTGTAGTTGATGAACTGATCGACGTTCATGTCGTCCCGTGCGGGATACCATGCGAAGTCGTCCTGCTTGATACGCAGTGCGTCCGGGCCGTTGAGTTCGAGGTTGTTTTCGTAGCCACGGATATCTTCGATCGTCAGGCCCGATGTGGAATCCGCCGGAATGTGGAAGGTCAGCTCGCCGGTATTGCGGATCAGGCGCTTCACATCGGCGGGGTCTTCCAGCGGCTTGCGGACGACGACCCACTTGGAGTAAGCCGCGTTCATCGTCTCGATGAGGGCTTTCTGGAGGGGGTGCGCCTTGAGGAGCTTGGCGATGGCATCGTCGTAGGCTTCCTTGGCGCCTTCGCGACGGTCGGGGGCGCCAAACTTCGAATCGTCATAGAGCTTGTTGATGTTCACCAAGAGCAGCGGCGCAATGTCGGTCATGCGGAGCGCCGTCATGGCCGTGCGGTAGGCGTTCTTGGCGGTGTTGACCGTCAGGCCAATTTTCGTGGCTGCGGCAACGGCGGCATCATAGTTGGAATCATCCACGTCCAGCTTCATCGCGGTGGCGACGGCCTTGGCGTGTGCTTCGCGTGCGGCAACCAGATTCGCCTGGGCGGAGAGGGCTGCTTCGAGGCTCTTGGCGCGCTCCTCGTCTCCCATGCACGTTTCGATGGCGGCCTTGGTCAGCGCTTCACCTTCGAGCGGCGAGAGCCTGTAGAGATCGCTTTCGGAAATATTGGTCTCCAACAGGGCTTTCCGCGCAGCAAGGAACACACGCTGAAGCTCTTTGGATTCCTTCGACGGCGAGGGCATCGAAATCGCAATGCGGTTCGATCCGCGCATCGGCGTCAGCGTAATGCCGCTGAAACCATCGGGGTCGAGACGACGGCGGAGAACTTCGATCATCCGCGTAATCAGCGTTTCGGGATCCGTGTCGTGTTCATCGATTTTGACCTGAAACTGCATCTGGACACCACCGGCGATGTCCTGGCCGCGCTTGAGGCCGCTGAAGTGCAACGAGCCGACACACAGTGCAACCAGCAAGGCCACCAGTGTAAATTTCATTGGAAGATTCTTGATATTCATTCCTGTTCCTTCTGTATCTAACGGGTCCACGCCGCCGGCCAACAAATGGCCAAACACGACGATTCGATCTGGGCATTGCGGAGCGCGCGACGGGCACCGTGCACCGTAACGAGAAACTCTCCGCAGAATAGGGCGATCATTTTCATGGAAGTCCGCCCAAAATGCAAGAAAAAAAGGGGTTTACGCGCCTCGGAACGGGGTTTCCTGGTCCATCGGCGACTCCCCGAACACAGCTACTTTCGGTTACTGTCGAGCGCCCGGCACAGGTCTTCAATTTCTTCGCGGGTAAAGTTGCCGGTGATCATGCCCCGGTCGCGAATGGTCGACTGAATTGCCGGGGCAGAATAGACTTCATCGTCAACGAGAACGGCCATGGTTCGGCCACGGTTCTCGCTGGTCAGCACCTTCTCTTCATAAGCACGAATGTCCTCGGCCGTCAGGTCGCTCGTTTTACTGCCATGCTTCGGCGCGATGCGGAAGCTCAGTTCTTTAGAAACGGGCTTGGGCGCGGAAAGCGAACGATCCTCCACCGTCAAATCGCTGCCTGTCTGGCCTTGGCGCGAGGTCTTCCGCCCGACACACCCTGCCCCCGAGCCCAGCCATGCAATGGCGAGGCCTGTGATCTGCAGGAAGGTCCAAATGCGTTGTTTCCACATCATGGGCGGGTCTTTCCTCAGCCGACGGCTGAACGTGTGAGAGATGTATTGTCCACAGAACCACGCCAAAATCAAGCCAAAAGGACGCAAAACTTAGGCCCGCCAAAATCGCATCAAAAAGGAGGTTCCCTTCCGAGGCGCGGATGGGGTATACTATTTGTATGTCTACGCCTCGCACATCTGGATTCCCCCGCCCGCTGCTTCAGCCGCGTCCACGCTGGTGGTGGATCGTGTGTTTGCTCTTGACGATGACCTGCCAGGTTGTCGCGTGCGCTTTCTGGAATTTTCTCCAAACCGGGCGCTGGCTGGAAATGGCACCCGGCGCAATGCGCAACGCCATCGGCACACCCATCAGCGAAACCATTCTCGGCGCACTGAGCATCTTCAGCTATCCGTGGATGCTCGTGGTCTTCGGGGTGGTCCTCGGAATCATCCTCCTGATCCCGCTGGTGATGGCTGCACTCTATCCGCTGTGGTCGGCCCTGCTGGCGGCGATGGCACTCGTATTCGTCGCGCTCAACCCGATCATGGGCATCGTCGTGGCGATGGGGTGCGTCCTCGTCGCGCGCAACCGCTGGCGCAACACCCACCCCTATGGCGCGTTGGTGCTGGGCGCATTGCCGACGGGATTGCTGCTACAATTGCTCGTGTTCACCGCGGCCGACACGTCGCTGCTGTTGCCGATGCAACGGTGGATCCTCGCGATCCCGTTCCTGCTGGCGATGGCGGTGCTTCTCTTGGGCGGGCTGTGCTGTCTGGGACTGGCGAAGCTGCGCAAATTGCGCCCGGGAGCAATCTGGCCGTGCATCCTGTTGATCGCCATGCCCACCGCGTGGACGTTCTTCCATCAGGTCGGCACCGACGAATTGCACTATGCCCTGCTGCTGCGCGGCGTCGAAGGCGGCGATGTGATTTTTCCCGCCCAGCCCAGCGAACAATGGAAACAAAAACACGCGCCCCGCTCGGGTGCGCCCCAACTGGCAACCCTCGCCCAGCGCCAGCTTCAAACCCGGTGCGACGCCCTGCTGGACCGCTGCGACGCGTTCCTCGGCAAGTTCCCCGCCAGCGACCGCGCCCCGGCCGTGGCGTGGCTGTCGGCCCAGGCGCGTAGCCTCCAACTCAACCGTGCCACGTTGCCACAACTGATTTCCCCCACGGCGGCTTGGCCTGTCGAAAGCGCCCGACCCGCTTGGGAAACGCTGTTGCGTCAATGGCCCGACCACCCCGCCGGCGCTCTGGCGAGGCTGCAAATCGCGCGACTGGATTTCCAGTCCATCGCCACCGCCGCCAAGCCCGACCCCGCCCATCTCGCCATGGCCGCCAAGGCCAACCAATCGCTATTGGCCGCGCGGGAGACGTTGATCAAAGCCATCGCCGAGCTCGACACCAACACCCAAAAGCAAACCCGCATGGGTCTGTTCACGCCGCACACCTCCCTGCCAAACCTCGACGACTATCGCCAGGCCCTTCAGGCCGTCCGCGAGCTGCTGTGGAAAATCAAGCTCAACGATGTGCTCACCGATCCGCCCTGCGCGTGGTCGATGGGGCGGCTCCTCGCGGCCAACCCCTGTGCTCTGAACTATCTGTACACCCTGCGCACGCTCCAGGCCGACCCGGTCATCAAAGCCTCCAAGCTGCTGGACAATGTGCAGATGGCCTATGCGCACCAGCACACCGACCTGCACGACCGGTCCGAAGCGATGATGCTCCTGGCCAAAGACGAGACGACCGACACCGCCATTGAAGCGACCTACGAACTCGGGCGCATCGCGCTGCAAACCTCGTCCGCGCCGTCCTTGCCGTTCCGCCTGGAACCGAGCAACGACTATTTCCGCAAGGTCGTCGGCGCCGTGGACAACCCGTGGACATTACAAGCCAACGACTGGCTCAAGCAGACCCCCTCCGAACCGACGCCATGACCCCGCCGCCCAAGGACATTCTTCCCGCGCCGGCAACGCACCGCGCCAGTTCCCTCGGGATTCACCCCAAGTGGACCACTCCGCTCCCTGGCCGCGACGAATTGCTCGCCGAGTGGGGCCTTCCCGCCGACAAACAGATCGTCCTGCTCTTCAGCGGAAGACGGTTGACCTGCGGGCCGGTCCTCCCCATCGCCCGCCAACTCGTCGCGCGGTGTCCTCGGTGCATCGTCGTCGTGCTCGCCCGGCGCAACAAACAGCTGCTGAGCAAACTCGCGACTCTCGAAGAATCGGCCCAAGGCCGCATCGTGCCGATGGGGTTCACCGACCGCCTGCCCGAACTCGCGTCGGTCGCGACTCTCATGATCACCCGCCCCGGCGGCCAAACCATTGACGAATGTATCGTCAAGTCGCTCCCGATGCTCTTTCTCAAACCCGCATCGGGTAAAGACCGCAACACCGTCAATCCCGTCCTCGCTGCGGGTGCGGGACTCGCCGCCACCTCCACATCCAATCTCATCGACCTCGCCGCCGCGCTCCTCGCCGATGCCGACCGCCTCGCCGCGATGCGCCGCGCGTGCAAAACCCTTTCCCACACCGAGGCCCAACTATGAACACGGCATGGACGCCCAATCGATATCGCTGGACCCTTCAAGACACCCCCGCCGCCGCCGAGACCATCGCCAGCGCAGGGAAAAAATATTCCCGTCTCGCCGCGACGATCCTCGCATTGCGCGATGTCGCCACCGCCGACGAGGCCGACGCGTTTCTCACGCCCACGCTCAACGGCCTTCACGACCCAGCCGCCCTGTATGGCTGCGAACAGGCAGGCGTGATCCTCGCCGACGCCATCCGCGCCGAGAAATCCATCGTCATCTATGGCGACTACGACGTCGACGGAATCACCTCCGTCTCGATCCTCGTCTCGTGCATCGAAATGCTCGGCGGCAGTGCCCGCTACTACATCCCCCACCGTCTCGACGAAGGCTACGGACTCAACGCCGAGGCCGTCGACGACCTGATCGGCCAAGGGGCCGAGATGATCGTCACCGTCGACTGCGGCGTCACTGCCGTGGAAACCCTCGCCAGCGTTTCCGGCCGCGGGTGCGAATTCATCATCACCGACCACCACACCCCCTCGGACACCCTGCCCGACGTCGCGGCGATTGTTCACCCCGCCCTCGGCGATGCCCCGGTCAATCCCAATCTGTGTGGCGCAGGCGTTGCGTTCAAGCTCGCCTGGCAAACCGCGCGCGCGATGTGCGGCAACACGCGCGTCGACGACGAAATGCGCACGTTCCTGCTCGAAGCGACCACCCTCGCCGCGCTGGGGACCATTGCCGACGTCGTTCCGCTCACGGGCGAAAACCGCCTGCTGGCATCGTTCGGATTGCGCGGGTTGGCGAATTGCCAACGGCCCGGCGTCGCGGCGCTGGTGAAGCTCGCACGCCTCGAAGGAAAAGCCATCACCGCCCGGGATGTCGCATTCAGCATCGCCCCGCGCATCAACGCTGCAGGCCGGATGGGTCACGCCGACGAGGCCGTCGATTTGCTCGCGACCACCGACCCCGCCAAAGCCGCCGCCATGGCCTCCGCCATCGACAAACAGAATCTCCGCCGGCGCGAAGTCGAAAAAGAAATCACCGCCGAAGCCATCGCCATGGTCGAAGAGCGCGGGTTGAACCAAGACGAAAACCGCAGCATCGTCCTCGCGAGCGAACACTGGCACGGCGGGGTCATCGGCATCGTCGCCTCGCGCCTGGTCGACCGCTATCACCGCCCGACGGTCCTCATCGGCACCAACTCCAGCGGCATCGGCCAAGGCTCGGGCCGGTCGGTGCGCGGATTCAATCTCGTCGACGCCCTGCGCGCCTGCGACGAAAATCTGCTGAGTTGCGGCGGACACGCCATGGCCGCGGGGGTGCGCGTCGAGATCGCCAACGTCGACGCCTTCGCCGAAGCATTCGAGGCCTACGCCCGCGAAACCGCCATCGAAGAGCAACTCGCCCCGCCGCTGGACCTCGACGCCGAGGCCACCTTCGCCGAGATCGACTTCCCCACCACCCGCACCATCGAGCGCCTCGCGCCGTTTGGCTGTGGCAATGCCCATCCGGTGGTGGCCGTTCGCAATTGCCGCATCGCCGCGCCGCCCAAACGCATCGGCCGCAACGCCTCGCACCTCACACTGCTGCTCGAACACGGGACCACCACCCTCCGCGCAATCGGGTTCGGCATGGGCGAGATTGCCGAGACGCTGCTGGACCACACCCACATCGACATCGCTGCCGAACCGATGCTCAACACCTTCAATGGGCGCACCAACGTCGAATTGCGCCTGCGCGATATCCAACTTCTGCCTTGTGAAAATTGACTTTCTCCGTTGCCACTGCGCCATGGGTGCGATATAATCCGCGAAATCCAATTTCTCCCCTTTCCACAGGATAACCCATGAAACAAGCACTCTTGCAAATCGCGTTGGTTCTCCCGATCGCTTTGTGTGTTGGCTGCGGCGGACATTATGTCCTTTCCGCGGGCGACCAGCTTGCTACGACGGACGACACGCTTGCCATCGTCGCGCGCATCCAACACAATGAGCTTCGCTCGGTCAATGTCCCCGTGGAAAACCAGACCATCAGCGTAAGGCTCTACCCGCGAGGCACGGCCAAGTCTGACACGCAAACCAGCGATGAAATCCCCACCCGCAGCCGAGAATATGGCGCGATCTCCAACGACGACGGGTATATCTCGCTGCAGATTCCCCTCGACGAACGACCCGTCTACAACAAGCCCGGCAAATACGACCTGAAGCTCTCGCTGCAAAGCCGCTTCGGCGACGAGCAATTCGCCGTCGTGCCGGTCTATGTCCTGTCCAAAACTCGCCCACTGATCGCGGTGGACCTCGACGCCCTGCCTGCGAATAGCTTTTTTGACCGCGGGAGCGAACCGGCCAAGGCCCTGACCCAAATCGCCCAACACGCCAACCTCGTCTACTATGCCACCCACGCCGGAGCGACCCGCCAACGCATCCACGCCGAGCTGATGGGCGGCGGCTATCCCGACGGTGCGGTGCTTCGCTGGCAACCGCGCGGCTGGCAGGTCACCCGCACCAAGCAGTTCAACCTCGACAACGTGCCCACGATTTCACGCAGCCGCACACTCGAGAACAATCTCGATGCGGTCGCCAAGCAGTTCCCGAAATTCCAGTACGCCATCACCAGCCGCTACATCGCGGCCAATGCCTTCGCCAAGGCCGGGCTCGACGCGTTCGTCGTCGGCATGCCCCTCTCCGGCGATATCATCAATGTCTCCGACTGGCCCACACTGGCCAAAGACGTCTTGGCCAAGCTCGGGCACACGCCCTCGCTCCCGCCGCAACAGATCCGCGGGATGGATCAAACCCAGCCCGCGCCCAAGTCCGTCGCGCCGGTCCGCATGACCGACCTGGACTCCAACGGAAAACCCGCGCCCGCGCCTCTGGCCCCCGCGCCCGCGCCGGTGGTGGACCCCGCCAAGCCTACGCTCTCCGCGCCGATCCGAATCACCGACCTCAAACCCGAGACCAGGAAGTAACCCCAGCCACCATGGACGAGTTTCACCGGATTCTGATCTTGCTGCCCAACCCGCTGGGCGATGCCTTGATGGCCACGCCCGCGATTCGCGCGGTGCGCCTGCGCTATCCCGATGCCCACATTGCCATCGCCGGCAAAGGCCTCGTGGTCAAGACGTTGTTCTGCAGCGACCTCGCCGACGAAGCCATCGTCCTCGGCGGATTCTGGCAAAGCCGCAAACTCCTCCGCGCCGGGAAGTTCGACCTCGCGATGATCTGTCCGGGCAGTTTCCGCTCGGCCGCCGTGGCCTGGCTTGGAGGGTGCAGCCGTCGGGTTGGCTATCGCCGCGACGGACGAGGCATTCTGCTGAGTGACGCGCTGACGATTCCCCGCAATGCCGACGGAAGCAAACAAGTCTACCCCGCGATTGACTACTACCTCGACCTCGCCGCAGCCGTTGACGCCCAAAGCGAATCCAAAGCGATGGTCCTGTCCGCCGACGAAACCGCTGCGGCCGACCTGCTGTCTGGCGCGGGCTATGACCCCGCCCGCCCGCTCGTGCTGCTGAACCCCGGCGGCGCGTTTGGTCCGAGCAAGCTCTGGCCGATGGAACGCTATGCCCAACTCGCCGACCGCCTCGTCGAAACCCACAACGCGCAGATCATCATTAATGCTGCGCCCAACGAACAAGCCGCCGTCGCCGCCGTTGCGCGCGCGATGACCGCCACGCCACTGCTGGACTTTTCCCAGCGCAGCAACACACTCGACGCGCTCAAAGCGCTCGTCGCCGCGGCCGACCTCGTGGTCACCAACGACACCGGCACGCGCCACATCGCCGCCGCGCTGGGGACCAAGCTGATCACGATCTTCGGCTCGACCGACCCGGCCTGGACGACGCTCGACTGTCCCCACGAAATCACCATCGTCACCGAAGTCCCCTGTGCGCCCTGCCAGAAAAAACAGTGCCCCATCGACCCTGCCGACGACACCTTCCACCAGTGCATGACCTCGATTCCGACCGAACGCGTTTTCGAGGCCGCCACCACGCTGCTCGCCGGAGGCTCCCATGAGTAACATCGCACCCGCCATCACCGACTTCATCGCCGCACACCGTCTGGACACGCTCGAAGGCGCGTTCGACTTTGACGGCGGCGCCGACCTCGTCAAGCCCGGCCTGGGCAATCGCCGCCGAACCAAAATCGATCTGCCCGACGCGCCGTCGCTGTTCCTCAAGCGATACTATCGCCTGCCGTTGTCCAAGCGAATCAAAACGCTACTCAACCCGCGCAAATGGATGTGCGAAGCGATGATCGAGCACAACAACATTCGCGCCGTCGAAGCGGCGGGACTCCGAACGATGCACCCGCTGGCAGCGGACGTCGAGGGCTCGCTTCTGGGCGGCCGTCGCAGCTACACCCTCGTCGATGCCGTCGCGGGCGAAACCCTCGAAACCGCCATCGGCCCCCTCGTCCAAGAACGCGGCGAAGAAATCACCGAAGCCATTGCAACGCTCGCCAGGGCGCTCCACCACGCGGGCTTTGTTCATCGCGATTTCTACCTCTGCCACATCTTCGCCGACACCGCCAACGGCCCGATTGAGCTGTCCCTGATCGACCTCGCACGGGTCATCCGCCCCTCGCGTCTACGCCAATTCCGCTGGCGCGTGAAGGACCTCTCCCAGCTCTACTACTCCTGCAGCCAGGAATTTCGTGAGGCGCACTGGAACACGCTGCTCGCGCGCTACCTCGACACGACAAGCAGCTCCGCGACGTTTGTGCGCTGGAATCGCGCGATCCAAGCTAAGGCCGCGCGCATCGCCCGCCACGACCAAAAACGACATGCCCGCTTCACCGAAACGAAATCATCATGAACATCGCCCTCGTCATTGAAAACTTTTATCCGCTGAAGGGTGGCCGAGAAGCCTCGACTGCCCAAATCGCTTCGGGATTCGCCGATCGTGGCCATACCGTAACGATCCTCTGTCAGGACGGCGAACCCGGCGACAACCCGGCCGTGACGGTCCGCCGACTTCTCGGCCGAGGCGGCTCGCGCGCAAAACGACTTCGGAAATTTGCTACCCTCGTCCAGGGACTCTGCCGCGAAGGCGAGTTCGACATCGTCCATTCGATGTTGGCGATTCCCGGCGTGGACGTGTTCAGCCCGCGCGGCGGATCGATTCCTGCCCAGCTCGCGACCATCCGTCGGCGCGACGGCAAAGGCCGCGAAACCCTCAGCCGCATCGGGCGCACGGTCAATCTCAAACGACGTCTGGAAGCAAAATTCGAGCGGCAACTCGTGGCCGACCCCAGCACGCTGATCCTCACCAACAGCCCCATGGTCGCCGGGGAATATCACCGCTACTATGGCCGAACCGAACATGTCGTCTCGGTCTTCAACGCGGTGGACTTGCCGGACATGGACGAGCAGACTCGCGCCGAAACCCGAAACGCCATCCGCCTGTCGCTGGGGATCTCCGACGAGGACACACTGCTGTTGACCGCGGCGACAAACTTCCGCCTCAAGGGAGTATACGAAGCCATCGACGCGCTGCGCTTTACCCCTCCCGACATCCACCTTCTGGCCGTCGGAGCTAACAATCCCGACCCCGCCATGGCCTACGCCAAAAAACGGGGCCTCGCCGATCGAGTCCACACGCTCCCGCCGCAAGCCTCGCTGATGGGCGTTCTGTCCGCCTGCGATGCGGTGGTTCTGTTGAGCTGGTACGATACGTGCGCCCGGGTGATCCTCGAAGCGCTCAGCTTCCCGCGCCCCGCCATGACCACAAAACTCAACGGCGTCGCGGAAATCCTTGCATCCGGTGCAGGGTATATCGTACAATCCCCCGCCCATTGCGAGGAGGTCGCCGCCGCGTTCGTGCGCCTCTCGTCCCCGTCCCACCGCGAGGCCTGCCTACGCGCCGCGCGCAACATAGGCGACAAAGCCTCAATGGACCGCCAAGTCGAAGAAACCCTCCACCACTACGAAAGCCACTTGCAATCCCGATGATTCCTCACTACCTACTCCCCCTCGCCGGCTACCTGATCGGCTCGCTGAGTTTCGCGACCCTCATCGCGCGCATCCACGGTGTGGACCTGCGCACGGTCGGAAGCGGAAATCCCGGCGCAACGAATGTCGGCCGCACCTTGGGCCGCAAATGGGGCTATCTCTGCTTTTTGCTGGACGTCCTCAAAGGCCTGCTGCCAACTCTCGCCGCGGGACACATCCTCCATATCCAATCCTCGACCATCCCCACCGTCGAAATCCAGTGGCTGTGGGTTGCAACGGGCGCGGCCTGTGTTCTCGGGCATGTCTTCAGCTGCTTTTTGAAATTCCGCGGCGGCAAAGGCGTCGCCACCGCACTGGGGATGCTGCTGGGGCTCTGGCCGTACCTGACCCTCCCAAGCCTGGTGCTACTGGGCGCCTGGGTGGTCATCGTGCTCGCGACACGCTATGTCTCGCTGGCATCGGTTCTTGCGGCGCTGGCGCTCCCGGGAGCTTTTGTCGTAATCAATGGCCTGCGCGAGGGATGGGAAAACCTGCTTGATCTCTGGCCGATTTTCACGATTGCGGCAAGCTTGGCGGTTCTCGTCGTTGTGCGCCATGGTTCAAACCTCAAGCGGATTCGAGCAGGATCCGAGCATAAAATCACGCTCCCCTGGGCGCGACCCAAGGCATAACACCGGACAATTTCTATACTTTGGAATCTATGGAAGTTTCCTCCCCTTGCGCTTTCTTCCATTTTTCTATTGCCAGAACCGGAATTTTGCCGCTACAATAGAATGTTGAATCGTAGATCAAAACCAAACCTCACCAAGGACGGTGGGCGTGTACCAATGCTTTGTCGCCGTAGCAGGAAGCCCCGGCCGCAGAGGAGAATGTAAACATGGGAAAAGAATTTAGAATTGGCATCGTTGCTGGCCTGGTCATGTTGGTCGTCGGCATTGGCATTGTCCTGTTCCGCGGTGATAAACCGGAGCCCAAGACGAACGTCGGAGAAGCCGTGATCGCCAAAACCGAGAAAAAGGAAATCGGCATCATCGACACCGACAATATCAACTCCCCCTCGACGCCTGATTATGGCCCGAATGGCTTTGATTCGCCCACGGACCTTCCGGTCGTTATCGGCGGCGGTGACACATCCGAACAAGTCGTCATTGGCGGCGGTGACACGTCCGAGCAAATCGTCATTGGCGGCGGGGACGCGTCCGAGAAATCTGGCGCGGATCTGGTCGCAGACATCGCTGACTCCAGCTCGGAAGACAAACTTCCCGTCTCATCGGAGAAGAAGCCGGACATGGAATGGTTCGATGGAAACATCGACCCGAATAAAAAAGCCGTCGTTATCGGCGATGGTACCACCCCCGACAACGGTTCCCTTCCGGCCCCCGACAAAAAAACCGACGGCGGGATCACGGATGGCATTGATGGCGGCGGCGACAGTCGCGATTTTGTAATTCCGTTGCCCGACCAGATCGATATCCGTCCCATTCTGGACACGACCGGTGGCGCGGCGCCCAAGACGCACACGATCCAACAGGGTGACAACTACTGGACCCTCGCGGAAAAATATCTCGGCCACGGAAAATACTACCTGCGCTTCAAAGATGCCAACCCCGGCATCAACCCCGACAACCTGCGCCTGGGTACGGTCGTGAAGATTCCGCCCAAGCCCGCAGCCAAAGCGACCACCGCGACTGGTGGCACCGCAGCAGCAACGAAGCGCGGGACCATCGTCACCTCGGCGGCAGGCACGAAGACCTATACCGTCGCCAAGAACGATACCATGAGCAGCATTGCCCGCAAAGCCTATGGCAACGCGAACCTCTACCACATCATTCAAAAGGCCAATCCGTCCGTGGACCCCACGCGAATGATCCCGGGCAAAACTGTGTTGAAGATTCCGCCCAAGCCCGCGGCCAAACCGCGCACAACGACCCCGAGCACCCCGCGTCGCAGCTCGGGTGGAACGGCTGGCCCTGCCCGCCGCGTCCCCGGCCAACCGTGGTTCGGCAGCAACTAACGGCCTCCGCGCACGTTATGAAACATCTCGGAACAAAAACCGGCTTACTCCAATTTGACAAATAAACTAACAATTTATCCCAATTTGCTTGATTTTCGATTAGCGAAACGATAGGATGATATCTAGTAAACACAGCCACTCAGCAGGAGTGCCGTAACATACGCCCTGATGGGCACCGAAAGGCAGATGTGTAGGTTAGGCAAAAGGGTTTGCCTCCGTTCTCAGCGGAGGCATCTTTTTTTTTGTTCAGTCGTCACGGCGGAACGGCCAATGCGATGCCGCCCATGGATTTCTCGGCCGACTTGAGTCGCTGGCACACCCCGATTCGCCTTGCCTTTCCAGCGCAATTCCGATAGGATACCGCCTCCATCCACGAAAGGAATTTCCATGACTGACGAACAAACCACCCCCGCGGCCGAGCAACCCGCTCCCGCTGACGAACCCAAACCCACCTGCTGCTGCGTGGGCGGAAGCTGTGGCGGCGACGAAGACACCGCGCCGGAACCCGATTTCAAACCGTTCATCGAATTTGACGACTTCCTCAAGGTCGACCTGCGCGTCGGCACGATTGTCGAAGCCGCCCTCCACCCCAACGCGGACAAGCTGCTGGTGCTGCAAGTCGACCTCGGCTGTGAAACCCGCCAGATCCTCGCGGGGATCAAGGCGTGGTACGCCCCGGAAGACCTCGTCGGCAAACAGGTCACCGTCTGCTGCAACCTCAAGCCCCGCAAGATGCGCGGCCTGGAGAGCGCGGGGATGATCGTCGCAGCCAGCGGCGACGACCGCGAAGACGTTGTGGTCCTCTGCCCCGACCGGCCTATGCCCGCCGGCGCAAGCTGCTCGTAACGACAGCTAGACAACAACGCAACCTCCGCCCTCAGAGACTATACACAATTAAAAAGCCGCATGGACAATGTTCCACGCGGCTTTTTTATTGTGTATTTCGCAGTGACTATTTGATTGAGAAGCTGCCGAGAATGGCTTTTTTCTTTGGCGCAAAACCGGCCTCACCACCTTTGAACGTGCCACAGGTAATCGCGTAGACGAGGTCGTCATGAATGACAATGTACAGATCAGCCACCAAGGGAACTCCCTCGACGAAGATCTCATATTCCAGGCGATACCCAGAATAGGGTCCAACTTTGGCGGGGACAAATTTTCTATCCGGACTAACGGTAAACTCCTTTCGGAGTTCCTCCAGATTCAGTGCAAGATATTTCTCCTCTGAGTACAGTACCGGAAAGTGTTCCACAACCACATTCACAGTTTGCAACACGATCGGCTCCACCTCTTCAACATAGGTAGCCATCATATCCACGCCGTCGCCACCGTTCTTCTCCACTTCCCAGCCTTCCGGAATGGTCAAGAGATATCCGCCTCCCGCGTAAGTGGGTAGCGGTTTGGAGGGTTTCATTCCGCAGCCGGGGAATACAACGAACGCGCAGAGCAGCATCAACATCAATTTCAATTTCATGGGTTGCCTTTCGCATTTTGTAATTCAAATCTTGGTCACAAGCATCATTGCCTGCCTTGACTATAGCGATTTCCATCCACCCAATCAAACCCTTTCCCTCTGCCAGAACAACGAATAGGCCCATTGTAAAAATCAATCTTTTTTCGAACCTCTTGCATTCCGCCGCCTGAGGTTTACAATGGATGGCATGATGCGATATTTCCTATCCAGTTTGCTGATCGTAAGTTGCTTGGCCTCGGTTGCTTCGGCGGCCGAACCGTCTTCAGGTCGTCGCGAAGTCGAAGAAGGCTGGTTCGCCCAACGAACGCCACCCGTCGCCGCGCCCAAAGCGCCCAAGGCCGTGTTCGTGATTCCCATCCAGACGCAGATCGCCCCCGCACTCTATGACGTCCTGAAATACAAGATCACCCGCGCACGCAGCCAAGGCGCGGATATGATTATCTTCGACATGGACACCCCCGGCGGGCGCGTGGACGTGATGGAAGACATCATGGCCATGATCCGCGAAGACCTTGCCGACATCTTCACCGTCTGCTGGGTCCACCCCCAGGCCCACAGCGCCGGGGCGATGATCGCGCTGGGATGCGACGAAATCGTCATCACCAACAACGGCATCATCGGCGATGCCATGCCCATCATCATTACCAACCAGGGCCTCCAGCCCCTGCCCACCGCCGAGCGCAGCAAAGCCGAAGCGCCGTTGCGGGCCATGGTGCGAGACCTTGCGATGGAAAACGGATATAGCGCGGACCTCTGCGAGGGGATGATCCACACGGGCATCGTCCTGTGGGTGGTTCGTGACCGCGCGACGAAAGAACTGAAGATCGTCCGCCAGCGCGACAGGCTCGGCCAGGTCGATCTCGTCCCCGGCCAGCCGCGCGTGGACGATGCCAAGTGGGACTTCGTGCGACTGCTCGACGGCGAAAAGCAACTCGTGGACCTCACGACGAGAAACGCGCTCTATACGGGCATCGCGGCGGAAGAGGGCGACACCCTCGAAGAGGTTCAGACCCGCTACGGAATCACCGGCGCGCCAGTCA
>JABGPZ010000112.1 GCA_018644725.1 Phycisphaerales bacterium
AACCATGCCGTTCTATGAAAAGGGCGATGTTCGCATTCGTTACGAAGAGGTCGGTAGTGGTTTTCCGCTTCTGGTCACCCCGGGCGGCGGCCTCAACTCTCGTATCGACAACTGGCCGCGTGCGGTCTTCAACGCGATGGACGTCTTCAAAAACGACTTTCGCTGTATCACGCTGGATCAGCGTAACGCCATTGGCGGCGAGAGTACGGGGCCGATAGCCGTTGACGATCCGTGGGGCAGCTTCGCCGACGACCAGCTCGGGCTGATGGATCATCTCGGCATCCGCGAATTCGTCTACATGGGATACTGTATTGGCGGCTGCTTCGCCGGAACGCTTCTTGAACGAGCCCCCGAGCGTATAGCTGCCGCAATATTCTGCCAGTCGGTGGGGCATTGGCCGGAAGACCCCGATGTCATGTACCGGTCCGGCCGAGACGGGTGGGCCCCGGAGTTGCTTGCCCGACGGCCCGACCTGAGCCAAGAGGCCATTGAGAAGTATCTACACAACTTGTACCGAGCGAACCCTGACTTTCTCTACAGCGTGTCACGCGACTTCATCCGAAATTGCCAAACGCCAATTCTCGTGCTGCCGGACGATGTTCCTGCACACCCGCACCAAACATCGGTGGACGTTGCCTCGCTGGCACCAAACGCCGAGATCACAGTTTTTCCATGGACGTCTCCACCCGATCTAAAGGAACGCACGGTTAACCGGGTACGCAGATTCATTCAGACACACGGCAGGGCGCCGTAAGGGGAGGAAAGCTCCGGCGGCCTGTTTGCCTCTCATCGGATTTTCGCACACGCTTGTCGATCGATACGCGATCGCCGATGGGTGAATGGTCATTCCCAGCTGCATCGCCGAAAAGCGAGCGCATGATTGGCTTCGTCAGTCGCCTCCGCTAGGCTGCATACCTCATCAAATTTGTCTGTATCAAAGACGACATTCCTGGAGACGTTGTATGGCTCAACCATTTGCTGGCATTCGCGTAGTCGATTTTACTCAGGTCCTTGCAGGTCCCTATGCGACGTACCAGATGGCGCTGCTCGGTGCCGAAGTAATCAAGGTTGAACATCCCAACGGTGGGGATCAAGGGCGCGGGTTGTTGACGCCGACGCCTGAAAGCGCGGCCGCAGGCATGTCGGCGCTCGCCTCGGCTGTCAACTCGGGAAAACGAAGCTTGAGTTTGGATCTTAAACACGAAGCCTCACGTGCAATTGTCGATCGCCTGGTCGAGCGTGCGGATGTTCTCGTGGAGAACTTCAAAGCGGGCGCCATGGAAAAACTCGGTTTCGGGCAAGAGCGCCTTCGGGCGCTAAATCCTCGGCTCGTATATTGCTCCATCTCCGGTTTTGGGCAAAGTGGGCCGCGTTCCCATGCAGCTGCCTATGACCCGGTCATTCAAGCGGCTTCCGGCATTATGTCGGTCACCGGTTACCCGGAGACGGGACCAACGAAAGTTGGCTTTTGGATGTGCGACATGACGACCGGTATGAACGCTGCGTTCGCGATCGCCAGTGGGCTCTTTAGAAGGACGCAAACAGGGCAAGGAGACTATGTGGATGTTTCCATGTTGGACACGGCGGTCTCACTGATGAGCCCGATGGCAGGACTACCACTCAACTACGATGTTGATCCGCAAATTTCGGGAAACGGGGCGCCTGGCACGGGGGGCCCATCTTCAGTGTTTTCGACTGCCGATGGGACCATGACGGTCGCCGCTGTCACGCCAACCCAGTTTGCAGCCATGGTGCATGAAATTGGCCGCGGTGATTTGGCTGAGGACGAACGCTTCGCAACCAGCGAGGCGCGCATTATACATGCAGCAGAATATCTACGCTTGATGACAGAGGCGTTCGCCAACGACACCGCAGAAAATTGGGAACGGAGGTTGAACGCGGCAGGCGTTCCAGCCAGTAAAAACAAAAATGTGAGGGAACTGCGCGATGATGCGCAACTAACACATCGCGAGATGTTTCAACCGCTACCACCACCGCCGGGAATTACAGGCACTTTTCATGCGGTGAATTTGGGCTTCAAATTAGGCCGCGACGGGCCGGGCGTCGCGGTCCCGCCCCCAACGGTCGGCCAGCACAGTAATGACATTCTTGGCGAACTGGGCTTTAACGAAGCCGCCATCGCGGGTCTCCGAACAAGCGGGGCGATTTAGGCGCCCGAAACCAGTCCGACTATTTGCACCTTCAGCCGAGATCGGCGGGCGCAGGCCGGCCGTTTTCGTCGAACTCCCCTATACGATAGGTACCTTTCGGGTTGCCATTTTGGTTGAACGAATAATACTCGACATCAGTGGAGGGCACGCCAAAGCTTCTGGTGACAGGGCTTCCGTCCTCATCTTCCTCTTTCTGCCACATATGCAGCCATTTGAGCACGCCCGGTCCACATTCCAATAGTCCGGCGGAATTAACCTCTTCAAGGTCATCGGCCGACATCCAGCGATGTTGGCGCGTTACATCATTTGCCGATTTTAGCACTGGGGCAGCGGTTTGCAGCCGATGGCCATATACCCGACATCGCCACTCCTCAGTGTCGTCGTCTTTGACCGGCTCGGAGAGGTCGATGATCCAGCTGAGCCAGGGCAATTGCAATCCCAGTTGATCGTGCGTTTGCGTGACGAGGGAACCCATTACATTGCAGACGTCCAGAATGTGGGCTGATGGGTCTTCCGAGGCTGCAAACTTCGGAAGCTGCCAGCCATCGGTGTCGTTTCCTAGGACGAGCACCTTTTCATCACTATCTTCGATCACCAGTCGCGCCTCGTCGATGCCGCCGACCGGCTCGTCACGAACCGCAGCGTACCGTCCGTCACCCCGATGGTATGGCACGAGGTGCTTAACGTCGTCCGACAGAATGTCATGAACGGCAGACGGGTAGATCGTAGGCCCGCAGGCGGGAGGCGATGATTTTGCGTGGAACTTCATGTAGAGCCCACAGCGATCAGAGTTACCGTAGTTGGGACGCGCCTCATGCCATAAAAAACCATCCATCAAGACGACATCGCCCTTTTTTAGTGACGGGTCTACCAGCCTAATTTCGTTCGAAGACGGGACCTGAGCGGCGTCGACCTGATGCACACGCCCATTCGACGGCAATAGGCTGGTTTCAAGGTGTGAGCCGGGAGATACGGCGAGTGGGCCGGCAGTCTCCGTGTAATCAACGAACGGGACGACCGCAAACATCCACTTGACGTAAGAGCCGACACAGCGCCAAGGCTTGTAGTCGTAGTGGGCGGTGCTGCCCTTGACGAACGGCTTGTCGCTGATGCCTGCGCCTGGTGGACGCATAATTGACCAATATTGCGCCAATGTTGCCGGCTCGCCGAAGAGTTCCTGGACCGCCGCCACAATTGCTGGGTGTGCGAGACTCACTTCCGCGATTTCTGGATGTTCTTCCAAAACTCTCGGGCCCATTGAATGGATGCCCGGCGCCGGATAGGCCGATCCCTTCTGGTAGGTGTCGTAATCGCCGCCGCTAAAAGCAGCGCGGATCGGTCCTGCGAGACGATCCACTTCCGCGTGTGTCAGAGCATTTCTAAGAATGTAATAGCCATTTTTCGCAAATTCATTCTTCATGGCTTGGCCTTCTATATCTGGGGACGAGCGGCGTTAACATGCCTCCAAGAATATACGTTAAGGGTTGAATAACAAGGCGCATCCTGGACCTAGCCATCCGCAAATCCGAGCTCACTTCTTCGGCAGGATACGTCCAAATCACGAACTTTCAAGGATGTTGGAGATGACGGCTTTGGCACACATGATCCATGAACGGGCGAGGCTTCGACTTCTGATTTTCTTATACGAGCCGACCTTATACCTAGATTTTCGCTCGCACGGTCGCCCGGACCTAATTTCGTAGTGTGATCGTCAGAAGAAATTGGGTTTCCGAAATTCTGTGAAATTGGTCGGAAGGTTGAGCCCAAGGAAACTTCGGGTTTCAGCAGCAATCTAAGGAAAGTATTGTTTCCTTAAGTTGCTGTTCTGGCATGTCTGCTAATCACCCAGCAGCGACAGTCCTATTAGCAATATCCGACAAATCACTATTGGCACGACGGAAGAGTTAGCCGCTTCAGCGAACTTTAGCTTTCGGGAGTCGAGCCGGCATTGCATCGCCATTAGACAACAGCACCTTACTAATCCGAAATCCAGTGGCGCGCTTGTAACCTGAATTTACCACCGGCTTATTCACGCGGCGCCGTGGGGAAGGCAGATCTGGCGGATCGCCTCGCCGTTCTGTAGCCGGTCGAAGCCCTCGTTCAAATCGTCCAGCCCAACTTGGCGGCCAATCAGCTTGTCGATCGGCAGCCGGCCTTGGCGGTACAAGCTGATGAAGCGCGGGATGTCGCGCACCGGCACGCAAGAGCCCATATAGCTGCCCTTGATCGCCTTCTCCTCGGCCACAAGGTTGCTCTGGACGAAGGAAAATTCGGCCGTCGAGGGGGACAGGCCGGCGGTCACGATGGTTCCCCCATAACGTGTGACCTCGTAAGCCGTCTTCATCGCCGGGATGACGCCTGCCAAGTCGATCCCGAAATCGACCCCACCGTTCGTCAGGTCGCGCACCTGTTCGGCATGGTTTGCATCCCTCGCGTCGATCGTATGCGTGGCGCCGAACTGGCGGGCCAAGCCCAGCTTGTCGTCGGCGATGTCGATGGCGATGATCGTTTCCGCGCCGGCCAGCTTGGCGCCCAGCACGCCGTTTAGCCCGACCCCGCCAAGCCCGATGATGGCAACCGTGTCGCCTGGAAGGATGCGCGCCGTGTTTATCACCGCGCCCACGCCGGTCATCACCGCACAGCCGAACAGTGCGGCCTCGTGCAGTGGCAGATCCTTGTCGATGACAACGATCGAGCCGCGGTCGGCGACCGCGTATTCGGCGAAGCAGGACACGCCGGTATGGTGCGCGATACGGTTTCCGTCGGCGTCGACGATGCGACGGCCGCCGCCCATCAGATCGCCCGCCGCCTTAGCCTTGGCCCCGGCCTCGCAAACTTGCGGCCGCCCTTCCATGCAGCGCCGGCAGCGCCCACAGCTGGGACTGAATTGGAAGACGATATGGTCGCCCGGGGCCACATCGGTGATGGCGGATCCGACCTCGACGATCGAGCCCGCGCCCTCGTGCCCCAGCACCAGCGGCTCCGGCCGCGGGCGCGCGCCGTTCATCACTGAGAGGTCGGAATGGCACAGCCCAGCGCCGCCGATCCTGACCAGCACCTCGTTCGGGCCCGGAGGATCGAGGGTGACCTCCTCGATACTGATCGGTTTGCTGTCAGCGAATGGCTGCGGCGCATCGAACCGACGTAACACGGCGGCCTTCATTTTCATTGCTTCCTCCCTGATCGTCCGGCGCGTTGAGGTGCCCTGGCGGTTACGGCAGCCATGGTACTCCAAAGTCCCGTCCTTCAGACACCACAAAATGCCGAAAAAACGGGCTTGTTGAAGGGGCGAACGGGACGCAAACGCCGGTGCCTTCCCTCCAACATGGTAAGAGTTTAGCGATACGGGGACGACGAATCTATGCGTGAAAATTGGATGGCTCGAATGTCGCTTTTTGGCAGTCTCCGAGGATCAGGCGGCTTCGGGCCAATGGTGTCAACGGCGGAGTAAATTCAGACCATTAGGGCGGAGTAAAAGTGGCCCACTT
>JABGPZ010000035.1 GCA_018644725.1 Phycisphaerales bacterium
CGCCAGCGATGGCGCTTCGTGCGACGTCGAGCATGTCTCGCCCGGCGGTGAGGTGACTCGAGAGCAGTAGGTAGAGTTTGCGGCCTTCGAGAGTGGCTGCGGCGCGGAGGCGTTCGAGCAGTGACTGTTCGAGCGTGTAGGCGCGGTAGCGCGTTTGTTCGAGTTCGGCCGCGTGGGCAGGGGCTTCGATCTTGGCGTATTCTTCGAGTGTGCGCAGGGCCTCGGTGAGTCGCTTGGCGGCGGCGGTGGCCACTTCGGCAACCGACGAGCGCGATTGTTCCACGTCACAGGTCACGGAGGTGCCCACATCGGCGGTGGTGTCGCGTGCGGCGAGCAGCAATCCCCGGCCGACCTCGTCGGCGAGGTGCTTGAGGGTCTGGCGCATCTGTTTGCATGCGGACACCACGTCGCGGTCGTCGAGAAGAAACCGGCCTGCGTCTTCGAGAACGCGGACCGCCTCGCGTGCGCGATTGAGATTGGCGTCCAGGATGCGATGGATGTTGGGCATGCGTGTGTCTTCAAATAAAAAGGCGGGCCATGCGACCCGCCTACGTCCGATGGAATGGCGGGTTATTGCTTGGTCGGAATTGGGAATTGGGCGCACAGCGCACCAATGGCTCCCTTGGCCGTGGCAATGACAGACTCGTTGCCCTCGGAGGTGAGGATCGAGTCGATGCTTTCGGCGATGAGTTTGACTTCTTCGGTTCCCATGCCGCGCGAGGTGATCGCGGGCGTGCCCAGACGCAGTCCCGAGGTCTGCATCGGCGGGCGCGGGTCGAAGGGGATGGAGTTTTTGTTGCAGACGATTTCGGCGTCCCGCAGCCAGTTCGCGGCGGTGTCGCCGGTGGTTTCGGGCATGCGGCTTCGCAGGTCGAGAAGCATCAGGTGGTTGTCGGTCCCGCCCGAAGTCAGTCGCCACCCGCGGCTGGTGAGTTCGCTCGCGAGGGTGTTGGCGTTGTCGATGACCTGTTGTTGGTAGGTTTTGAAGTCGCCGGAGAGAGCTTCTTTGAAGCAGACGGCCTTGGCGGCGATGGCGTGTTCCAGCGGGCCACCTTGGAGGCCGGGGAAGACAGCGACGTCGATCTTCTTCGCCCATTCTTCCGTGCACATGATCATCCCGCCTCGGGGGCCGCGGAGGGTTTTGTGGATGGTGGTGGTGATGAAGTCGGCGTGGCCCACGGGCGAAGGAGCCAGTCCGGCCGCGACGAGACCCGCGATGTGCGCGATGTCGGCCATCAGCAAACAGCCCGCTTCCTTGGCGATCGCACCGAAGGCTTCAAAGTCGATCGTGCGCGGATAGGCCGACGCGCCAGCGATCAGCAGCTTGGGACGTTCGGCGAGGACTTGCTCGCGGATTTTGTCCATGTCGAGAACTTCGGACCCTTCTTCGACGCCATAGCTGGCGACTTCGAAATATTTGCCCGAGAAGTTGATCCGCATGCCGTGGGACAGGTGTCCGCCGTGGGCGAGGTCCATGCCCATGATCTTGTCGCCGGGTTTGAGGCAGGCGAGGAAGACGGCCGTGTTGGCGTTCGCGCCCGAGTGCGGCTGAACGTTGGCGTGGGCGACTCCGAAGATCTGCTTGGCGCGATCGATGGCGATCTGCTCGACCTGGTCGACCTGCTCGCAACCAAAGTACCAGCGTCGGCCGGGATAGCCTTCGGCATATTTGTCGGTCAGGCACGAGCCGAGTGCTTCGAGTACGGCCGGCGAGACGTGGTTTTCCGAGGCAATCAGCCCCAGCGAATTGTTTTGACGGGCGTGTTCTTCCTGGATCAGCGCGTGGATGTCCGGGTCAGCCTGAAGAAGCGTTTGTGTCATCGAAAAGTCTCCTGAATGTCTTGGGGGGACGGGTTGAAAGAGAGATTGTAGCACAACGCCAAGGCTGTCGCAAGTCGCGTTGGGCCCCGGAGCGATGCTTTCTTTCTGTCGCGGCGGGTCCAAAAAGAGCGTGCGAAATGGATTCTGAGATTGCCTGCCGCCCGCAATCGTAAAAAAAAAGCGCGACGCGAAATGAATCACGTCACGCTGTGGTGTTGGCAGAGGTCAGTCGCTGAGCGACTGGAGCGCGGCGAGGGGGTCGTCGTCATCCGCGTCGTCCTCATCGGCGAGCGAGGCCAGCACGTCGAAGTCATCGCCGGGGGCGTCTCCGCCGCCCAGGCCCGCGAGTGCCGCGAGGGGGTCATCATCGTCGAGGTCCGGACCGCCACCGCCGCCGAGTGAGGCGAGGGGGTCTGCGTCACTGGCGCCTTTGTCTTCGCTGATGATTGCGAAGATGTCCTCGTCGTCGTCTTCGGTCAGTGCCGCGCCGGGTGCTTCCACGACGGGGACTTCATCAATGGTATCGCTGACGAGTTCTTCCTGTTCGGCCTTGACCGGGGCGGGCGCCTGGGGTTTGCTCGATGCGGATACGCCGTCGATGCAAACCGTCAACGTCACCGGGCCGATGGTGATGCGGTCGCCTGGGGAGAGGACCACTTCGTCGCTGGGTGTGTTGTTGACGACCGTGCCGTTGGAGCTGTTCAGGTCGCGCAGGGTCAGTGTTTCGTTTTCAAGGATCAACTCGCACTGGCGTCGCGAGCAACTCTCGATGGGGATCCGAAGGTCACAATCCTTTGCACGGCCGATGATTGTCGATGCGGCGGTGAGTGGAATGTCTTTGGTCGCGCCATTGTCTTTGGAATAAATCAGTTTCACGTCCATGGTCTGCCTTTCATGAAGATGCGTGTATTTCAAATTTGAATCTGTTATATTCTAAAGTCATGGAAGATCACCGCAAGAGAAATTTTGATGATTCGCAAAGAAACCACGGAATTTCCTTCCGGGACACTGTGGCCGAGGAGCCTCCCCGGGCGCTCTACCTGCATGTTCCGTTTTGCGTTTCGAAGTGTGCGTACTGCGATTTTTATTCCCATTCGGCCTCCGACGAGGTCCTTGCGCGATATCATTCTGCGGTTTGCAGGGAATTGGAACGGCTGGCGATCCGCGACCTTCCGCCGTTGGATACGATTTATTTTGGTGGGGGGACGCCGACGCTACTTTCCGCCCAGCAGCTCGAGGAGTTGTGCGGTGCGGTGGGGGGCTGTCTCGCCGAGGGTGGCGAATTCAGTGTTGAGGCAAACCCTGCGACGTTGGATGCGGCGAAGATTTCTGCGATGGTTGGCGCGGGCGTGAATCGTGTGACGTTGGGGGCGCAAAGTTTTTCTTCGCCCGAGCTGGCCCTTCTCGGGCGGATTCACACCCCCTACGACGTGAGCGAGAGCGTTGGGCTGTTGCGGCGTGGCGGAATCGAGAATATCGGGCTGGACCTGATCTACGCGATTCCCGGCCAGTCACTCGCGAGTTGGGAACGCTCGTTGCATGCGGCGACGGAGTTGGGCATCGAGCATTTGAGTTGCTATGCGTTGAGCTTTGAGACGGGTACGCCGTTGGGTGAGCGTCTTGGGGCGGGGGAGCTGGCGGAAGTGGATGACGAACTTCAGCGCACGATGTTCGAGCGCACGGGTGTGGTGCTTTCGGCGGCGGGGCTGGCGCAGTATGAGATATCGAATTATGCGCGACCCGGGCGCGAGAGTCGTCATAATCTGGTCTACTGGCACAATCGGCCGTATGCGGCAATTGGCCCGGCGGCGGCGGGATATGTCGGGGGGCGGCGCTGGACGAACAGGCCGGATCTTGCGGCGTGGCTTGCAGCGGTCGAGGCCGGGCACCAGCCGCCATGCGAGGCCGAGACGTTGACTGGCGCGTTGGCGATGGCCGAGACGGTGATGCTGGGGCTGCGGCTGGTCGAGGGGATCGATTGCGACGCGTTCGCCGCACGCTATGGCCGGGCCCTTGAGGAGGTTTTTCCGCGCTCGCTCGAACGACATACCCGCGCGGGAACCGTGTTGCGAACGCAGGGGAAGATTCGTCTCGCGCCCGAGGCCATGTTCATCAGCGATTCAATTTTTGCAGATTATATTGACGAGGCCATCGGGTAAGGTGTACAATCAGCTCCAAGAAGGAGTGTCCGATCGAATGATCAAAGCAAGCACAATCCTGTTGTTGCTGGTCGCTGTCGGCTGTGAAAGCGGCCAGGCTCTCCGTGCTCGTCGCCTAGAGCAGGAGCGCGCGGTGTTGCCAGAAATTCGGGCGTTGCGAATTGAGGTTCGCAAGCTGGAAAAGGAAAACAACAAACTCAAGATGGACTCGGAACTTCTTCAGGGCCGTTGCGGTGATCTGGTCAAGCGTGCCGAACACCTTGCACGGGCACTGCATACGCTTCAGGAAAAACACGAGTACACCCGGTCGATCCTCGACGCGGTGAGCGATGCGCCGGCCGAGCGAGACCTTTATAAAGCCGAGCTGGACAAGGCGCAGGAAAAAATTGAACAGTTGGAGAAATCCAAAGTGCCTATAAAGAAGTAGGCTTTGCACGGTTGAGTGCAACCCGCTTCCCAAGCAACCGCGTGACAGAGAAATTTCACGGAAAGGACCCTCGGCAGAGACATTATGGCAGCATACGGAATCATTTTGTGGGCGTTGGCGGGCGTGTGGTTTCTCTTTGGAGAGTCAGTGCGGGATAATCCGCGGATTTCCTTTGTGGTCTATAATCTGTTGAAATACCTGGTTCCTATCGGTGCGCTGGCGCTTCTTGCGGGGGGAGGCTGGTGCCTCTATCAAGGCCTTGTCGTCGAGATGGAATAGTCCAGAGGGGTCTGCCAATTTGTGTGTTTTGGCTTGATTTAGTCAGTTTGGCAGGATTTCTCAAGAAGAGATAATTTTGTAACTGGTTTATTTAAAAGGGATAACAGTATTTGGCGCGATGTTTGCAAACTGTTGCATGGATCCTTATGCAATTTCTCATGGAACAACAATCCGAGCCCCTCGAGCTGGTAGTCACCGGCGAGGCGGAGTATTGGCTGGACGCGCTGAAACGCACGGTCGGGCCGCAGTGGCTTCGTATTCGCGTGGTCCGCGATGGCGATGCGCTGCTTGTGGCGGTTCAAACCAGCCGTGTCGATGCGGTCGTCGTTGACGATCAGGCGTATGGCGTGGATTCGCCGGAGCTTCTGATTCGGAAGATTCGGCGTGTTCGCCCGGTGATGCCGGTGATTCTCGTCAGTGATCGGAGCGACCGTCAAAGCCTCGAAGACGCGATGCGGTTGGCGGTATTCACGGTTCTCGCGCGCCCTGTGGGCTTTGAGATGCTGCTGCGGCAGATTCACGGAATCATGCTTCGGCTTGCAAAAGAGTTGTATCCTTGGGAGAATTCCCTATAATATTCGGCCCCTTCAGCTCGGACGTCCGCGCTGAACTACATAACTAGAAACAACCCATTTTTCTCTAAACCAGAAGGAGCGACGATTATGGCAAAGGCCAAATCTCCCGCGATTCGCCCGCTCGGCAGCAAAGTTCTCGTCCAGCGGCTCGAAGCAGAAACCCAAACCGCCGGCGGCATTATTTTGCCCGACTCGGCCAAGGAAAAACCCGCCCAAGGCACGATCCTCGCCATCGGCGACGGCAAGACCCTCGCAGACGGCAGCAAGGCCGCCTTCCAGGTCGCTGTCGGCGACACCGTGATGTTCACCAGCTATGCCGGGACCGAAATCAAGGTCAACGGCGACGAATACATGTTGATGGACGAGGGTGATATCCTCGCGGTCCTCGCTTAACCCATCCGTTTACCAGGAGATTTATTATGGCTAAGAAGATTAGTTTCGATCAAGAAGCACGCGGCGGAATTCTCGCCGGCGTACGCAAGCTCGCCAAGGCTGTTAAGACGACCCTCGGCCCGACCGGTCGCGTGGTTGTTTTGGAACGTGGCTTTGGTGCACCGCTGGTGACCAAGGATGGCGTGAGCGTCGCGAAGGAAATTGAACTCGAAGACCCCACCGAAAACATGGGCGCGCAGATGGTTAAGGAAGTGGCCTCGAAGACCTCGGACATTGCCGGGGACGGAACCACGACCGCGACGATCTATGCCGAGGCGATTTTCGAAGAAGGCCTCAAGAACGTCGTCGCCGGTGCAAAGGCGATGCAACTCAAGCGCGGTATCGACAAGGCCATCACGGCCATCGTCGCCGAGCTTCAGTCGTTCTCGAACCCTGTCCAGTCCAGCAAGGAAATTGCCCAGGTCGGCACATGCAGCGCCAACCAGGACGCGACCATCGGCAAGATGATCGCCAAGGCGATGGACAAGGTCGGCAAGGACGGCGTGATCACCGTCGAAGAAGGCAAATCCACCGAGATGGACCTGCAGGTCGTCGAAGGCATGCAGTTCGATCGCGGCTACCTCAGCCCGCACTTCATCAACAAACCCGCGACGATGAGCGTCGAATTCGACAAGCCCTTCGTGCTGATCTTCGAGAAGAAACTTTCGATGGTCAAGGACCTCGTGGGCATCTTGGAGAAGATCGCTCAGTCCGGCCGCCCGCTCGTGATCGTCGCTGAAGACGTCGAAGGCGAAGCCCTCGCCGCGCTCGTGGTCAACCGCCTGCGCGGAACCATCCAGGCCGCAGCCGTCAAGGCACCCGGCTTTGGTGACCGCCGCAAGGAAATGCTCCGTGATATCGCGGTGCTCACCGGCGGCGTGGCGATCATGGAAGACATGGGCGTCTCGCTCGAAGGTCTCGACCTGCCCCAACTCGGCCAGGCCAAGAAGATCACCATCGACAAGGACAACACCACGATCATCGAAGGTGCTGGCAGCGATGACGACATCCTCGGCCGCATCAACCAGATCAAGGCCCAGATCGAGTCCGCCACCAGCGACTATGACCGTGAAAAGCTCGAAGAGCGCATGGCCAAACTGTCCGGCGGCGTGGCGCAGATTTTCGTCGGCGCAGCGACCGAAGTGGAAATGAAGGAAAAGAAGGCCCGCGTCGAAGATGCTCTGCACGCTTGCCGCGCAGCCGTCGAAGAGGGGATTCTCCCCGGTGGCGGCACGGCCGTCCTCCGCGCGATCAAGTGCCTCAACAAGGTCAAGACCGACTCGGAAGACGAAAAGACCGGCGTGGACATCATCCGTCGCGCTCTGGTCGCGCCGATCAAGCAGATCGCGAGCAACTCCGGCCTCGACGGTAGCGTCGTCGCGATGAAGATCGTCGAAGCGGACACCG
The DNA here is from genome assembly GCA_018644725.1 of Phycisphaerales bacterium. GTDB lineage: Bacteria > Planctomycetota > Phycisphaerae > SM23-33 > SM23-33 > JABGPZ01. The sequence goes on from JABGPZ010000035.1 coordinate 7,101, forward strand.
CCAACTTTGGCTACAACGCGCTGACGGGCAAGTACACCGACCTCGTCAAAGACGGCGTGATCGTGCCGACCAAGGTCGAGCGCTCGGCGCTGCAGAACGCGGCTTCGGTCTCTGGCCTGCTGCTGACGACCGACGCGGTGATCTCGCAGATCCCCGAAAAAGCAGCCCCCGCGCCCGCTGGCGGCGGCATGGGCGGCATGGGTGGCATGGGCGGCATGATGTAACCCCAGCTGCACTGACTGCAACTCAAAGCCCGGTGGAAATCGCAAGATTGTCATCGGGCTTTTTTATGCGCTTTTTGCCAGTCCCTCATTTATCTTTCATGTGGGTTTGGCTACAATAATTGGAATGGCATCGCGTTATCCTGAGAGAGCATACACATATGGGAGATGGAATGCTGACACACGAAATCGAAGTCAAGACGCTCCGGCATGACATGATGCTGGACATCACGGCCGACGTTGTTCGGGCGGTGGCCGCTAGCGGCGTGACCCACGGCGCGGCGATTGTGTATTGTCCGCACACCACCGGCGCGATCACCATCAACGAAAACGCCGACCCCGACGTCACCAACGACATGCTCCAGCAGCTGGGGAAAATGGTTCCGTGGAACCAACCGTTCTACGCCCACGACGAAGGCAACTCGGCCGCGCACGTCAAATCGAGTATGTTCGGCTGTAGCGAAACCATCCCCATCGTCGACGGCAAGCTCCTCCTCGGCACATGGCAGGGGATCTACTTCTGCGAGTTCGACGGCCCACGCCCGCGCCGCGCCATCGTCCAAATTCTCGACGGAGGTCAACCCGCGTGAAGCAATACGACCTCATCCTGTTCGATCTCGACCACACGCTGACCGACCCCAGCGAAGAGATGCTCGCCTCGGCGCGCTATGCCCTCGCGCAGTTCGGCGTGACGGAGGTGCCGCCGGCGATTCTCGAACGGTTTCTCGACACGCCGCTACTGGCGGTCTTTGAGCAGGAATGCGGCATGACGCTCGATCAGTCCAACCAGGCGTTCCAGCATTATTGGTATTATGCGGGGTCGATGGGCCTGCCGAAGAATCGCCCGTATGACGGCGTGAAGGAAATGCTCGCGGAACTGGTGGCCGACGGGCGGGAGCTGGCAATTTGCACGGCGCGGCCTGTGTCGATGGCCGAGAAAATTGTTAAGGCCGTCGGGATCAATCAATATTTTACGCACATCTACGGGACCTGTGAAGACTCCCAGCGGCAGAACAAGAAGCTCGTGATTTTTGACGCGCTGATGCACTATCCCGACCTCGCGCCCGAGCGCGTGGTGATGGTCGGCGACCGCACTGCTGACATTTTGGGCGCGAAGGACAACGGCGTGGATTCCCTCGCGGTGGTCTTTGGGTCGGAAACGGCCGAGCAGCTTGCACGCGTCAAACCGACCTACCTCGTGGATACCGTCGCCGACATGGCCGACATTTTGTTGCTGCGCCAACCGTAGTTTCTTACTGTAGGGGCGAATCCTCTTTTTCTGTCATGTTGAGCGCAGTGAGCTTGCGAACGAAGTCGAAACATCTCTGCGCACGAATTGGTTCCAGCGGGTTGCGGCTACGGTTTGACGCGAATGATGTCGAGAGATTCCTCCACTTCGCTTGCAGACTCGCTCCAGTCGGAATGACACGGTGGATTTCTTTCGCGTAATGTTTCGTTGCAGGGATTTCTCCGAACACGAAAATATGGGCGGAAGATTTTCCGCCCCTACGCAAACAGGACCAACCGACAAAGTTTAGTTTACGTCGATGGCGGCTTCGACACGCAGGCCGGTCTCTTCGAGTACGCTTCGGCCGGGGAGGAAGGCCAAGTCGATCAAAAACGTCGCGCCGACAAGTTCACCGCCGAGGCGCTGGATGAGGCTGCACGCGGCCTTGGTCGTCCCGCCCGTGGCGAGCAGGTCGTCGACGATCAGAACGCGCTGGCCCTTGCTGACCGCGTCGATGTGGACTTCGATGGTCGCCGTGCCGTATTCCAGGTCATAGGTTTCGCTGATCGTTTCGTAGGGCAGCTTGCCGGCTTTGCGGATCGGCACGAAGGGGACTTTCAGCACTTCGGCGATGTGCGTGCCGAAGAGGAACCCGCGCGATTCGATGCCGACGACGACGTCGATCTGCTCGTTCGCGAAGGGCGCGAGCATGGTGTCGTTGGCTTCGGCGAAGGCGGCCGGCGAGGCCAGCAGCGGTGTGATGTCTTTGAAGAGGATGCCCGGCTTGGGGAAGTCTGGCACGTCGCGGATAAAGGATTCAAGATTGGCCATAGTGGGCTCCTTAGATGAAGATGCTAGGTAGGCAGTGTGCCAAGAGTGTGAGGATTGTTGAATAGAATGGCGCGGCAATCAGGGGCGAGTCGAGCAGGTCGAGTACGCCGCCGAATTCGGGAATCAGTGAGGCCGAGTCTTTCACCCCCGCAGAGCGTTTGAGGAGTGATTCGCACCAGTCGCCAAATTGGCCGACCAGGCCCAGCGCTGCTCCAATCAAGCAAATGATCCAGTCTGGTCCCCAACAGAAATACATCATTAATTTATTGATTTTTTCATGACGCATTTGATCCAAGGGGCTGGAGATAAGGCGGTCGGTTTCCCAATTTAGATCGATGCAGTAGCTGAGCGCGAGGAAAACCAGTGCGGAAAACGCGAGGCCGCCGAAGAGGCCTTCCCACGATTTTTTCGGGCTGATCGTCGGCATGAGTTTGTGCTTGCCGATGGCCGACCCGACGAAGAACGCGCCGATGTCAGCCGACTTGATGGTTAGAAGGAAGATGATGAAAAATATTGAGCTGAAGTTGAGGCGGATCGATAGGAATACTCCCCCCAGCACGCCGATATAGATGATTGTCAGCAACGAGGCCATGATATGCTGAATTGCATTCTCGGTTCGGTGGCGGAGCATCTGCTCGAGGAACAGAAAGACGATGATAAATGGTATGCTGGCTAGCAGGGTACAGGCGTATAAGAGCGATGAAAGAAGGGTATCGTCGTGTACTGACCAGGCATAGGCGTGAAAGCTGAATAGCCTAAGCGATAGCATAAGGACAACGGCAACGATTGTCGTAATCGGCAGGATGTCATAGCCAGCGGATTGCACGAGCTTGCGCATTTCCAGCACACCCACGAGTAGCATGGCCGTGAGAACTCCTGCGACGAGGACGCCATCCCACTGGCTCCCCCGTGATTGAAAGTCAAAATAGAACAGGCCGCCGAGGATGAGGATCATCGCCGAACCGAAGCCGAGACGTTTTTTGAGGGTTGCTGCGTTCATGGAAATAGTATACGCAAAACGAGGGTGGAAGTATAGGGATAGAAAGAGGATCAGCGTAGAAGGTGTCGCAAACAAGAAGATGTATTTTCTTTCTTGACATCGTCTTGGTGATGCGTAATACTATGTGCATGCAAGATACCGCAAATAGCACGACGACGCGTTTTTGGTGGTGGCGTACCTGGTAGACCGGGGACGCTGGCGGATTTTGTAGTACAAACAACAAATGACGGCCGTGAGCGGTTCCCCGCTTGCGGCTGGTTGCGTATACTGGCTGTAAAGCGAATTGCTTACAGCTTTTTTTACAGACAGATCAGAAAGGCGAATCATGCAGATTCAGTCATTCCCACAACGCGAAGAGTACCTCGACCTCGCCACCGAGGCGAACGTGATCCCCGTCTGCCACCAGATCCTCGCCGACCGCGAGACTCCGGTGTCGCTGATGGAGCGCTTCGCCAAGGCCGGCCGCCCGTTTTTCCTGCTCGAAAGTATGGAAGGCGGCGAGCGGTGGGGGCGCTACAGCTTCCTGGGGTCCAAGGCGTTTGGCCTGGTGAGGATCTACGCCGACCGCGTCGAATTTGAGCGCAACGGCGAAATCGAATCGATTTCTCACGGCGGCGACCCGCTGGGCGTATTGCGTGAGATCATGGCCGAATATATCCCGGCCGACATGGGCGAGGCTCTTCCGCGCTTCTGGGGCGGGCTCGTGGGCTATTTCACCTACGAAATGGCGAGCTTCTTCGAGCCCCGCGTGCCCAATCGCCTCCCGGCCGAGACGCCGCTCGCGAGCTTCATGCTCCCCGAAGAACTGCTCATCATCGACAATCAAATGCATACGCTGACGTGCGTCGTGTTGACCTATCTCGACGACGATGCCGATGTGGCCGCTGCCCACGCCGCCGCGAGCAAGCGCGTCGAAGCCCTCGCTTACGAGATCGACCACACGCCGCTTGAGCGTTCGATCACGGCCGCGGGGCTGCGCGATTTCTCCCTGGCCTGTTCGACGGCCGACGAGGATTTCTGCAAGAAGGTCGAGATCGTTAAGGAACACATTTTCGCCGGTGACATCATCCAGGCGGTGATCTCCCAGAAGTTCGTCGGCCCCGCGCCCGAGGACATGACCAGCTTCTATCGCGCACTGCGCTTTATCAACCCCTCGCCGTACCTGTTCCACATTCAGCTCGACAATACGACGATTGTGGGCTCCTCGCCAGAGACGATGGTCCGCGTCGAAAACGGAACCGCGTGCGTCCGCCCGATCGCCGGGACGCGCCCGCGCGGGGAAACGCCGCAGGACGACCTCGATCTTGAGGTCGATCTTCTCGCGGATGAAAAGGAACGCGCCGAGCATTTGATGCTGGTCGATCTAGGCCGCAACGACCTTGGACGCATCGCCAAAACCGGCACGGTCAAAGTGACCGACTTGATGATGATCGAGCGCTACAGCCACGTCATGCACATCGTGTCCAACGTCACCTGCGACATCGAAGACGACAAAGACGCATTGGACGTTCTCGCGGCGACCTTCCCGGCTGGGACGCTTTCGGGCGCGCCCAAAGTGCGCGCGATGGAAATCATCGCCGAGCAGGAAGACCAGCCGCGCGGCGTGTACGGCGGGTGCGCGGGCTATATCTCGTTCGATGGAAATCTCGACATGGCCATCACCATTCGCACCGCCGTCGCCGAGGCCGGTACCATCGTCGTCCAGGCCGGAGCGGGCATCGTCGCCGATTCCGTCCCCGCCAGCGAGCACCAGGAAACCATCAACAAAGCCATGGGCCTCTCCCGCGCCCTGAAATTCATCGAGCAAATATAGGAACACGACCATGATTTTAATGATCGACAATTACGACTCGTTCACCTACAACCTCGTACAATATATACGCCAGCTCGACAGCGAAACGGTCGTTCATCGCAACGACGCGATCACCGTCGAGGGCGTTCGCGCGCTCGCGCCAGAGGGGATCGTGATTTCCCCCGGGCCGGGCCGACCAGAAAACGCGGGCGTGTCGATGGACGTGATCCGCGAGTTCGCCGGGGTCGTTCCGATCTTCGGCGTCTGTCTCGGCCATCAGGCCATTGCAACGGTGTTCGGCGCCAAGGTCGTTCGGGCGGGACGCGTGATGCACGGCAAGGTCAGCCCCGTTGAGACCGACGGGAAGGGTGTCTTCGCCGGGCTGGAAACGTTCGACGCGATGCGCTATCACTCGCTGGCGGTGGATGAATCGACCCTGCCCGAGGACATGATCATCACCGCACGCGCGACCGACGACAACGAAATTATGGGCATCCGCCATACGACCCTTGCGGTCGAGGGCGTGCAGTTTCACCCCGAATCGATCATGACGACCGTGGGGATGGCGATGCTGGGAAACTTTTTGACAACCTGTCGCAAGGAGCCGAACGCATGAAGTATGACGAATTACTGATGGGTGTGATTTCGGGCAAGAATCTGTCCGAGGAGGAAATGGCGGACGTGATCGGCCTGATTCTCGCGGGGGAACTCAGCGATGTGCAGATCGGCGCGTTTCTCGCAGCGATGGCGTGCAAGACCGCCAGCGAGGCCGAAATTGCCGGCGCGGCGCGCGCCATGCGCGACAAGGCCGTGCGGGTGACGACGAAGGATCCCGACACGATTGACACCTGCGGCACGGGCGGCGATGGCGTGGGGACGTTCAATATTTCCACGGTCGTCGCACTGGTCGCAGCCGGCGCGGGGCTCACGGTCGTCAAGCACGGCAATCGCAGCGTCTCCAGCAAGTGCGGCAGCGCGGATGTCCTCGAAACGCTCGGCGTGAAAATCGACGCGGACCCCTCCGTGGCCGAGGGCGCGGTCAACACCATCGGCGTGGGCTTCCTTTTCGCGCCAAAGTTCCACAGCGCGATGCGCTATGTCATGCCCACCCGGCGCGAGCTGGGTGTGCGGACGATGTTCAATCTCCTCGGGCCGCTGGCCAATCCCGCAAACGCAAAGTATCAGCTCGTAGGGATTTACGACCCGACGATGCTCGAACGATATGCGGGCGCGATGAAGCGTCTCGGCATTGAGCGCGCGATGGTGGTCCACGGAAATGACGGCCTCGACGAGATCACAACGACCGCGACGACGCAGGTGGCGGAACTGGCCGATGGCGAAATTACCCGCTACGAAATCAACCCTGCCGACTACTTCAACACGCTCGCTACGAGTGGCGATTTGCTCGGCGGTGACGCGGAAGAAAATGCCGCCATCGCCCGTGCGATTCTCGCGGGAGAAACCGGCCCGAAGCGGAACATTGTGTTGCTCAATGCGGCGGCGGCGTTGCGTGTTGCCGGCAAGGCTTGCGATTTGACCGACGGCATTGCCCGCGCGGCCGACGCGATTGACTCGGGCGCGGCGATGGCAAAATTGGACGCGCTGATTGCCTATACCCAGGAGAACGGCTGATGGATTTTCTCTCGACGATTGTTCGTGACAAACGTGAAGACGTTGCCGCCGCGCAAAGCCGGATCCCGCTGGACGAGATGATCGCCCGGGCGCGTGATCGTGGCAGTGTGCGCGATTTCAACGCGGCCATGGCGCGCGAGGAGGTGAACATCATCTCCGAGATCAAACGCGCGTCGCCTTCGAAGGGCCCGATCCGACTGGATCTCGATCCCGTCGAGCTTGCGACGGCCTATGCCGAGGGCGGGGCGGCGGCGATTTCGGTGTTGACCGAAGAGCGCTATTTTCTCGGATCGCTGGCAGACCTCCAGGCGGCACGGTCGGCGTGCGCCTTGCCCGTACTGCGAAAAGACTTCACCCTCACAGACTATCAGGTCTACGAGTCGGCCGCATCGGGCGCCGATGCGCTGCTGTTGATCGTGCGCCTGTTGGAACGCAATCAGCTCGACGACCTTCTCGGCCTGACGCACGATTTGGGGCTCGAAGCGCTGGTGGAACTCTATGACGAGGCCGACCTCGAAACCATCGAAGGCCTCGCGCCGGCGGTCATCGGCATCAACAATCGCGACCTCAAAACGTTCCAGACCGACCTGGCGATTTCCAAGCGAATCGCCGCTCAGCTCGACGAGCGCCACATCCCCGTCGCGGCGAGCGGGATCTTTACACGCGCCGACGTCGAGGGCAATTTGGACCTTGGCATTCGCGGGTTCCTCATCGGCGAAAGCCTCGTTCGCAGCGACAATCCTGCGGCGATGCTCCGCGAGTTGCGAGGCGTACAATGAGCGCGTCCATCGAAATCAAGATTTGCGGTCTGACGCGAGTTGACCAAGCGGCCGCGTGCGTCGAGGCCGGGGCCGACGCGCTCGGGATGATTTTCTATCCGCCGAGTCCGCGCGATCTTTCCGCGCAGCTGACGGTGGCCGCAGAAATTTCCCGCGTAGCCATCCTTCGTGGTGTAGCCGTCGTGGGCGTGTTCGTCGATGAATCCCTCGAGACGATTTTGCACATTGCCGCCGAGGCCGAGCTTTCGGCCGTCCAGCTCCACGGCAACGAAACGCCCGACCTGGTCGAGCAGTTGCGCCAGCGCGGCCTTCATGTTGTGAAGGTGCTGAAAACCGCTGGCGAGGCGCTCGTCGATCAGGCCCACCTTTTTCCGGGCACACCCATCCTTGTCGAATGCGGCAAGGGCGTTTTGCCCGGTGGCAACGGTGTGGTGTGGGACTTTGCTGGCGCGGCGTCTCTCGGCGGAGTTCAGCCGTTCGGCATTGCGGGCGGGCTCGCCATCGATACCATTGCCAGTGCCATCGCGGCCGCACAACCCGACGCAATCGACCTCTCCAGCGGCGTGGAAACCGCTCCTGGCCTCAAAGATATCGCATTGGTCACCGAGCTGATTGCCGCGGCAAAACAACGTTCCCCCGGCCGTGAACTTCGGCCAGTGTTCCACTCTGAATTGATATCCAATATGGACGATGCCATCCTCTCGAATTTACCCTCAGGAGTCCCCAATGACTGAACGAATTGACTTTTCCCAACAGCCCGACGAACGCGGGCACTTCGGAATTTACGGCGGGCGCTATGTCGGCGAAACGCTGATGCCGGCGCTACTCGAAGTCGAGGCCGCTTACGAAAAATATCGCAACGATCCCGACTTCGTCGCCGAATTGAAGATGCTGCTGAAGCATTACGTCGGCCGTCCGTCGCCGGTGTATCACTGCAAGCGTCTCAGCGAGGCGTGCGGCGGGGCGCAGATTTATCTCAAGCGCGAAGACCTGCTTCATACCGGCGCGCACAAGGTCAACAATACCGTCGGGCAGGTGCTCCTCGCCAAGACGATGGGCAAGACGCGCGTGATCGCCGAGACGGGCGCGGGCCAGCACGGCGTGGCGACCGCGACGGCCGCAGCGCTGATGGGGCTCGAATGCACCGTGTTCATGGGCGAAGAAGACATCCGCCGCCAAGCGCCCAACGTTCAGCGCATGGGCCTGCTCGGCGCAGAGGTCATCAGCGTCACCAGCGGCCTCGGCACGCTCAAAGACGCGATGAACGAGGCGCTGCGCTATTGGACGGGCGTGGTCGAAGACACGTTCTATGTCATCGGCACGGTCGCCGGGCCCCACCCATACCCGCTGATGGTGCGCGAATTTCAGAAGGTCCTCGGCGAAGAAGCGCGCGAGCAGATCGTCGAACTCGCGGGTCGGTTGCCGGACGTACTCGTCGCGTGCATCGGCGGCGGCAGTAACGCCATCGGCCTGTTCTATCCATTCCTCGATACCGAGTGCGAAATCGTCGGCGTCGAGGCGGCGGGCAAGGGCATCGAAACCGGCGAACATGCTGCGTCGCTGTCCCACGGCAAACTCGGTGTGCTTCACGGCACGAAGAGCTATCTGCTGCAGGATGACGGCGGGCAGATTCACGAAGCCTATTCGATCTCGGCCGGGCTGGACTATCCCGGCGTTGGCCCGGAACACGCATTCCTGAAGGACGTTGGCCGGGCGCGCTATGACACGATCACCGATGTCGAGGCGATGGATGCCTTCGACAAATTGTGCCAATATGAAGGGATCATTCCCGCACTCGAATCCAGCCACGCACTCGCGCGCGGCATGCAAATTGCAGCCGAGCGACCCACCGATCAGATCATCCTGATCAACCTCTCGGGCCGCGGCGACAAAGACCTCTCGCACGTTGTGCAGATCAAAGGAGAGAATGTATGAACCGGTTTGACGCAACGTTTACCGCACTGAAACAGAATAATGAGACCGCTTTGGTGGGCTTTGTCTCGGCGGGCGATCCCGATTTTGACACGTCTCTGGCAATCATCGACGCGATGGCGTCGGCCGGGCTGGACGTGCTGGAACTTGGCATTCCCTTTTCCGATCCGACGGCCGACGGGCCTGTGATCCAGCGCTCGTCCCAGCGTGCGCTCGAGAACGGCATGAGCCTCTCGCGGGCGATGGACATGGTCGCCGCGATCCGCGCCAAGCACCCCGAGTTGCCGATTGTGCTGTTCAGCTATTACAATCCGATCCTCGCGATGGGCCAGAACGAATTCTACGCCAAGGCGACCGCCGCCGGGGCCGACGGCGCGTTGATCGTCGACTTGCCGCCGGAAGAAGCGCCCGAGCTTACCAGCCAGTTTGACGGCGAGTTCCCGCTGATTCATCTCGTCGCGCCGACGACCTCGCCCGAGCGCCAGAAGCAGATTCTCGCTTCGGCCGAGGCGTTTGTCTATCTCATCAGCCGCACGGGTGTCACCGGAAGCGGCGAGCTGGACACTTCCTCCATCGCCGGGCACGTCGCAGAAATTCGCGATGCGACCTCCGCGCCGATCTGTGTGGGCTTCGGGATTTCGACTCCGGATCACGTCCGTGCCATTGGCTCCGACGCCGACGGCGTGGTCATCGGTAGCGCGTTCGAACGGATCATCGAAGACGGCCTCGACGTACCGGCCGAGTTGCCCGAAAAACTCGGGGCCTATGTGCGCGATCTCAAAGCTGCCTGCAAGTAGATTTGGAATTTTCCACTATTGACGATAGGATGATCCGAAAGGAGCGGTTATGAAATTTGCTGAACTTCTCGCGAATCAGTTGCCCACGGCCGGCATGGTTGTTGCGGCCGCGTTGATGGGTGTGATGTTGGTGTTGCTCCTTGGCTGCGACTGTGAATGCGGCAAGGACGCTCCCGTGCCAGAGGAGGGCGATAAGTCTGTCGAGGCGCGTGCGGCGGCGTTGTGGGCGAAAATTCAGTCGCCCCTCTCGGCCGAGGAAACGCGCGTGATCCGCCAGCAGGGCACCGAGCGCTCCGGCCCGGGCGGTTATACCAACGCCGACAGCAAGGGGCTGTACGTCTGCCGCGCGTGCGGAAGTTCGCTCTATCGCAGCGAATCGAAGTTTCACAGCGGGTGCGGCTGGCCTGCGTTCGACGACGAAATTAACGGTGCCGTGCGCTATTTGCCCGACCCCGACGGCGCACGAACGGAAATTCGCTGCGCTGCGTGCGATGGCCACCTCGGCCACGTCTTTACGGGCGAGGCCTTCACCGAGACCAACATGCGCCACTGCGTGAATTCGATTTCCATGCTCTTCATCCCGGCCGCCATCGTCGACGAATACACCAAACTTCGCGCGGCACAATCCGACCAATAAAAAACGCCGTTTTTAGATTATTTTTGCGAAGCGAGCGTTTTGGTTAGCGACGGCGCGGCGGGCCACCTTGTGGCGGGCCGGACGGGGCTTCGTCGGAAGAGATAAACCCGTCGGAATTTTTGTCGAGGTGGCCGAAGTGGTTGCTCGGGCCGTCGAATTCGGCCTTGGAGACTTTGCCGTCGTTGTTCTTATCCAGCCGGTTGATGAAGCGGCTGATGCGCGGGTCGTCGCTGTCGGGGGCGGGGCGTTGAGGCTCGTTGCCGCCTTGTGGCCGTCGTCGCTGCGTGGACGAGGCGGGCAACAATTTCGGCCCGGTGGTTTTGGGGGTGGCCGCGCCGCCGCGGACGAGAAGCACATAGTTCTTGATGCGGACCTGATCGCCTTGGGGCCCGTGTCCTTCGGAAAAGCGAGACGCGTCGCCGGTTTTGGGATCGCTGCGAACCGCGCCCGCGCCGTGAGCGTCCATCTTTTGGCCGTTGTAGGTCCACTCCGAGAGCGCCTTGCCGAAGCAGACGTAATAGGCGCCGCGCGTTTCGAGGTGCGTCGTTGAACTCCAGCACCACGCAGAATTGTCGGTGAGTTTGAAGATCGGATCGATCGCCGGGCCGCGTTTTGTCTTGTCCTTGGCATCCGGCGCACGGTCATAGTCGACGAGCGTTTGCAGCTCTTTGATGTTCGGCAGTCGCCAGTCGCTCTGCCCGGCAAAGCTTCGCCCCTCGGCATACTTCAGTGCGGCGGGCCAATCCATGGATTTGGCAGAGGTCTTCTGCGTCCAGATCAGGCCGGTCGCGTTGTCGCTGATCGTGCCATCTTTGTTGTCGACGAACTTGTTTTCGCCATAGGCCTTGCCGCGTACGCAGCGCAGGAACAGGGTACCGACTTTGCGGCCACTGACGGGATAGCCCTTGATTCGGCCGTCGGCAAAATTGAATCCGAACGCGCTTTGGTCGCTGCGCATCGTCGTGCCGAGGTATTTGTTGCTCGACCAATATTGCCCGTCCATGTCGCGTCCACCGTCGGCTTCGGTCGGCCAGTGGAAGTCGAACGCACTGTGGAGATAGGGCGTTTTGGTGTGCTGGTTGCCTTCGAAGTGCGCGATGGAAAACAGTTCTTTCATCGTCGGCATGCGCCAGTCGGTCTTGCCACCGAGGTTGAGCGCGTTGGCGTGTTTGGCCGCATCTGGCCAAGAGCGTTTTTTGAAGTCGGGCGTTTTTTCCCAGATCAGACCCGTGACCTCATCGGTGATCGTGCCATCTTTGTTGTCGGTATAGCGCATGGCGTTGCCGCTGTATTGCGCGTCTTGCCCGGCGTAGGCGGCGCCTGTCTTCGGGTAGGCGATTTCCTTCGTCGAGTCATAACAGCGCGTCTGGCCAGTGTCCACGACGGGGTAGGAGAGCTTCGCGGCCGGCGCGGCGAGCAGGGCACTTGCGCTGGCGAGAATCAACATTGACAGGAGTGTGGTGTGGGATTTCATGATGGTCTCCGATCTGGTAAGGGGTCGCGCTTGATCTACAGGGATCGTAACCGGACTGTCATGAGAAAAGAATGAGAGAGGCGAGAAAATTTTGCCTGTTCATGAAAAAAGCCGATGGTGGGACTCGAACCCGCAACCTCAGCTTTACAAAAGCTGTGCTCTACCAATTGAGCTACATCGGCGATGGGGAAGAATTGTACAGACCTGGGGCGTGTGCGTCAAGGGTGAATCATCACTTTGCGGGAGCGGAATGTCTCGCGGCGGCCTGGATCATGGCCTTGAGTTTCTCCAGGTCGAGGTCGACGGTGGTTTCTCCCGGGCCATCGCCGGGGGGATAAACGTAGGTGCGCGGGACGGCAAGTTTGTAGTCCGTGGCGTTGAGGAAGGCCCGCGCATCGGGGTTGGAGTCGATGGTGCCTTTGAAATAGGCGACGTTGCGGGCCGTAAAGAGCTCTGCCGCGTCGGGCGTGTTAAAGACCTCGGCCTCTTGCTTGCGGCATTCGAAGCAGGAATAGGAGTCGAATTTGACCACGACAATGCGTCCCTCTCCGCGGGCGGCTGCGACGGCGGCGGGGGAATAGGTCTCGGGCGTGGTGTAGTGCGTCGCGCTTTCATCTGGCAACAGATAGAATCCGCTGGCGACCACCAACAAGACCGCCAGGCCGCGAATGCGGAGCTTTTTTCCCAGGGGCGCGTCGAAGCGAATCCAGCTTCCCCAGATCCACAGCCCGAACGCCAGCACGACGCACCAGCCGAGCACGGCATAGGGATAGGTCGCGCCGTCACCGCGCAAAAAGCTCAGCAGGTAGACCGCCACGAGCAGGACCACGAACCCGCAGGTCTGCTTGAACTGTTCCATCCAGACACCGGGTTTGGGGAGATATTTTTGCAGGCCGGGGAAGAATGCGATCAGCAGGTGCGGACTGGTCATCCCCAGGCCGACCACCAGCAGGACCCCCGCGCCAAAGCCGACCGAGCGCGTCTGCACATAGCCCATCACAAACGCCAGCGGCCCGAAGCTGCACGGCGTGGCGAGCACGGCCATCATGAATCCCAGCAGCATCGATTTGCCGTGTCCTTCTTGCCTGGATTCGATGGCGATTTCGGCGTTGGCGATGTTCGACGGCACGAGGACGTTGAACAGCCCGAAGAGGTTCGCCGAGAGCGCGACGAGGACGGCGATCAGCACGACCAGCACCGGCCGATTTGTCAGCAGCAGATTCAGCGACACGCCCTGGGTGCCGGAGGTGGTGAGTTTGAGGAACAGGTGCAGGCCCACGAGCCCGATAAAGAACAGCATCATGCCTCCCGCGAAGGCCAGCGCGAGGGTGATGTAGCGGCGGCGCGATTCGCCCGCCATTTGCGCGAGGGAGTAGATTCGCAACGGAATCACCGGCAAAACGCACGGCATGATGTTGATCATCAGACCCGCGAGCAGGGCCATTGCGAGAATGTAGATGTCGGAGCGGTTGGCGAGTTCGACGGAGTGTTCGTCGGTGTCCACCACCTGTGCGGCGGGGGTGGGGAGCGTGGCTACGAAGGCGGGATTGGCCGTCCGCGCTCCACGAGTGACGGTAACGGGCGGGGTGAGGAATCGGAAGGGCAGGCATTGATTGCTCGCGCCGCCGCAGAGCTGGCCGCCCCATTGCAGGGTGATTGGCGAAGCGGTGGCGGCCGGGGCAAGCTGGACTTTCGCGAGGATTCTTCCGCGCGCGGGAAGGTAATAGACATAGACCGTCTTGCCCGTGCTGGGGTCTTCGATGGCGGTTTTTTCGGCCGGGGGATAGTGGACCGAAATCAGCGTTGCGCTCGCGCCAAAGCTGGTGGTGATGCTGGACGGCAGGGCCCAGTCGACCGCTTGGGACGGGCCGTAGGTGTGCCACGATGGCTCGATGGTGTAGTCGATGGCGACGTAGAACGGCTCGTCGGTGTCGATGGCCGTGACCTGGGGCGTGGCGGCGGTGATGGTGAGAAATTTGCCCGCTCCCTCGTTGGCGGGTTTGGGCGCGAAGGGGTCGAGCCCGTCGAGGACGCCAAAGTCCTGAGCGGGCGCAACACTCACAAGGGCCAGAAGTAGCAATAGGGTCAGACGGTTCATGGTAAGCCTCCGAAACATTATAACCCTCTCAAGCAATGGAAGTTGCCCTGCATAAAAAAAATCCCGCCGAAGCGGGATGGAGTGATCGATTATTTTTCTTTCGGTGGTTCGGGCTGGTTGGTTTCCTTGCGGAGTTCGTCGGCGGCTTTGATGAGTTCAGCATCGGAAATGGGTTTGCGCTTGCGGAGGGTGAACAGTTTTTCTTGCCGGTCGTAGAATTTGTGCCAGCCGATCTCCGCGAAGAAGTCGATGCCCGGCTTTTGATACCAAGGCGATTCGAAGTTGAACGAAGTTTTCAGCGTTTCGTAGCCTTCCTTACGGAGCTCGATGTCATATTCGCCGGAGTAGGTAACGGTGATGGTCACGGGTGTGCGGCCAACTTCCTGATGCGAGACATACGCAATCGCGCCCGAGGGCACAGAGGTGATGGTCATTTCGCGAGTGACTCCGCCGCCGCAACCGCCAAAGCCGGTGCAGGCGAGGATCAACAGGATGAGTAGTGTGTGTTTCATAGTACGAGAATTATCGACAATTTTCAGTGGCCGTCAATAGAAAACTGCGTTTTCGGGAGTTCGTGACGCACTCGACAATTTTCAGTGGCCGTCAATAGAAAACTGCGTTTTCGCGAGTCCGTGACGCACTCGACAATTTTCAGTGGCCGTCAATAGAAAACTGCGGAGCGGGTCGGCGGCGGGTAGGTCGCTAGAGTCGCGATTGGCGCAGAAGCTCGAAGCCCAGGATTGACTGGGTGATGATGAGTTTATCGCCAAGGATTTGAATGGTCCCTTTGCCGATAGGGTCCCAGAAGTCTTTTCCGATGGAGTTTTTGACGATGTCGACGATGGCCTCTCGCCGTTTTTCCTTGAGCTCCACCTTCGTCGGCTCGCTCTTGGTGGTGTTGTCGTCGGTCTCTTTGAAAAGGGACTGGCTAGAGCCCGAACCGCTACCGCCCGTGTTCGCGCCAGAATTCTGGCCGATGGAGTCGACATTGACTCTCGGGCCGCGGAAGCTGGGCTGCAGCACGAGGAGGTCCGCGATGGGATAGACCTTGGTGCGCATCTTCGTCTGGAAGGCAGTGCCCGTGGAGATCAGGACGATGCCCTTGTCGATGGTCCAGTAGACCCGCGCGAGTTTGTCGTCGGGGGTAGTGGAAATCGAGTCGCACACGAGGTCCAGCGCACGGGTCGTCGAGACGTTGCTGACGTTGATCGTCACGGGCGTTTTGCGGGTGATGTTCTCGGCCTCAAGGGCGGCCCAGCTGACGTGGAAATTCACGCCGGTCTGTTTGCGGAAGACGGCGATGACGTCTTCGAGTGCTGTTTTGTCGAACTGGATTGTCATGCCGCTTGCGGGGCGAGGGCGGGGACGAGTGACCGCCGGGGCGGCTTTGCGGGGTGCTTGGCCCGCGGCAACGACGGTGGAGCTACCGGAATTGAGCGTCATGGCCTTGGGCTGGGTC
Organism: Phycisphaerales bacterium; assembly: GCA_018644725.1. GTDB lineage: Bacteria > Planctomycetota > Phycisphaerae > SM23-33 > SM23-33 > JABGPZ01. The sequence continues at coordinate 22,981 of JABGPZ010000035.1, forward strand.
GTGACCCACATCGTCGAGTTGTAGGTCATCCAGACAATCGGCTTGCCGGCCTTGGAGACCTTCGCGAGCATCAGCTCAATCAGGTCGCCCAGCGCGGTGTTCTTGGCGTTGATCGTCAGCGTCGAATGGCGCGTGACGCCCGCTTTGTCCAAGGCGTCCCAGTCCACATGGATGGGCTCTTTGGTCTGTTTGGCCAGGGCAGAAATCGCCGAGTCCAGCGTCCCCTGATGATTGAACGAGGCAATGATCCGCTCGGGGCCGGTGGTGGGGGTGTCGGATTTGGGCGCACCCAATGCGAGCGCGGCGACACACAGCAGGGCCAAAATGGTTCGTTGAATTCTCATCGTTGCCTCCCTCTCTATGTAGTTGTCTTATCCCAGCCAGTCGGCGACTTGCTCGGCATAGTAGGTGATGATCAGTTGGGCTCCGGCGCGTTTGATCGCCGAGAGCGTTTCGAACACCGCGCCGCGTTCATCGATCCAACCATTTTGCGCGGCGGCTTTGAGTTGGGCATATTCGCCGCTGACCTGATAGGCCGCGAGCGGTGCGTCGGTGGTGTCGCGCAGTTGCGCGAGGATGTCCAGATAGGCACCGGCGGGTTTGACCATGAGGATGTCGGCCGATTCGTCGAGGTCGAGCGCGGCTTCGGCGGACGATTGCGATGGTGTGCGATAGTCCATTTGATAGGTGCGCCGGTCGCCAAATTTTGGCGGGCTTTCGGCCGCGTCACGGAACGGGCCATACAGGCTCGACGCGAACTTCACCGAATAACTCATGATCGGCGTTTTCTCATAGCCCGCTGCATCGAGGGCCTCGCGGATCGCGCCGACCTGGCCATCCATCATCGACGAAGGCGCGACGATGTCCGCACCGTGTTTCACCTGATTCACGGCGGTCTGGGCGATGAGGTCCAGCGCGGCGTCGTTGTCGATTTCGGTTTGGCCGTGGAGAGTCCGCACCGGGCCACAGTGTCCGTGCGAGGTGTATTCGCACAGGCAGGTGTCGGCGATAATCAAAAGCTCGTCGCCAAAGCGCTCGTCCAGCGCACGAGTGAGGGTTTGCACGGGCGCGTCGTCGGCCCAGGCTGCAGAGCCCAGATCGTCTTTGGCCGCCTCGTCGACAATTCCGAACAGCAGGACCGCGCGGATGCCCTTGGAGAGCAGTCGCGCCGCATACTCCACAGCCGTGTCGACGGAATATTGATTCTGCCCCGGCATCGAGGCAATCGGCTTGGTGAGGCCTTCGCCCCCGCGCACAAAAATCGGCGCAATCAAATCGTCACAGGTAACTTGCACCTCCGCGAGCATGTCGCGCAGGGTCGGGTTGGTTCGCAATCGCCGCATGCGACGTTGTGGGAATGGACTCATAGAATGCTCTCCAGTTTGATCAATTGTAGGGTGGGATCGCGGATTCGTCAAGACACAAGGGGTGCGTCACTCGATTTCGATGGAGCGAATCCCGGGGACGTCCTCGGCGAGTTTGCAGGGCGAGGGCAGGGCGAGTTTCGAGTGAATCGACACGGAATAGCGCAGGGTCTGCGTGTCGTTTTGATAGTCGAGTTTGCTCGCGTGAAGATTCGGCCGGACGTCACAGCCCGACAAAGCCGCTTCAATGGCCTGGGCGCCCGCGCCATTGTCGATGGGCAGGACAATGGTGATCCGGCGGGTTCGTTTGGTGGGGATACGCGGTTCGAGTTTGCCCAGAATGATCAGCGTCGCCAAGACGATCAGCGTACACGCGATGGCGGGGACGAAAATTCCGAACCCGCATGCCAGGCCCACCGCGGCCGTACACCACAGGCTCGCGGCCGTGGTGAGTCCCCGAACCGTCATGCCCGAGTGGATAATCACGCCGCCGCCGAGGAACCCAACGCCCGCCATGATGCCATAGGCCATGCGCCCCGCGTCAACCTGAGGCCCGCCGCTTTGCGAGGGAACCGCCAACAGGCTCACCAGCGCCGCCAGTGCCGCGCCCAGCGAGACGAGGATCTGCGTCCGCAGCCCAGCACCGCGACCGTGATGCTCGCGTTCGAGGCCGATGAGTCCACCCAGAATCGCCGCCACTCCCAGTCGCCCGAGGTGCGGCCAGACGTTCGGCTCGACAAGCCAGTCCATTGAACTTAGTATCTCAAATGTCATAGTTATTTGCCTCCACTGGCATTATACCGGATTATTCCGAAATGGAAGATGAATTGTGGAGAAATTGTGGGGAATTTGTGGAAAATTCGTGCGATTTGAAAAAAATCACTTGCGACTCTACATGTAGTCTTTAGAATAGAAGCATAGCCCTGCATATAGTGCCTAACGGAGTAAGCGCAATGCAATGTCCATTTTGCACCCGAGATAACGACAAGGTCATCGACTCACGCAGCAGTGAGGGCGGTAAGGTTGTACGTCGCCGCAGATTGTGCCTGAACTGTTCACGACGGTTCACTACTTATGAGCGCGTGGAAGAATCGATCCGCCTCAACGTGGTCAAAAAGGATGGCACGCGCGTGCCCTACGAGCGCGACAAAATGTTCAAGGCGCTCAATATGGCCTGTTTCAAACGTCCGGTCCACCCCAACCAGCTTCAGGCGATTGTCGAGGCGGTCGAGGAGTATGTGTTCCGGCGGTTCGACAAGGAAGTCCAGTCGAGTATTATCGGGGATGAGTTGTGCGATCGTTTGCGGGAAGTAGATAAAATCGCGTATGTCCGGTTTGCGAGTGTCTATCGCGAATTCCAGGACGTGGGCGAGTTGATTGATGAAGCCGAAGAGGTCAAGGATGATCCAGTGGTCGTACCCGACCAAGGCATGTTGTTCAGGGAGGAACGCGGGAATGACAATTCGAACAATTGAGGTATCCAAGCGTGACGGCAGCGTGGAACCGTTCTGTGAGCAGAAGCTTTCTGGAGCGATGTGGCGCAGCCTGCAAATTACTACCGGCGACTATCACATGGCGTTGGAATTGTCTCGGGCGATCGGCCTGTTCCTCCAGCGTCAGGCGACGGACCGCGTAGACAGCGTTGTATTGTTTGAGCTTGCGCTCAAGGCGCTTCGGCGGATTCGTCGCGGCGACGCGGCAGAGCGGATGGAACTGTTCCACACCCTGCGCAGTGTCCGGCGGCGGCTTGTTGATGTCCATCATCCCTGTGGAGAAATCACGCGCTGGGACAAGGGCTGGTGCGCGAAGCTCGCGGTGTCGATGTGGGGTCTGCAAATCACAACAGGGCGGCAAATCGCCAGCGAAATCGAACTCGAACTGCTCGACAACCAGCACATCACCGTCGACCGCAGTTTTGTCGTCGACCGCATCAACGAGAAGGTCAGCGAGTTTGGCCTCGCCGAAGCCATGCCTCTCCATCCCGCTCAGTATTCCGCGTAACTCCGCTGCGACATTTCAAAAATTGGGATCCCTTTTCATGTGAAACCAAGAAGATGCTATTTATATCTTGTCCCATTACTAATTATTAACACAATGAATAATTCTTCCTTGATTTTGCGATTTTGATTCCCTAGGATATGTCTAGAAAAGGAATTCGCTTGATGGAAAAATCGATCCCATCTTCAATGTTTGCAATCGCGGCTTTGGTCCTTCTGGCCTGCGCGGCAGTCCGTTTCTTTATGATCACTGGCGCCGTGGTCGGAACGTTCCTCGATCAGGAAATGGTGCTTCTTTTCGGCGGGACATTGATTTCCGGCCTGTCCATTGTTGCGGGGGGATTGTATCCCGAGGAGTACGCAAAACGGAGCGCGGCATTTGTGTGCATGATGTACATGGCCGCCTTTACGGTTCTGTCCGTCACCGCAACAATCTGATTGTCTGGCGGCGATTTTGCATTGGATTCACGGGGGCGAATCTGTATAATTGGACCTTGAGCCCTGCGGCAGGAGGCCGTAGGATACCTCCTTCAAATGGACTGATGCCGCCGCGCGGCTGAGGGAACACTGATATGGCTAAGACTGCAAACCCACCTATTCTTAAGAAAATTGTCGCCGAGGCGAAGATCGTCCGCGACAAGATCAATACCCGCAACAAGCCGGAAATGAAGTTGCCGATCCGTTCTTTGTCGAACGTGCGCTATCATCCCACCAAGGGTCACTTCCAGCTTCTCGGCAAGAACAAGGTCCGCACGCTGACGGTCAACACCGTCAAGACGTTCGCTCAGACTCTCAAGATGCTTGCGATGAGTAAAGACCTCGTGCAAACCGGCCGACACTCGACCAAGCGAGAAGCCTACTATCAGGCGTACAACTGGGGCGATGCGTCGTTCAGTGCCCAGGAAGAGTCCGACACCGTCATGGACGACGTCGAGGCGATGCTCGGGGTCAACCGCGAGCAGATGCACTTCCGCGCGGATGAGCACGGCGGGGAAGTCGCCGGCGAGCTGATCGTGATCGACAAGGACCGCCGCACGAAAAAACCCATCCGCATCGACTGTACCGCGTTTGGCTCGGGCGCCTATTCCGTACCGACCGTCGTCGAGGATTTGAAGTTCGAGACCAAGGCCAAGTTCGTCCTCGCCGTGGAAACCAAGGGGATGTTCGAGCGTCTCGTCGAGGAAGATTTCTACGACGAGTACCACTGCATTCTTGTTTCGATGGGCGGCGTGCCCTCGCGCGCGTGCCGGCGATTCATCCGCCGTCTCAGCGACGAGCAGGACATTCCGGTCTACGTCTTTACCGATGGCGACCCGTATGGCTATTTCAACATTTACCGCACACTCAAGGTTGGCAGTGGCAACGCCGCACACCTCAACGAATATTTCTGCGTCCCCAAGGCCCAGTTCATCGGCGTCACGCCCGACGACATCAAGACCTACGACCTGCCGACCCACGCGCTGAAGGACGTCGATATCAAACGCGCCAAGGATGCGATCAAGAACGACCCGTTCATCCAGCATTACAAGCAGTGGCAAAAGGCCGTCCTGAAGATGCTCAAAATGGGCGTCCGTGTCGAACAGCAGGCCCTCGCCAAGCATGGCCTCGAGTTCGTCGCACAGAAATACCTCCCCGAAAAACTCAAAGCCGGAAAATTTTTACCGTAGGGACGAGGGGACGATTCAACCTATCAAAATGATTCAGATGTAGGGGTGCTTCGCGAGGCACCCCTTTTTATTTCAACGTTTCGTCGTGTGCCCAGCGGCGCAGGGGGCAGTCGGCGCAGTTGGGGCGGGGTTTGCAGAACTGTTTGCCCGTTTCGACGATCTGCGCGTGATAGTCGTTGAACAGCTCCGCATCGGCGGGCAGGAGTGCGAGGAACAATGCCTGAATTGCGTGATAGTCTTTCTCATCCGGCGAAATCAGGCCGTGCCGCCGGAAGAGTCGCCCCGTGTAGGCATCGACGACGACCGCCGTCCGCCCGGCCGCGTAGAGCAGGATCGAGTCGGCCGTCTCCGGGCCGATGCCTTTGATCGCCAGCAGCCGCTCGCGCAGGGCAGCCGTCTCGCCGTGGAAAAACTTCGCCAACCCGCCGGCCGCCACCACGGCATCGATAAAATTCCCCAGCCGCTCGGCCTTGACGTTGAAATACCCCGCCGGTCGAATCAGCTCCGCCAGCGCGCCGCGCTCCAGCGCCGCCAGCCGCCGCAAGGACAGCACCCGCGCACGCTTGAGATTGCCGATGGCCCGTTCGACGTTCGACCAATTCGTATTTTGCGTGAGGATCGCGCCGACGCAAATCTCCAGCGGCCCGTCGCCCGGCCACCAGTCACGATGCCCAAACCGCGCGCGCATCGCGTCATACATCGCCATCAGTTTGTCGGCCATCCGTTTCGCCATATGCGCAGTATACAAAAACCCGTGCAATTTCGGCCGAAAATGTGTATTCTATGGCCTCAAATTTACTCCAAAGGAACCGACCATGATCGACATCAAACGTATCCGAGAAACGCCCGCCATCTTCAAACAGGCCGCCATCGACAAGTGCTTCAACGTCGATATCGATGCGCTGCTGGACTTCGATGCTCAGCTCCGCGTCGCCAAGCAGACCCTGCAGGACACCAAGACCGCCCAGAACGCGGCCGGCAAGCAGATCGCCCAGCTCGACGGCGAAGAGAAGGCAGCCGCCATCGCCACGATGGCTGACCTGAAGAAGACTGCCGCCGCCACGCAGACGGCCATCGACGAGCTCCAGCCGCAGTTCGACGCGCTGATGATGCTCGTCCCCGCGCCCGCCGCCGCCGAAGTCCCCCTCGGCAAAGACGACACCGAAAACGCCGAGATGCGCACCGTCGGCGAGATTCCCACATTCGATTTCGAGCCCAAGGATCACGTCGAACTCGGCGAAACGCTCGACATCATCGACATTCCGCGCGGCGTGAAAATCGCCGGCTCGCGCAACTACATTCTTAAGGGCGCCGGCGCGATGCTCCACCAGGCCGTGCTGCGCCTCGCGAGCGACCTGCTGATCCAGCGCGGCTATGAATTGCTGACCGTGCCCGTGCTCGTGAAGGAAGAGGTCATGCGCGGGACGGGCTATTTCCCGCTTGGCCGCGACCAGGCCTACCTCGCCGAGCGCGACAACAAGGCGCTTGTCGGAACGGCCGAAGTCCCCGTCACGGCCTATTATTCCGGTGAAACTCTCGCCGAGGCCGATCTGCCGAAAAAGTTTGTCGCGATGAGCACCTGCTTCCGCCGCGAGGCCGGTGCCGCCGGCAAAGACACCCACGGCCTGTACCGCATCCACAGCTTCGACAAGGTCGAGCAGGTGGTTTTGTGCAAGAACTGCGAGGAAACGTCGAAACAGTTCCACGCGGAAATCCTGCAGAACTCGGAGGACGTGATGGCCGCGCTCGAGCTGCCGTACCGCGTCGTGAACGTGTGTACTGGCGACCTCGGCCAGGGGCAGATCCAGAAGTTCGACATCGAGACGTGGATGCCCAGCCGCAAGAGCTATGGCGAGACGCACTCGGCGAGCCGGTTTTATGACTTCCAGACGCGCCGGCTGAACATCCGCTATAAGGACGCCGACGGCAAGATGCATTTCGCGCACTCGCTGAACAACACCGTCGCCGCCAGCCCGCGGATTCTCATCCCGATCATTGAGATGAACCAGAACGCCGACGGCAGCGTCAACGTCCCGGCAGCACTCCAACCCTACATGAACGGCATCACAAAAATCGAAGCCAAATAGGGGGGCAGGGGGTGGCAGAACCGCAACTCTTTATTTCTCTTTCTCGCTTTCCGATTTCGCTACTAGCCGGTCAACCATGAGGTCCTTAAACGCCTCTATATCTTTCCACTCTGTCGCAACAGACATCTTTTTTGCGTTCGGATCGATACGGGTAAATCCTTTCTCATCGACACGAATTCCTAACTCTTCCATTGTACAGAAGTCTTGACGAAAGCATAAAAACACAGAGAGTGTGTCAAATAAAGTGCTACTGGCCGTCTCAAAAGCATTCGCTTTTTTAGGTTTTGTTGCGCACCATATCTTGTAATTCTCCATAATTGCTTTGGGTAAAGCCCGGGTCGATTCAGATATTTTCCTATACCGTTCGTCTTTTAATATGATTTGACCGCAGGTGTCAACCGGTGTAATCGTCATAGGCCACTTTGCCTTAAATACAGCTTGGGCAGATGGAATATCCACTTTAATATTCCATGTGGCGAATGGTTTTGGTTTTCCAAATAGTCCTTTTCGAATACTGCCATACATTCCCACAAGCTTGACCTTGGACCCAATTTCCGGTTGTCTTCGAAGGGCTTCGGCAAGATTGGGCAATGGGCCGATACAGAGGAGGGTAATCGGCTCGGGAGAATTCATGATGAGATCAATCATCTGCTGAACACCGTCTTTGTGAATTTTCCCTGGATAGGTCTCAATATCAAAGTCCTTGATCCAAGGGGTCATGCGCCGATGGTTCGTGCTTTTCTTATCGATTCCCATTCCGATTGGGATATCAGTACGCCCGGCGATATCCAGAAATTTCGCCACTACTTTACTTCTGTATTCCGGTTTGCCGTTGTCCGTAAGAATGAGCTTCACATCGAGCTCCTGGCTTTGGAGCAGAAGGGCCAGAGCCCAGGCATCATCCATATCATCACCGATATCGGTATCCAAAATGACAGGGATCTTCTTCGTTGCCTGCACGGGTTTACCGGCGGTGCAGCTCGCATTGATGAGAGCCAGTGAAATACAGAAAAACAAGAAAACCACTTTTCCTGGCTTGGTGATCAGGGGAATTCCCATGCCCTTAGGAAGAGTTAATTGGAATGGGTGTGACAAAATTAGACTCCTTTGGTTGCGATAACGTCCTCAATCTTTTTCCATTGTGGCATCTCTTGGGAGTGGGATTATAGTGCTACCGTTGAGTTTGATTATATGAAGGATTGTCAAAATAACAAGTTTAATATGACAGCGGGAAATGGAAATTGGGTGGAGTAGGCATAAAAAAGCGACGGGAAAGGGAGAAATCCCGTCGCAGGTGGGAACCGTTCGCCTGAAGGGAGATAAAGGCAAACGATCTGTAAACAATATAGCAAGGTGATCGGACAATATCAAGTTTAAATTTCTCTCAGCGGGCGTGTTGTGTTCCCTGATGCGGAAATGAGACGTTTTTTCGGCGCATTTTCGGCGTGTTTTCGGCCATTGGGCGACGGGACGCGGCCTGTCGGAGTGGGCATAAAAAAACCCGCAACGAATGCTACGGGTTCTTGAGTGGGCCAAACAGGACTTGAACCTGTGACCTTCCGCGTGTCGGGCGGACGCTCTAGCCAACTGAGCTACTGGCCCTCAAGTGGTCGGAAAGTATATGGATATGGGGCCGGGTTGTCAAGCCCAAAAATCGAAGAACTTTGCGAAATTGGATTTGGCGCAGAATCGGCCGGAAACCATTGGACATTTTCCACCGAATTGGCAATACTGGACGGCCTTACACCGTTGATCTCTACACCATCGCCCATCATCCAAGGAGAGAATTGATGCGATCCGCAATCCGACTCGCAACCCTGTGTTTTTCCCTCGCGGTGAGCTTCGCCGCGCCCTCGGCCGAGGCCGTCGAGCCCAAGGCCTTCGCCACCGTCACCGTCAAAGGCGTCAACAAGGCCGGCAAGGCCATCGACTATGCGTACCGCCTGCTCCGTCCGGCAAAAATCGACCCGAAAAAGCGCTACCCACTGATCGTCTTCCTCCACGGCATGGGCGAGCGCGGCAGCGATAACGTCCGCCATCTCGGACACGCTGCCAAGCATCTTCCCGAGGCGTTCCTCGCGAAGAGTCCGTGTTTCGTGCTCTGCCCGCAGTGTCCGAAGGACGATGTCTGGTCGAAGATCCCGCGCGCCGGCCGCCGCGTTGGGGCCGTTAAACCGGGCGAATTGTTGACCGCCGAGCCCACGGCCGCGATGAAAAACGCCATGGCCGCGATCAAGAAGACCGTCGCCACCGAGCAAATTCACACCGACACAATCTCGCTCACCGGCCTGTCGATGGGGGGCTTCGGCTCGTGGGACCTCGCGATGCGTCAGCCTGGCTGGTTTTCAGCCGTCGCGCCGATCTGTGGCGGGGGGGATCCCAAATACGCCGACCGCTTGCTGGGAATGGCCGTCTGGAGCGTCCACGGCGGCGCAGACCCCGTCGTGCCCGCCAGGCTGTCCCAGACCATGAATACGACCTTGACTGCCCTCGGCCACCCGCGCAACAAATATACCGAACTGCCCGGCGTGGGGCACAATTCCTGGGACACCGCCTACGGCAAGCTCGGCGTGTTCGCCTGGCTGCTCGAGCACAAAAACACCCTCGCCGAAGGGGAGCTCGCCGGTGCGCTGGCGCTGGCGGCTCCGACGACTCCGCTGGAACCCAACGAGAAAATCCTCTTTCTCGGCGATACGATCACACTCAACGGCGGCTCGGAAACCGGGTTCGTGACCCTGCTGAACCAAACGCTCGCCACCCGGAAAAAAACGAGACAAGCAAAGCTGGAAGTCGTTGGTGGCTCCGGGCATATGAGCAACCATCTCTATAAGCGGTTCGAGGCCGATATCCTCGCCAAGAACCCTACGATGGTCGTGATCTATACCGGGACCTATGACGCGTGGGGCAGCACCATGGACCGCGCGCCCGATCAGGCGCATTATCGAAAATGGCTGGGCGTGATGTTGGACCGCTGCCGGAAGCGATCCATTTCGGTCGTACTCGCGACGCCCGCCGTGATGGGCGAATATCACAAAAAAACCAACAAACGCGATGCGCTGATCGACTCCTATGCAAAGATAAATCGTGAATTGGCAAAGGAATATGGCGCGACACTCTGTGATTTACGCAAGGAATTTCGCGACCGCCTGCCGATTCACAATCCCGCTGATCGTCAGTTGGGCGCATTTACGCGCGACATGATCAAGATGAATACGCGCGGACACCGTCTGCTGGCGGACTGCTTCGGCCAGGCCATCACACAGGCTGCCCATACGCGTTTCGCCGCGTCGCAGAGCAAGCTTTCTACCAAAACGCCACCGACCCCGAAGAAAGAGAAGTAGCGTCGACTTTTCATTGCATCGGAATGAAATCCCGATACAATATTCTTCCTCATTCTGCCACTCCTACTCACCACCATCAACGGATGGAACGGGAGACCCGATGATCCAGTTCATGTGCCCCCACTGCGGGGAAATTTATCGCCTGCCAGACAGCCAAGCCGGCAAAGCCGCTCAATGTGCCTGCAGCAAGAAGCTCCTTGTCCCTCCGCCGCTGGAGGATGCGCCCGCCGCGGCCGCGCCTGCGGTTGTCACTCCTGTCGCGCCTGCGCCGCCTCCTGTCGCGGAGGCCCACGCGCCGGAAGTGTCGCTGGGTTCGCTGGCGGACAAAATGGGTGCGCCTGTGGAACTGGATTTGTCGCTGAGTTCGCTGGCGGAAGAAATCGCTGCGCCCGTGGAACTGGATTCGTCGCTGGGTGAGCTTCACCAGGCCATCGAAACGCGGGAGGATTCGGAGCCGGTGTCGCAGTCCTTTTCGCTGGGCGCGGTCTTTGCCGTGCTGGCGATTCTATCGGTGATTTTGGGGGGGTACTATGTCTATCAGACCAACCAGACGATCCCCAGGGAGGATCTGAAATTGTCAGAGACGGTCGTCAAGGCACCCGCGAAGTCGGAGAGGGACCTTGCGTCGCTTCTGCCGCCCGTTCCGCCCAGGCCCAAATCCTCGGCCGGTCGGATGAGCGCGGAAGAGCTGCTGAACAATCTGCCCGCAGGCCGTTCGTCAGTGTTTGATTTCACTAATACGCCTCGGCCAAAGCCTGCACCCGCGCCAAAGCCCGTCCCCGTGCCGGAGGCCCCATCGAGCATGGTCCCCGATACCAAGCCCGAACCTGAACCTGCTCCCGAACCCGATCCTGTTCCCGCGCCCACTCTCACGCTCGGGAAGAAACCTGCCGTGGGTGGCAAGGGCCTGTTCGATTATCCTGAGGACACGAAGCCCGCGCCGGCCACGAAAAAACAATCCACGCCCGCGCCATACAAGATCATTGACTCGAAAACGTTCAATACGAGTAAGCGCAGCCTGAGTGTTCGCCTGAGCAGGAAAGTGTCCAAAAAGGCTTTGCGGGACATTGCGCTTACATTGAAATCTCAAGATCCAAACGATTACGAGCGAACATTAATCGTCTATTACCTGCCCGAAATGGAGATCAAATCGGGAGCCTGGGCTACGACTCATTTTGATTCGAAACTAGAGGTGAAAATTCTCGGTTTAACCATCGAGGAAGAGACGAAACTTCTGAATGAACCGCTGCCCACTGACCGGACTGTGATTGGCCGGTGGATTGATGAAAGCCCTTATGTGTCCGGTCGTATTACAATGTATAGCAAAGAGGCGAAATTTTTCATTGAAACAAAGTTTAAGGATGGTAGTGTGTTACAGAGGGAGTTGGTTGAAACCAAAAGTGTAAAGGGAAGACGGTTTGAAAAAGAAGAAGGGTCTGCGGTTGGCGATTTCTATCTTCTCGATTCGGAGGGGAACTTACAGATGTGGGATAATACGGGCCTGATTGTTACCCTCAAGAAGAGTTGATGCGGATGGGGCTTGACGATCCAGGGCCACGAAGGATGACACAAAAAAACACCCACGGCGAACCGTGGGTGTTTTTCTATGCGGGTCGAATCGGACGAGCCGATCACCAGTTGGACGAGATTATTTTTCGTCTTTCTTGGTGGTCTTTTTGGTCGTCTTCTTCGTGGTTTTCTTCGTTGCCTTTTTGGTCGTCTTCTTGGCTTTGGTTTCGCCGTCGGCCTTCTTGGTGGTCTTCTTGGTCGACTTCTTCGCGGTCTTCTTTTTGGCCGGGGCGTCTTCAATTTTCGCGCCTTCGATCAGCAGGTCGATGGCCTTGTCTTCGCGAATCGACACGGCGAGGTGCTGGAGCGTGCCATCTTGGCTCAGCTCGTGACGCAGGCGCTCGGGACGACGGTTGTACATCTGCGCCATTTCCGCGATGCGCGAGTTGATCTCGCTTTCGTCGACGGAAATTTCCTTCTCTTCGGCGTACTTGCCGAGCAGGAAGGACATCTTCAGCTCGCGGATTGCCGTTTCTTCGGCGGCCGACTGCATTTCAGCGATGTTTTCCTGAACCTGCTCGCGGGGCATGCCGCTCTGCATCATCTGCATGACCTGGCGCTGGAGGGCCGAGGCGCTCTGGCGCTTGACGATGCCCTCGGGCAGCTCGAAGCTGGTGTTCTCGAGGAGGAAGTCGCATGCCTGCTTGCGCAGCTTCTGCTGGGTGTCCTGCTCGAGGCGTTGGCCGAGAATCGTGGAGATGAATTCGCGGTATTCCTTGAGGCTGTCGAAGCCGGCCTTGGAGGCGAACTCTTCGTTCAGCTCGGGCAGGACGCGACGCGAGATTTCATTGATCGTCAGCGCGATTTCAACGCTCTTGCCTTGCCACGCTTCGGTGGGGTGCGTGTCGGCGACGTCGGCTTTGAGGGCCACGGTATCGCCGAGCTTCTTGCCGCCGAGGTCCTTGGCGAGGTCGGCGAAGGGGATGCCTTCGATCACGCCGGGTGCGACGCGGACGGTGACGCGCGGGGCGTCAAAGTCGATGTCTTCGCCGGTGATCTTGGCCGAGCCAACGATCATGTCGCCTTCAGTGGCGGCGTCTTCGGTCTTTTCGTATTGGGCCTGGCCCTGGCGCATGTTTTCGAGGTACTCGTCGACGCGTTCGTCGGTGAGTTCGGCGTCTTCGCGGGCGAGGGTCATCGTGCTGACGTCGGGAAGGTCAAAGTCGGGTTCGATTTCGACTTCAAAGTCGAACGTCAGGTCACCTTCTTCGGGAAGTTCGATGTCTTCGAGCTTCAGGTCGGGCTCGCCGAGGGTCTTCAGGTCGCTGTCGTCGAGGGCTTCGCCGAGGGCTTCGCCGATGAGCGAGTTGCGCACGTCGCCGGCGACGTCTTTGCCGAATCGCTTTTCGATGAGGCGCTTGGGCGCGTGGCCGACGCGGAAGCCGGGCAGGGTGACCGAGCCTTGCAGTTCGCCATACATCTCGTCATACTTTTCGGTGATCGCGGCGGCGGGGATGGTCACGGAGACCTTCTTCTTCAGCGTGCCAGCGTCCTCGATGGTGACGGGGAACTTGGGGGTAGACTCTTCGGTAGCTTCGGGGGTGGTGGTGTCTTTAGACATGATACAACTCCATACTGTAGCCCATCGCGACCAGGCGACCTACGCGGCCGCCCCCAGCGACAGACCCCGCCTGGCGGCGGTCCTGTTGAATAGGTGGCGAGATAATACATGCTATTATACGCTCCGTCAACGTGTTTTTGTCGAAAACGGGGAAATCCGTGGAAAATCCCGTGGAATTAGGGAAAAACCCTTCTTTTTATAGAACATTAAGTTTCTCACGATGGAAAAGTAGACGATAAGATTTTTTCTGTCTGTTTGTGTGAATTGAGGCCTGAAAGGCCGGCCGTCGATAGCCGGGGGCGTAAGCCCCCGGACCCGTGCAGAATTATTCGAGCCCCGAAGGGGCGGCAGACATTGGGCTGACTATTTATCTGTCGCCCTTTCAGGGCTCAATTGGTTGGGCCGTCTACCGGGGGCTTACGCCCCCGGCTATCCACTGTCGCGCCTCCGGCGCTGAAACAGATGCAAGAATACAACAGAGCCATACCATGTTCTATACAGGACATAAAAACTTTATCAATAGTGAGGAATTCTAGAATTATGGGCTTTGAATCGGTATAGTTGAGCAAACGGGAGGAACCTGATGGACACGAACATGAATGATCGGATTGTGCTGTATTGGTTTTCGGGCACGGGCAATACGTTCGCGGTGACGCGGGCGATGGCTGACGTGTTCGAGGCCGCCGGCAAATCCGTCGAGCTGGTCGCCATGGAAGACGGCCCACCGGCAGAGAGTTCGCCGGGGACGACGGTCGGCCTGGCTGTCCCCGTTGCGTGCGGCAATACCTATGACCTGTGTTGGGAATTCATCATGGCGCTACCCGATGGCGGCGGGGCGGGGTGCTTTCTCGTCGATACGCTCGCAGCCCATTCCGGCGGACTTCTCGGCCCGGTGCGCGACGTGGTGACCGCCAAGGGCTATCAGCCGCTCGGCGCGCGGGAAATCCGCATGGCCAGCAATTTTCTCACCAAGCCGAAATCTCCCGAGAAGGTTCAGCGCATCAACGTCGCCGGCCTGGATGCGGCGCGTGGGTTCGCGAAGGAGCTGCTTGATGGGAGCGCGACGTGGCGGGGGAATTCCTTTTTCCAGCGGCTTGCGAAGAAGATCGCCCGCTCGCGGGGGTGCTGGCGCGTGACGCGATGGCTGGCGAAGATTCGCATCGACGCGGCCAAGTGCACTGGCTGTGGCCTGTGCGCCGAAATTTGCCCCACCGACGCGATCACGATGATCGACGTGCCCGATTCCCCCGCGATTTCTGATGGGCAGGGGAGTGGAACGTTGGGCCGGCCGGAACATGGGGGACATGTGTCTGAAAACGAAAACACAGATGCGGGAAAACAGGACACCAGTCCCCGCTTTATTGCGTCTATCGATAAGAAAAAATGCCAAGTTTGTTTGCGCTGCGCCGGACGTTGCCCCGCCAAGGCCA
>JABGPZ010000074.1 GCA_018644725.1 Phycisphaerales bacterium
GATAGCCTCGCACTCTAACGTCGCACGTGTCACGTTAGAGACTTGAATCCGCCACGTGATCAACATTCAGAAAGGAACGATCATGGAACAGCAAGTACGTGACGCAATTGAAACAGTTCGCCCGCATCTCCAGGCCGACGGCGGAGACATTGAACTCGTGGGTGTCAACGAAGAGACCGGAGTGGTGGAAGTTCGCCTTCAGGGCGCATGCCGGGGTTGCCCGGGTGCCGCGATGACCCTCAAGATGGGCGTCGAACGGATTCTCAAGGAGAAAGTGCCCGCCGTGACCGAAGTGGTCGCCGTGCAATAGTATCCCCTCGCGAAATAAAAAGCCGTCGAAGACGATCGTGTCTCCGGCGGTTTTTTAATGGAAATTCAAAGTGTGTTTTCGCGGGTCATCGCATGCGGAATCGCTTGCGGTAGGCGCCGGGGGTCATGTCGGTGAATTGTTGGAAGGTGGAGTAGAAGCGTGTCTCGTTGCCATAGCCGCAGAGGGTGGCGATTTCGCTGGTGGTCTGGTCGGTGTCGGCGAGAAGTTGTTTGGCCTTGTCCATGCGGATGCGGCGGATTTCGCTGAGTGGGCCTCGGCCGACGGCGGCTTTGAAGTGTTTGATGAAGGTCGGACGCGAGACGGTTTGATGTTTGAGGACGTCTTTGACGCCGATGCCCGTGCAGGCGTTTTTGTGGATGAATTCGATGGCCTCGCGGATCTTGGGATTTTCGATGGCGAAGGTTTCGCTGCTGGCGCGGGTGACGACATTGGTCGCGGCGATGCGGACGGGGTCGGCCGGCGCGGGCCTGCCGCTGATCAGATCGCGCAGAAGGCTGAATGCCTCGAAGCCGACCTGCTCGGCCGGGACGCGAATCGACGACAGCGGCGGGTGGGGCAGGAGGTTGATGTCCTCGTCGTCGTCCATGCCGAGGACGGCAATGTCATCGGGAACGTGGATCCCGGCGTGCGTGCAGGCATCAATGACGTGATAGCCCAGCACGTCGTTGTAGGTGCGCAGGACGGTCTGGCTGGGCAGTGAGGCGACCCATTCTTCCAGGCCGAGATCGGTTTCGTAGATGTCGATGGTTTGCCCGTCGTGGGGGACGGCAAACTCGAACCATTCAAATTCGCGCCCACGTCGCTTGAGTTCGCGATGGAGCGCGTCCCGGCGGCGCTGGCTGAGGAGATGGCCTTCCATGCCGACATAGCCGATGCGCCCGAAGCCGCGCTCGATGAAGTGGTCTGCGGCCAGACGCGCGGCGGCGTCTTCATCGACACAGACCGTCGGGATGGTAAAATCGCTCCGGCCAGAGCAGCTCACCAGCGGCAACCCCAGCGCCAGAACGTTCGAGCAGACCGGCCAATGGCCGATGATGATGCCGTCGGGCCCCCAGGCGCGGAGCGTGTCGGCGAGGGCTTCGCTTTGGCGGAAGGTGTGGCATTCCACGTCGCCGATGGCGTGGGCATGGCGGAAAATCCCGCGCCGCACACTGCGCGTGTACCCATAGTCTTCCGAGAGAATCACCGCGATCCGCAGTTTTTTCGTTGTAGGATTCATGTGGCGATTTTAAAAAATAGAGGAAAAACAGTCAATGGAAAACTGTCATTTTGTAAAATGGCCTCTGTCGAGTGGATGTAACGTGCCTGTTTCAAAGGAGTAGCAGTATCCGGAGGTTTCCACAGGAACATTTTATTTTCGTTAGAGACGTTCTTTTGGTCCCTTTTCGGCCCTCTATTCTTTCTTGTTGCCTTTGGTGAAACACTGCAGGCAGGCGCCCGCGATAAAGCAGCCACCGATTGGCAAGAGCAGCAGCCACGGCTTGGGGCGCAGGGCGGAGTAGAGGGTTTGGCGAAGCTGGTCGTCCTGGAGGCACAGTGCGAGCAGGCCGCATGTGACGATGGCTGCCCCTTGGAGGGCGGTGACGGTTGCGATGGCCACGCGCAGCAACGACAGTGACAGCAGGATCAGAAGCACCGCCAACACCGCGCCGCCCACCCACGCATAGCTCGCGAGGTCTGGCCGCTGAAAAGCGCCAACGATGGTGGTCCAGCCGGCCGCGCCGAGGATGACCCCCAGTACGCCGCTGGAGAGAACGCACGAAACCTTGAGCAGCGGGAGCGCCATGACTCCCAGCGTGATCGCGCCGCCAATCGCGGCGATGTGGGCCTGGTTGGGCATGCCGAATTGGATCGCCACGAGTCCGCCGATGGCCGCGCCGATGGCTGCGAGGTTCAGGGTCATCATCGCCCGCCCGAGGCGCAATCCGAGGACCATATACAGCAGCCCTACGAGCATCAGGAGGATTCCGTGGACGGGGTGGAGCGTTTCGAGATAGCCGAAAAATTGGTCAAGCGAGGGGGCTTGAATGTTCTGTAGCCAGGTGTGGAATTCGCCGAGGCGTTCGGGGATCGCCGGGTCGAGGGGGACATTGTCCGGCAGGTCCGGCAGACCCGTGGGAATGGTATTCCCGTCGGAATAGATATTCATTCGTGCCAGAATGTGGAGCATGATGCAACTCTCCTTCGAAAAACGATTTGGCTTCGGCGGGCGTCTCCCCGTTTCGGGCATGCCGCCCGAGAATCAGTATGCACACATGATACAAAACGCGCAATTGTAATTCCCGACCTTTTTTGGAATCTCTGGAAAATTGCGATTGCCAGGGGCAGGGGGATTGGATTGTATTTTTCTCGAAATTCGTTATAATTTTGCCACGAACTACGAAAACCCACCGAGAGGAATCCCATGAGCAAATCAGGCAAGGCCATCCGCGCCGAATTCATCCAATATTTCCAGGACCTGCAGCACAGCCACGTCGTCTCAAGCTCGCTCTTGCCGGCTGACGACCCGACGCTGTTGTTTGCCAATGCGGGCATGAACCAGTTCAAGCCCGTCTTCCTCGGCACCGAAGCGCGCGACTATACCCGCGCCGTCAATAGCCAGAAGTGCATCCGCGCGGGCGGCAAGCACAACGACCTCGACGATGTCGGGCGCGACTGCTATCACCACACCTTCTTCGAGATGCTCGGCAACTGGTCGTTCGGCGACTATTTCAAGGTCGATGCGATTGACTGGGCGTGGGATCTGCTGGTGAATCGTTGGGGCCTCGCGCCCGAGCGTCTCCACGCGACCTACTTCGAGGGCAGCGAAGCCGACGGCCTCGATGCTGACCTGGAAGCGCGCGATCTGTGGCTGAAATATCTCCCGGCCGACCGGATTCACACCGGCAACAAGAAGGACAACTTCTGGGAAATGGGCGAAACCGGGCCGTGCGGGCCGTGCAGCGAAATTCATTATGACGGCACCGATGATTTCTCCGGCGGGCCGATGGTCAACAAGGATGACCCGCGCGTGATTGAAATTTGGAACCTCGTGTTCATGCAGTTTAACCGCGACGCGGCGGGCGTTCTCGCGCCGCTGCCCGCCCAGCACGTCGACACCGGCATGGGCCTTGAGCGCGTTACGGCCGTCATTCAGGGCAAGCAGTCCAACTATGCAACCGACCTGTTCACGCCGATTATCGAGGCGATTGAAGCGATGTCCGGCAAGCAATATGGCGAAGGCCTTGATGGGGACCGCTATGATTCGACCGACGATGCGAGTTTGGTTGACGTGGCGATGCGCGTGATTTCCGATCACGTCCGCACGCTGACGTTCGCGATTGCGGATGGGATTCTGCCGAGCAATGACGGGCGGGGCTATGTCCTGCGTTCGATTTTGCGTCGCGCAGCCGGCTTTGGTCGTCAGCATCTCGGCATCGAAGGAAATTTCCTGCACACGCTCGTCGAGGTGGTCGTTGAGGCCTTCGGCGACGCGTTCGGCGAACTCGTCGACCGCAAGCAGGTTGTCGTCGATACGGTTCGCGAGGAAGAAGAATCGTTCGGCAAAACGCTCGACCGCGGGTTGACGCTGTTTGATCGGTTGATCGAAACCGCGCGTCGCAACGGCGAGAAAAAAATTGAAGGCATGGACGCGTTTGAGCTCCACGCGACGTATGGCTTCCCGATTACGCTGACGAAGCTGATGGCCGAAAAGGCCGGGCTGAGCGTCGACGAGCTGGGTTTTGCCGAAGCGATGGAGACCCACCGCAACGCCTCGCGCGGCGATGGCGGGAAGTTCAAAGCTGACGCGGTCATCGGCCTGCCCGCGAGCGACGACGGAGAAAAATTTTCCGCGACGAGTGTTGATGCCAAGGTTCTTGGCTGGGTCATCGGTGACAAATTTATCACCGAGGGCACACTGGACGCGGGCACCGAAGCGGCGGTCGTTCTCGACCGGACATGCTTCTACGGCGAGTCGGGCGGCCAAGTTGGCGACACGGGGGAACTCCTCTGTGAGAACATGCGTTTTGTCGTCAGCGGCACGACCCTCGCGGGCAGCTGCGTCCTGCATGCGGGGGCGCTCGAGTCGGGCAGCCTGCGCGTTGGCTCGTGTGTTTCGGCCGCGCTGGACATGACGCGCCGCACCGCCATCGTTCGAAACCACTCTGCGACGCACCTGCTGAACTGGGCGCTGCGCCAAGTTCTCGGCGACGGTGTGAACCAGGCGGGCAGTGTCGTCGATGCCGAGCGTCTGCGGTTTGACTTTACGAATTCCAAAGCCGTCACCAGTGAGCAACTCGCCGAGGTGGAGTTGTTGGTGAACGGGAAAATTCTCGCGGACCTGCCGATCATCATCGGCTTTAAGCCGCTCGATGAAGCGAAACAGATTCCCGGTGTGCGCGCGGTGTTTGGCGAAAAATATCCCGACCCGGTGCGCGTGGCCGCGATGGGTCCGGACGTGCTGGACGCGACGCAGGCCACCGACGCGGTGGAGTTCTGCGGCGGGGTGCACCTCGCGCGGACCTCGCAAATCGGCCTGATGAAGATCGTCAATGAAGAGTCGGTCGCCAAGGGTGTGCGGCGCATTTCGGCCGTGACGGGCGACGCGGCAGCCGCGTGGGTCACCGAGGCCGACGGCGTGTTGCGCGAGCTTGCGGCGGTGCTGAAGGTCAAGCCCGACGCGATGGCCGAGCGCGTGTTGGCGATGCAAAAGGAAATCAAGAAACTCAAGAAGCGTCCCGCAGCCGCAGCCGGCGGAGGCGGGCTGAGCAATGAAGTCGAAGTTGAAACCCCCGCAGGCAAAATTGTCGTTGCCCAGTCGCTTGCCCCCGATGCGGGCGCGATGCGCAATGCCGCCGACCAGCTTCGCCAGAAGGGCGCCGTTGCGGTGTTCCTTGGCGCGGCAGATGCCGACGAGGGCAAGGTGATCCTGATCGCGATGTGCGACGACGAGATCGTCAAGGGCGGCAAGCTCAGGGCGGGCGATTGGGTGAAGAACGTCGCGCCGGTCGTCGGCGGTGGTGGCGGCGGCAAGCCGAACCTCGCTCAGGCGGGCGGCAAGATCCCCGCCAAACTTCCCGACGCGTTGGCTGTTGCGGCCGAGTTCGCCAAAGAACAGCTCGGCTGACTTTCACAACCATAAGGCAAGGAGTAAGCGCCGAAGGCGCGAAAGGATTTAGCCGGGGGCGTGAGCCCCCGGAATGTGGCAAAAAGAAAAGAGCCCCGAAGGGGCGAAAGAAACGTTCATCCTTCATTCTTCTTTCGCCCTTTCAGGGCTTTTCTTCTAAGATCGTTTACCGGGGGCTCACGCCCCCGGCTAAATCCTGTTGCCCTTTCAGGGCAAAGGCAAACCCGGTCCAATCGGGTGGGTCATTGAGGCCCCGCTGGATAATCATTGACTCGGATGGGTGTCTCATTCACTCCAATTTACTATGTTTTTATTTTGCGATGGCGCCGGTGGGGCAGGCCTCGATGAGGGCGGCGGCGAGTGCGGGATCGTTGAAGGGGTCCGTTGCATTGCGGCCGAGGGGCGCGGCGGCGGACAGGTCGAACCCGCGGCCATGCCAGGTCGGCCCGAGGTCTTTGCCGTGGGAGTTGGCGACTTCGACGCACAGGCCACACTGGATGCACTTGCCGGGCTCGAAGACGGCGTGCTCGCCGACAACAAGTTGCCATTGGCGGTGGGGCGCTTTGCGGGCGTTGGGGTTGGCGTCGAGGTGTTCGGCCCAGAGTCGCAGCGAGCAATCCTTCGCGTCGCGGCAGTCGCAGTGCATGCAGCGCGCGGCCTCGGCCATGGCGTCGTCGAGCGAGTCGATCGTCTCGTTGCGAGGTCTGTCGGCGGCGGTGGCCTTGACGGCGGTGGGGAGGTCGATGGCCGAAATCGGAATCGTCGTCGACAGGCGCGTCTTGGGTGTGACGGCGGCGGGGGATTCGGTCGCGCCAGTTTTGGCCGCGAGGAATTGCAGGATCCCCGCGATGTTCACGGGTGCGTCGTGGCGGGCGCGGCGGCAGGCTTTTTCATATTTCGTTTCGTCAAGCGTCGCCAGCGCACCGGCCGAGTTCGACAGGATCGTGGCCGCCAGATCCAGCTCGTCCGTTGCCACTACGCGCAGGATCGCGGGGATGTCGAGGCTGGCGGGGTGGGCTTTGCGGCAGGGCGCTTCGCAGTCGCCGAGGTGGTCGCCGAGGAGCAGTTCCATCGCTTCGCGGCGCATGGCCAGGACGTCCGGCGTTTCGGATTCCACGGCGAGTCCTTCGGCTGCGGGGAGTGCGCACGAGGGCACGAACGCGCCTGTGTCGCAGCGGCGCACAAGGCAGACCATGCAGCTGGTCCGCGCGTCGCAGCCGTCTTTCCAGCAGAGGTGCGGAATCGTCACGCCATGTCGCGCGGCGGCTTGGAGAACGGTTTCGCCGTCGCGGAATTCGATGCGCTGATTGTCGAGAAGGAAGTGTGGCATTATGGTGTCCTGATGAGGGAGGTGTCGCCGTCGGTGGCAGCGGCGAGAACCCCGCCGAGATATTCATCGACGTCCTCGACGGTGAGGGCGATGGGCATGTTTTGGAGTTTGCTTGCCAGCGCGGGCAGTTTTGCGGCCGAGAGGCAGCGCGTGATGTGGTCGCCGCAAAAGCCCTCGACTTCGCGCAGGGTCGTGGGGAACCCTACGCGTCTGGACAGCGCGAGCATTCCGCCGGCAACCACCAGGCCGAGTTCGCGCCCGGCGAGGGCAGACAAATCGGTCGCCGCGTCGATGTACCCGCAGCGCTGGTAGATCGCGCCAACGTCGCGCAGGCGGGGCTCGACGGCGGGGGCAAAGAAGATTGTATAGTAGGGGTTCAACAGTGCGCACGCCCGACCGTGTGGGAGAATGTCCACCAGCGAGAAGCTCGTGAGGTGTGCGCCGTTGGTGCCGCCCGTCATGATCGACACGCCGCCAAGGTCGGTGCCCAGCGCGAGGGCTTCGCGCGCGGCGAGGTCGGCGGGGTTTTCCAGCGCGTTGGGCAGGTTCGCAACGAGAAGCTCGATTCCGGTGAGGGCGACTTCGCGAACGGCGGCGAGCTTGGCCTCGTCGATGCCGAGGAAGACTTCGAGGCAGTGGGCCACGCCATCGAGAGCGCCGTCCATGGTGAACTCGCGGGGCATGGTCGTGGTCATCGCATAGTCGAACAGCGTTGCGGCCGGCACGAATGCGGGGTCGATGATGATGAATTTTTGCTTGGCGGCGACGTCGGTGCTGCACGCATATTTCGTGAGGTGCGATGCCGATGCCGAGGCGAGTTCGCACACTACGAGAGGCCGAAGCGTTCGGCCGGTGGTGTCGAGCATGGCCGAGACTGTCCCTATCCCGAAATAGCTTTGCAGATTCGGCTCGTGATCGCGCAGGGTTGCATAGGCCAGTGCCGTTTTCGCCGCATCGATCCCGCTGCCGCCGCCGACGGAAACAATCACCTCTGCATCGCTGGCGGCGATCTCGTCCGCGAGGCGCACAATGTCTTCGAAGGGGCTGTTGGGCGCACTGCCGCGGACCCATTCGCCGGCGACCACGCCAGAGGCATCAAGCGAGGCGCGCACGGTCGCGTGCATGTCCGTCGCCCAGCCGCTGCCGAGGCCACTGATGATCACCAGTGCCGAGCGGCCTTGGTTGGCGACAAGCCCGCCGAGTTGCTGGATGCAACCCGCGCCAAAGACATAATTCGGATTGTGTGCGCGAAGTAATTCCCCCGCGCGGGCGGTCAGTTCGGTCATAAGTCGTTCTCCTTGAACCCCTGAAAATAGGCGATTTGAGAAAGATTGTCAATTTCCAAAAATGGATGTAATAAACCGGTCCCGATTACGATAGT
Organism: Phycisphaerales bacterium; assembly: GCA_018644725.1. Classification (GTDB taxonomy): domain Bacteria; phylum Planctomycetota; class Phycisphaerae; order SM23-33; family SM23-33; genus JABGPZ01. The sequence goes on from JABGPZ010000074.1 coordinate 8,150, forward strand.
ATTTATAGACAGAAATGCGATTGAATGCCCGTAGCCGTTTCGCTGGGCGATGCGGCTGTAGGTGTGTATTCCACCAGGAGACCGATATGATGAAGCGACGTGATTTTCTTCGCAGCGTAGGCGTAGCGACCGTGGCCGTTGGTGCCGCGGGTGCTTTGCGTGCCGAATCCAAGCAGAACCCCTTTGCCGCCGAAGGCAAAGAACGCCCGAACATTCTCTTCCTGTTCACCGACGACCAGTGCTTCCGCACGATTGGCTCGCTGAACAACAAGGAAGTCAAGACGCCGAATATCGACCGCCTCGTCAAGCGCGGCACGACGTTCACGCACTGTTTCAACCAGGGCAGCTTCTCGGGCGCGGTCTGCCTCTGCAGCCGTGCGATGGTCCAGACCGGCCGCTATCTCTGGCAGACCACCGGCGGCGATTGCAAGGGCTTGCCGCTCTGGGGCGAGACGATGGGTAAGGCCGGCTACGAAACGTTCATGACCGGCAAATGGCACAACGGCGAAGATGCCCACGCGCGCAGCTTCAAACACAAAGGCGACCTCGGTGGTGGAATGTACCAAAGCCGACCGCCCAAGGACAGCAATGCGAACCCCTATAGCCGTGACAAGCAGGGCGATGCCCCCGGCGCGAAAAATAAGTGGACGCCGTGGGACCCTGCCTTTACGGGCCACTGGCTCAAGCGCGACGGCAAGGTGATCCACTCCTCTGATCTGTGGGGCAACGAGTCGCTGGAGTTTCTCAATACGGTTGGCACGAAATCGGACAACCCGTTCATGATGTATGTCGCATTCCACGCGCCGCACGATCCGCGCCAGGCCCCCAAGGAATATGTCGACATGTATCCGCAGAAGGATGTGAACGTTCCGTCGAACTATGCGCCGGAACACCCCTTCGATCAGGGCGACCACAAGCTTCGCGACGAAAGGCTCGCGCCGTTCCCGCGCAGCAAGGAATGTGTCCAGCTGCACCGCCAGGAATATTACGCGATCATCACCCACGCCGACAAACAGATCGGTCGCATCCTCGACGCGCTGGACAAGTCCGGCAAGGCCGACAACACGATCATTATCTTCTCGGCCGACCACGGCCTCGCCGTCGGCGAGCATGGCCTGATGGGCAAGCAGAACATGTACGACCACTCGGTCCGTATGCCGTTTATCATCGCCGGGCCGGGCATCGAGAAGGATGTAAGAAATTCTGCGATGATCTATATGCAGAGCATCTTCGCCACGACGTGCGAAATGACGGGTGTCAAGGCGCCCGACGGGTTGCAGTTCCCCTCGCTCGTGCCGTTGCTGACGGGCGAAAAGACGAAACTCTATGACGACGTGTATGGCGCGTACAAGACTCTGCAGCGCATGGTTCGCACCGAGCAGTACAAGCTGATTCGCTATCCGCATGCGAAGGAAGTTCAGCTGTTCGACATCGCGGCCGACCCGTTCGAAACCAAGGACCTTGCCGAGGATCCCAAGTTTGCCGCCACCGTGGCCGACATGGACAAGCGCCTCGTGAAGTGGATGAAACTCACTGGCGACAATCAATTTGTCAGCAATGACGATCCGACGAATCTGGTTCCCCGCAAAGCGGGCAAGGCCCCCAAGAAGACCAAGGCGAAAAACAAATCCAACAAATCCAACAAATCCAGCAAGCCCAACAAGTCCGCTGGTCAGATTGTTTGCAGCCCGGATGCGGCGACTTGCACGGGCATGACCTATCAGCGCGACAAGAGCAACATCGGCGCCTGGAAAGACCCCAAGGGGACGGCTGTTTGGACGATTACTGTTCCCGAGACGGGCAACTACACCGTGACGCTTAACTACGGCGCGGGGTCGGCTGGTCGCGGATTCGTTATCACGGCGGGTGATGCCAGCGTCGACGGCGTGACCGTCAAGACCGGCAAGAGCATGCGCAATCCCAAGGCCGTCAAGCTCGGGACGCTCGAGCTCGTCAAAGGCAAGCAGACGCTTACCCTCTCGGCCAAGCCGTTCAAGGATGGCGCGATTATGAACATCTACGGCGTGACGCTTACGCCTGTGAAGAAATAGCATTATGGCACTCTGGCCCACCCCGGTTTGCGCCGAGGTGGGCTTTTTTGTGCCCAAGCGCGCCGAGTAGCGATATTCGACACTGGACCATGCGCGAAAAATGAATATAATAGGGCGACTGATGTTGCGCCTGCCGCAGCACCTGCATGTTCCATTGCGATCGATTCCATTTTGGAGACCACCATGACCCATCCCGATCCTGTCCGTCCTGATGCGACTTGCCCTGAGGGGCAAGAAGAGTATATTCGCCCGACATGGGACGAGTATTTCATGGACGTGGCCAACACCATTGCCCGTCGCGCGACGTGCAATCGTGGCCGTAGCGGATGCGTGGTTGCGCGAGATCGCCAATTGCTGGTGACGGGATATGTCGGCTCGCCGCCTGGGCTGCCGCATTGCGATGACGCGGGACATCAATTCAAGAAAGTGATTCACGAAGACGGAAAAATCACGCAGCACTGCGTTCGGACGATTCACGCCGAGCAAAACGCGATCTGCCAGGCCGCCAAGCTGGGCATTTCGCTCGCGGGCGCGACGCTCTATTGCCGCATGACTCCGTGCCGCACCTGTGCGATGCTGATTCTGGGCTGCGGGATTTCGCGCGTGGTTTGCGAACGACGCTATCACGCCGGCAGCGAATCGGAAGCCATGTTCGCCGAAGCGGGCTTGGAACTGAACTATGTCCACGATGAAATTCAAACCTACCACGGGCAAACCATCGAGCCCGCAACCGAATAAGGAACACCACATGGAAACCAAACTCACCGGCCGAGTCTTTGTTCTCGGCGACGACATCGACACCGATCAAATCATTCCCGCTGAATTTCTCAGCTACAATCCGTCCGTCCCCGAAGAGCGCAAGCAATTCGGACGCTATGCACTGTGCGGCGTGCCCGAAGGGCAAACGGGGCTTCCGCAGGGGGACATTCCCTTCACGGCCGAGGGGAAATATCAAAGCGAATTCTCGCTGATTGTCGCGGGGAAAAACTTCGGTTGCGGTTCGAGCCGCGAACACGCCCCGCTGGCGATCGCCGAAGCGGGATGCCAGTTCATCGTGGCGGAAAGTTATGCGCGTATTTTTTATCGCAACTGCATCAACGGGGGCTACTGTGCGCCGCTGGTGACGCCCGAAACGATCCGTGCAGAGTTTTCCACGGGTGATGAGGTCACGCTGGATATCGAGGTCAACACGCTCGTCAACACGACTACGGGTAAATCGTTCGCCATTGATTCACTCGGCGACGCGGGAGAAATCATCTCCTCAGGCGGGATTTTCAAATACGCCCGCACCCATCAAACGGACTAGTACCGGGCGGAGCTACGCCTTGCCAGCAGCGTCGAGGACGGATCGCAGGGTTTTCAGAAGAGCATTTTTCTGATACGGTTTGTGAATCAATGTTCCGCCGAAATCGCTGGACAGGTGAACGTCACTGTAGCCGCTGGCATAGATCAGCGGCAGGCCGGGACGGATTTTTTCGATTGCGTCGGCGGCCTGTGGGCCGGTTTTCCCCGGCATGATGACGTCAAACAGAAGAAGGTCAATTTCGTCTCGGTGGTGCTGGAAGAGCTGTACGGCGTGATCCCCATTGGTCGCTTCCAGAACAGTATAGCCCGCCTTGGAAAGAATCGATGACGCGAGGCGCCGGATTTGATCGTTGTCTTCGGCGAAGAGGATGGTCTCTTTGCCGCGGAGAGATTCTCCAGAACTTTGGTGTGTGACGGGTTCGGCGAGTTTTGCGTCGGGGTGAATGGGGAGGTAGACGTGGAAGACGGTCCCCGTGTTTTCGCGGCTGAAGACTTTGATGAATCCCTCGTGGCGGCGGATGATGGCGTATGTCGTTGCCAAGCCCAGCCCCGTGCCCTTGCCGACATCTTTGGTGGTGAAGAACGGTTCGAAAATGCGCCGGGCGACTTCGTCGTCCATGCCGTGGCCAGTGTCGGCGACGGAGATTTCGAGATAGTTGCCTTCGCGCGCTTCGGGGATCAGGCGGGCGCCCTCGGTGTCCAGATAGAGTTCGCGCAGTGAGATTTTCAGTTGTCCGCCCTCTTCCATGGCATCTTTTGCGTTGAGGCAAAGGTTGAGCAGGACCTGTTCGATTTGCCCGGCATCGGCGAGGACCGGCGGAAGGGACGCGTCGGTGTGCGTGTTGAAGTTGATGGTCTCGGGCATGATGCGTCCGGCCATGCGGCCAATGCACTCGACGAGTTCGTTGAGATTGACTGCGGTCTGGTTCATCACGTCGCGGCTGCGCGAGAAGGTCATCAATTGGCGCACGAGAGTCATGGCGCGCTCGGAGGCTTGGAGGATTTCGTCGGCGATGCCCGGCAACTCTTCGGGTTCGAAGTCGCGCTGGAGCATTTCGGTATAGCCGACAATGATCTGAAGGAGGTTGTTGAAGTCGTGGCTGATTCCGCCGGCGAGTTTACCCACCGCCTCCATTTTCTGGGACTGGATCAGGCGCGTTTCCATTTCCAGACGTTCGAGTTCGCTGGTTTTTCGTTGGTGGATGTCTTGGAGGGTTCCGACGATGCGGCCGGGGGTGCCTTCGACATGCTCGGCAATTCGCCCGCGCCCATTGACCCACAGCCAATGTCCGCACGCGCGGCGGATGCGGAATTCGCTACTGTAATATTCCTTGCGATTTCCGATGAGGTCGCGCATGTCCCGCAGAAGTTCCAGGCGATCCTCGGGGTGGATGTGATCGAGAATGGACCGCATGGTCAGGGGAGATTGCGGGAGTTGGAGCATTTCGGCGATGTGGGAATCGAAAAGGACCTGGTCGCTCTGGAGGACCCAATCCCATGTGCCGAGGTGCGCCGCGTCGAGGGCGAATTGCAGCCGTTCTTCACTTTCGTAGAGCTGGCCTTGGCTTTCTACGAGGTTGGCTTCACGGCGGGCAATTTCTTCGCCCATGAGGTTGATGTTCTGGGCGATGGTGGTGATTTCGTCTTCGCCGCCGATGTCGATGTGGGTCGTATAGTTGCCTTGGGCAATGTTGGCGAGATTGGCGTTGATGGCAGAGATGCGTCGGAAGATGTTCTCCAGGCGTGGCGAGAGCAGCATGAGTGACAGCATGACCGTCATGCAGATTGCGATGGCGAGGTAGAGTAGCAGGCTGCTGGTATATTCTTCGACGGCGGCGTTGTTCAGGGTCAATTTCAGCAGGACCGGATTGGCATTGCTGAGCGTTGTAGACGAGGGGGCGGGGGAGACGGGGCGACTGTGATAGAGGATGGTTTTTTCGCCCACAGTGTATGTGTAAGTTCCCCGGTTGGCACGGAGAGAGTCATACAAACCCTCTGGGAGTTCTACTCGTTTCCCGAAATCCCGAAAGCTTCGGCCGGTGGTTTTGTCGGGAGAAAGGCCCATGAAGTCGGCCGAGCCCACGGGCTGAAAGGCCTGCTCAAAATTGAGGGCGGGGAGCATAAACAGTTCGCGGAACCGCATTTCTCCATGTTCTTTAGAGATATAGGCTCGCACGTCAATGGCCGTTTCGATGAGGTAGCTGCTTCCGATGGGACTGTAGTAAAAATATTTGTATAGGCCAGAACCCGTAGAGGAGAATCGTGCGGTGGTGGAAAGGCATTGGCCTCGCCCATACAGCTCGGAGGTCAGCTTGGTAAAACCGGGACACACTTCGCGAAGGTTGTTGTTCCGTTCTGACTCGAGGGTCGTATTGGTTACAACCCCGTCGCGATTGATAATGAAAATATGGTCGAGGCCCTTGTCGGCGGCAAGTTCGGCGAGTTCGCTGGCGGACATGGTGCTGGCGATTTCGTATGTGTCGAGGATTTGGGACAGGTCGCGGGTCGCGGGGATCCCGATTTCGTCAATTTCTTTTTCAAAGGTGGCCAGTGCCGATTCCAGCTGGCGCAGGGTGGTCTGCCCTTGACGAAGAATCCCCTTTTGTTGAACGTTCCAGAGGTCGGAGACCGCATACCAAGAATACCAGCCTGTGACCATGGCGATGATGGTACAGCTGATGAGCAGGCTAACGATGAGGTTGAAAATGAATTGGTTCTTCATGGCAGGCTTTCAAGGAGCCAAGTGGTGCTCGACTTTTCATTGTACCCGAATTGGTCGAAAAAACAACGGTCTTCCCTGTGGAGTTAGCGTCCCTGCAGGAGCGAGGAGTCCAGGCCGATGTCCACGGCGGGAGCGGAATGGGTCAACGCGCCGATGCTGATCCGGTCGACGCCGCTTTCGGCCGCGGCAACCAGGGGCTCCAGCGTGATCCCGCCCGAGGCTTCCAGCTCGATGTGCGGGGCGAGTTCGTTGCGCGTCGCAACGGCCTCGGCCATCATCGCCGGGGGCATGTTGTCGAGCATGATGATGTCGATGGGCAGCGCGAGGGCCTTGCGGAACTGATCGAGCGTATCGACCTCAATTTGGACAAATCCGCTTGCGCCGAGCAATGGGCGGACGCGCTCGATGGGTTCGCGCAATCGCTCGATGGGCTCGCCTTCTCCTTCGCCCGCGATGGTCGCGATGTGATTGTCTTTGATGAGAATCGCGTCATAGAGCCCGCGTCGGTGGTTGGTTCCGCCTCCGACCCGCACGGCATATTTTTCGATATCGCGCCAGCCGGGGGTGGTTTTGCGCGTGTCGAGAACTTTGGCAGCGGTGTGGGCGACGGCGTCGACATAGCGGTGTGTGAGTGTCGCGATGCCGCTGAGGCGCTGGAGGAAGTTCAGCGCGACGCGCTCGGCCGCGACGATGTCTCGCGCCGGGCCAGACCATTCGGCCAGAGCGACGCCTTTGTCGCAGGACTCGCCGTCGTGGCGCAGCAGGGTAGTGGTGATCGAGTCGCTGTAGGCGGCGGCGATTTCGTTCAGCAGCTCCAGTCCGCACGCGACGAGGGGCTCTCGGGCGGTGAACACGGTGTGGGCGCAGAGCGATTCGTCGAGGAGCATTCCTGTGACGTCGCCGACGGTGGAAAGGTCTTCGGTGCGGGCGAGTTGAAGGAGCGTGAGGAAATTGTCGCGTTCGATGTCATACAGTTCGATGGGCATGGGAGTGTCCTTGTGTTAGATCGCTTCGAGGCGGGCGAGGAGGGCCTTGATGCTGCGCTTGCGGCTGGGGACGATGGCGTAGTAGATTTCCTTGCCGCTGCGGCGATTTTCGGCCAGGCCCGACATCCGCAACAGGCTCAGATGGCGACTGACGGTGGATTGGGGCAGGCGCAGGCGGCGACAGATCGCCGAGACGTTGACCTCGCGTTCGCTCGCGAGGGTATAGAGGATGCGCAGGCGAGAGGGATCGCCGAGGAGCTTGAGGGTTTGAGCGACGGTTTGGATGGTTTTGACAGAGGGCATGGGGGTCCTTTCATATCTACATTTGAGTATATGTTTTCCGTCGGGCAATGTAAAGGGGACTTTCAGAAATTGGCTTGCAACCGGCAGAGTTTTGCGAGACAATCAGGTATCAAATAACCTGGAGGAAATTGATGTCCAAGAAGAAGAAATCCAAAGTCAAACTCATCTCTCTCGTCGTCTTGCTTATCCTGTTGGGCTCCTTGGGGGTGGCGTTTTTGCTCGCGAGTATGCCTCCGGAAGAGTACAACCCATTTTTGCTGGACGACGCCGGGCAGGAACTCGCCGCCAATCGCTGCGCGACGCAGGTCCTTGCGCTGGCGAGTGAGTTCGAAAAGGTCGAGCCCATCCAGCATGTGATCACCGAAAAGGACATGAATCAGTATCTCGCGTCGCTGGTCCAGATCGCCATTTTTGCCCAAGGCGAGAAGGGGATGGCCACGGAATCTCCCCGCGTTGCCCAGGCCATGGAAAAGGCTGGCATCCGCGGGCCAATGGTGAAGTTCCGCGACGACGGCACGATCACGTTTATGGCTCAGTCGGACTCGACGCGGAAGATTATTTCCCTCGACCTGCATTTGCGCGTCAACGACAAGCGCGAGCTGTTCGTCACGCTTACCGGTGCCCGCATCGGCCGACTGCCGCTCCCGGTGGGACTGCTTACGGGCGCGGTCAAAGCGCTCCAAGGCACGCTGGGCAAACCCGCAGAACGAGCTGCCGGCGACAAGATTGACGCGTCGGAAGTGGTTTCGACATTGATCCGCGCCATCGACGACGAACCCCTCGATACAACGATCACCCTCAGCCGGAAAAAGCCCAAGGCGCTCGACCGGCTGGAGATGCGCGATGGCACACTGACATTGTACTTTGTCCCTGTCAAGGCCGAAAAGAAGTCCGAAAAACCGCTTTAATATAGACGCGGCGTTAGCCTGGGATCACTTCAAAGCCTAGCGCCAGCAGTGCCAGCCCGAGTGCGAGGATGACCGTGGAGGCCACTTTGAGTGCGGCGCCTTTGGAGATCATCATGTGGCAGAGCGCTTCGAACGCGGCGGGGAATGCCAGCAGCATCACACCTTTGATCAGTGCCGCCCAGCCGACGACCGTTGCAATCGCGGGTACGAGGCTGTCCCACGTCGTAAAGTGGATCACCATCGCATAGCCGACGGCTGCGGAAAGGAATCCGCCGAACAGCATCAGCCCCGGCGATTTGGCGAAGTTGGCATAGACCGCTTTGAGATAGTCCGGGCCAGTGACCAGGAAACCCACGCCGATCGCGGTGTACATAATCCCTAGAAGTTGAACGACTTGCAGTTCTGTCATGGTGCACCTCCAAAGTTGGGGACGCGAAGTCCGACGGTCAATCTATTGTACGATCTTTGACTGACAGGGTTAACGATTTTTCCAATTCCCTATTGCGAAAATTTTCCCATGTGATTTCCCGTGGTCCAGGCCATGCCACTCGGCCGACGGGGCCGTACCCTTATGCGATATTTGTGACGCGGGAGATTTCTTCGGGTGTGGTGACGCCTTCGGTGACGATGCGCCAGCCGTCTTTTCGGAGGAGGCGGATGCCTTCGTTTTCGGCCTGTTTGGTGATGGCCTCGGCCGAGGCGCGCGCCATGATCAGCTCGCGCGTTGCGTCCGAGAGCGTCCAGAGCTCAAAAATCCCGCGTCGCCCGCGATAGCCAGTGTTGTGACATTTTTTGCACCCTTTGCCGCGCTGGAGGGTCATGCCTTCTTCGTAGGGGAAGTCCGCGGGGAGGTCTTCGCGGTGGGGGGTGTACTCTTCGCGGCAGTCCTCGCAGATCGTCCGCACGAGGCGCTGGGCCATCGCGCTGGTGAGCGTGGAGGTCACCAGGAACGGTTCGACGCCCATGTCCAGCAGTCGCGTCGCGGCGCTGCACGCATCGTTGGTGTGGAGCGTGCTGAACACGAGGTGGCCGGTGAGCGCTGCCTGGATGGCGGCTTCGGCGGTTTCGAGGTCGCGAATTTCACCGATCATCACCACGTCCGGGTCGTGGCGCAAAATCGCCCGCAGCCCGCGCGCAAAGGTCATGCCGATCTCGGGCTTGGTCTGGATCTGGTTGATCATGTGAAGGTGATATTCGACGGGATCTTCGACGGTGATGACTTTGAGTTCGGGGCTGACGATGGCCTGGAGCGAGGCATAGAGCGTCGTGGTTTTCCCGCTCCCGGTCGGCCCGGTGACGAGAATAATGCCGTGGGGGCGCTGGAGGAGATGCTCGAAGGTGGAAAAATCGTCCGCGCCCATGCCCAGCTCGGGCAGCGTGAAGAGCACCTGGGACTTGTCGAGGATACGCATGACGATGCCCTCGCCGAAGAGCATCGGAATCACGCTGACACGGACGTCGATCTGCCGGCCGCCGACTTTCATGTCGATGCGCCCATCCTGTGGCAACCGTTTTTCGGCGATGTTCAGGTGCGCCATGATTTTGATGCGGCTGACGATGGCGTTGCGGAATCGGTCGATTTGCGGCGGCAGCGATGCTTCCTGCAGGACGCCATCGATGCGATAGCGGATGCTCATGCCGGTTTCATATGGCTCGATGTGGATGTCGCTCGCGCGTTCGTTGATCGCTTCGAGGAAGATTTCGTTCACGAGTTTGATCACCGATGCTTCCTGCGCCTGATCAAGCAGGTCGGTGGATTCGTTCGTTTCGATTTCGATTTCCTCGCCCGAGACCATGTCACCGACGGTGTCGCCGCCGACGCCGTAGTGTTTGCGGATGATCTTGTCGATTTCTTCGCGCGTGGCGAGCATGACTTCGACCTCGCAGCCGGCGATGAGGCGGATTTCGTCGAAGGTGTACATATCAAACGGGTCGGCCGTCGCGACCACGAGATGGCCGTCGTCTTGGCGGAGGGGGATCGTGCGTTTTCTGTGGACCAGCTTGGGCGGCAGCAGCGCGATGGTCTCGGCCGGGATGTCGATGGTCGACAAATCGACGACTTCCATCGCCAGATGCTCCCCGAGGATCGCCAGCAGATCGTCTTCGTCCAGCGCGCCCGTATCCACGAGTGCCCAGTCCAGCCGCAAGCCCTTGGCCTGGCTGTACTCACGCGCGGCGGAAAGTTGGTCGTCGGTAATTCGGCCTTGTTCGGTCAAAAGTTTGGCAATGTCCATAACGGTCTCCTAATTCAAAAAGTATACCCGCCGGCCGTCTCAATGCCAAGGGGTGTCACGAAGTTACTGATACAAATCGACGCAGCGCGCGAGGGAGTTGGGACAGGCAGATCGCCGGGCGCGCGAGGTTGACATCGGGCTTGGCGTAGCCGTGATAGTCGCTGCCGCCGGTGGTTTCCAGGCCCAGTTCGCGAGCGAGATCGAGATAGTGTCGCGTTTGCTGGGGCGAGTGGGAGGAGTGGAAGCATTCGATCGCGTCGAGCCCGGCGTCGCGGTAGTCCGTGAGTTGCGTCCGGAGCTGGGAGAGGTTGCGCGTCTTGAGCAATTTGGGGTGCGCGAGCGAGGCGACGCCCCCTGCGGCGTGGATCGCGGCGATGACCTCGCGGGCGGGGGTATAGTCTTTCTCGATATACGCCAGGCCAGTTTCTCCAATGAGGCGATCGAACGCATCGGTGATATTTTTCGCGAAGCCGCGACGGATGAGCGTGTTGGCGATGTGCAGCCGCGCGACGACTTTGTTTCCGCCATCGTCGGGCGCGGGAATGTCGTTCAGCACGTCGTCGTAGGACACATCGATCCCGGCGGCGTTGAGTTGGTCCATGATCTTGGGGTTGCGCTCTTCGCGGGCGGCGTACAGGCGTTTGCAGGTCGCGAGAATCTCGGCATTGGTTTCGTCAATGCCAAGCCCGAGGATGTGGAGGATGCCTGGGCCGTGGTGCAGGCCGGACATTTCGATCCCGGGAATGAACGCAAGGCCCGGATGGTTCGCCGCCTCGGCGCGCGCGGAGGCAATGCCCGAGACGGTATCGTGGTCGGTCAGGGAAATCGCGCCCAATCCCAGCCTCGCAGCCGCACGGATCACCTTGACCGGCGAGACGCTGCCGTCCGAGGCCGTTGAGTGGGTGTGCAGGTCAGCGAGTGCGGCGAAGTTCGTCATCGTGTAGCCTATTCTCCGAGGTGCGAAAACAACGGCGAGGAGAGATATCGTTCGCCGTAGCTCGGCAGGACGGTGACGATGGTTTTGCCCGCGAATTCGGCGGTGGCGGCGAGATGTTCGGCCGCGCAGATTGCCGCGCCAGAGCTGATGCCTACGAACACGCCCGCATCACGCGCGGCGCGTCGGGCCCATTCCACGGCCTGGTCGGTGCTGACGGTGACGACGCCGTCGAGGATGCCCACGTCGAGAACTTTGGGGATGAATCCCGCGCCGATGCCCTGGATGCCGTGCGATCCGGGGGCGAGGGGTTCGCCGTTGCGCTGCTGAGTGAGCACGGGGCTTTCGGCGGGTTCGATGGCGAAGAGCTTTACATTCGGATTGTGCTCGCGGAGATAGTGGCCGATGCCGGTCAGTGTCCCGCCGGTGCCCACACCCGCGACAAAAACGTCGACGTTGCCTGCGTCGCGAAGGATCTCCGGGCCGGTGTGTTCATAGTGTGCCTGCGGGTTGGCGGGGTTGTTGAATTGTTGGGGCAAAAAGGCGTCGGGGTCGGCCTCGACGAGTTCTTCGGCGTGGCGGATCGCGCCAGCCATGCCATCGGCGGCGGGGGTGAGTTCGAGCTTCGCACCGAGTGCCGCGAGAACTTTGCGTCGTTCGATGCTCATCGAGTCGGGCATGGTGAGAATGCACCGGTAGCCACGCGCGGCGGCGACCATCGCCAGGCCGATGCCGGTATTGCCGCTGGTGGGTTCGATGATCGTGCCGCCGGGCTTGAGGGTGCCAGCGCGTTCGGCCGCTTCGACCATGCTCACGGCGATGCGGTCTTTGACCGAGCCCAGCGGGTTGCGCGCTTCGAGTTTGCCCAGCACACGTGCGGGCGCGTCGATCAGGCGTCCCAGGTCGATCAGGGGCGTTTCGCCCACGGCCGTGGTGATATCGGATGCAAGTGTCATACTTATGCCTCCTGCTGCAGGGCAGCGATTTGTTTCCGGAATTTCATCTTCGCCAGCATGGACAATTTGTCCAGCAAGATCACCCCGTCGAGGTGGTCGATTTCGTGTTGAATGATGCGCGCGTGGAGTTCGGTACAGTCTTCGCGGAAGAGCTCTCCGTTGAGGTCCATCGCCTCGACAACGATGTGTTCGGCGCGTTTGACCTGTCCGAAAATGTCCGGGAAGCTCAGGCATCCTTCTTCGTCGCTCTGGCTGCCGTCGGCTTCGACGATCACCGGGTTGATGTAGGCGCGCACGTCGTCTGGCTCGAAGGTGGGACACGCGATGAATAGCCGCACGTTGAGTCCGACCTGGGGCGCGGCCAAGCCTACGCCGCGGTGTTCGAACATCAGTTCGGCCATTCGCTCGACAAGCTGGATGACGGATTCGTCAACGGTGTCGATGCGTACAGAGTCCGCGAGCAGCCGCTTGTCGGGCCATTTGACCAGGTGAAGCGATGCGATAGTGGTGGCCGAGATGATTTGGTTTCCAGTCATGCATACCATAATAGGACGATTGCACTGATTTTGCAACCACTGACACAAGAAGACTCCCGGCGCAAATCAATTGAACCGGCGAGTTTTGGGCGGTCAGTTTTTTTGTGCCGATTTTCGATGAATCCTTGCACAACCCACGATCTTGCCGCACAATAGAGTTTCGCAGTTGACTACACCGCAACCACAGATTTGGGGGATCGCCATGACGTTACTGAGCGACATTTTAACCTGTGCCCATGAAATGGGCGTGAGTGATATTTTCCTCGTGCCGGATCACGCGCCGATTGCCGTGCGCCACAAATCGCTCACCGAACTGGAGGGCTTCGGGATTCTCTCCGAAGAGGACACCGAGGGATTCGTCACCGAGATGGTGGGCGACCGCCTCAAGGACCTCCATACGCGTCGTGACTTGGACTATTCCTATGCGCTGGAACACGTCAGCCGCTATCGTGTCAACGCCCACTATCAGCGTGAAAACATCGCCCTGGCGCTCCGGCCGATTACCGAGTCGATCCCCGACTTAAACACACTCCATTTGCCTGCGACGATTGGAAATTTCGTCAACATGCCGCGCGGGCTGGTGCTCGTGACCGGGCCGACGGGGAGCGGGAAATCGACCACCCTCGCTTCGGTGATCGAGCAGATGAACGTGACTATGCGGCGTCACATTATTACGCTGGAAGACCCCGTTGAATACCAATTCGTCTCCCAGAAGTGTCTCATCGAACAGCGCGAAGTGGGCTTCGACGTGCACAGTTTTGCCGCCGGGTTGAAGTTTGCCCTGCGTCAGGCGCCGGACGTGATTCTGCTGGGTGAAATGCGTGACCTGGAGACGACGTCGGCTGCACTGAGTGCGGCCGAAACCGGCCACCTCGTCCTCGCGACCCTCCACACCCAGTCCGCCGCGCAGACCATCGAACGTATCGTCGATATCTATCCCGGCGAGCAGCAGCAGTACGTCCTGTCGATGCTTTCGAACGCATTGCGCGCCGTGGTCAGCCAGACGCTGTTGCCGAAGCTCGGAGGCGGCATGGTCCCTGCGGTTGAAATCATGCTGTGCACCGCGGCCGTGCGAAACTGTATCCGCGAGAACCGCATTCACGAAATTACAAACGTCATCGAGACCTCACGCGCCGAGGGCATGTGTACGCTCGACGACTCCCTGCGCGCGCTGGTGCTCAATGGCCTCGCTGATGGCGAGAAAGCCATCGCCAAGTCCAACAGCCCCGACAAACTCCGCCGAGACCTCGGCCTCGCCTAGCGAGTCATTGTTCCGGGGAAAGGTTTGCGATGAGGTTCGCCATCAGAGCGATGGCGTCGTCGCGGTGGTAGGCGTCGAGCCTGGCCAGTGGATAGCCGACCAGTGCGCTGGCGAGATCAACGTGGCTGAAGATCGCGGACGGGCGTTTGCCGATGCGCGCCACGTCCAGCGGCGGACGCTTGTGTTGGGCGGCGGAGCGCTTGATCGGTGACGAGGCGCGATATCGAACGCTTGGCAGCAGGTAGGGCCCCATCGCGAGTAGCAATTTTTGTTCGTCGGAGGAAAGTGTGTCGAGTTTGCCCACGCGAGTTGCGAGCGCCTGGAACCATTTCATTGTCGAGGTGTTTGCCGCGGCGGCATCGACGATCAGCGTCCCGCCCGATTGGAGATAGCGGTCGAGTGCGGTGAGTTCTGCCGGCGAGAGCTTTGGCGCGGTCGTGGCGGTGAGATAGCACACCGGCGTTTCGTCGGCGCGGAGGTGTGTGGCGCGAACGGGGACGAGCTGCAGGCGGATTTGTTTGTCGCGTGCGAGTCGCCAGCAAAGTCGTTCGAGCCCGGCCGGCTCGGGGTTCCAGTTTCCGTCATGTTCCAAACGGGCCAGGCGGAGCGTGCGCTTGGGGGTTCCCACGCGCAGGGGCTTGGGCCAAGGATGGCGGGGCGTGGTGAACCAGCGGAGTTGGTCGCTGGTTTGGGCGGTGAGTTGGGCGAGGAGGTCGAATGCGGCGTGTGTTTTGTTCGGTCCGGCCGGGCCGAGGGTTTGGCTCAGGCCGCCGGGCGCGTGGACCCACAGGGTGCGGATGGAATTTGACGCAGTGAGCAGTGGCAGCGTTTTCAGCGCCGTGGTCGGTGCGCGCAGGGGCGCGGTTTTTGGCAGTGGGACCAGGGGCGTTGCGGGCAGGAGCTTCGCGCACAGGGCCTTGATGTCGCGGGTGAATTGGAGATCGCCGTTGGCCGACTCGGACACGACGAGCCCGCCGCGTTGGAGGAAGTGCTTCAGGCGCAATTGCTGCTCGGCGGTGAGGACCAGTCGCCCGCTGCCCGAGAGGTAGAGCATGCGCGGGCCGGA
Organism: Phycisphaerales bacterium; assembly: GCA_018644725.1. Lineage (GTDB taxonomy): Bacteria > Planctomycetota > Phycisphaerae > SM23-33 > SM23-33 > JABGPZ01. Next base: position 23,412 of record JABGPZ010000074.1, read on the forward strand.
GAGGTCGACGGGAATGTCGCTGGCGTCGATCACGCCCCAGCCGATCGGCCGTTCGTAGCGCTGGCCGAGGGAGTCGCACGCGTGGGCGAGGTCGCGCGGGAACGGTTGCCACCGTCCGCCGTGGCGAATTTTCGCGAGGAACATCGGCCGCGTCGCCCGCGTGCACAGCCACAGGTTCATCGCCGTCTGTTCGATGTCCGCGTCATAGCCCCAGCTGCCGTCGGGGTTCTGCTCGCGGCGAAGTGTCGTGCCGATTTTGCTCCAGAGGTCGATCCCGCCGAGGATGCGCTGGGCGGTGTGTTCGACGAAGAGCCCCGCCGTCAGCCGCCACAGGGGGAGCTGCTCGCGGCCTTTGTTGGGATTGGTCGAGAGCGACATCCGCTTGGCGAGCCACGCGCTCGCGCGGGCGATTGCGGCCTCGCTGGCCTTGCTGGGAGTGGGGGTCGCAGAGCGCAGCGCGACAATCGCGCCGGCGGTCATCGCACCACTGCCGCGCGGCGGGCGCTGGGGCTTGGCCCAGACGCGCCAGGGAAAGCTGCCATCGGGACGCTGCTGGGCGCGGAGGTGTGTGCCGAGGGCGTCGAAGAGTTTCGGGTCGATTTTTGCGCGGCGACGGCGGGCGGCGTCGAGCGCGAGCGCAACCCAGAAGGTGGTCTCGTTGTCGGGCTGAAATTTCGCGTCGGTCGCGGGCAGCAGGCCCCACGCGCCGTCGCGGCCGGCGGTGGCCAGCCAGTCTCCGTCGCGCTGGAGGAGGGTTTCGGCGCGTTTGTCGTCCCAGGCGGCGATGGCGATCATCCGCATCGCAACGGGTCGCACGGCTGTCGGCTTTTTAGCGAGTTCGCCGAGTGCGCGACGAAGGGCGGGGGAGGTCTTGGGCTCGCGGCCGGCTTCGAGGAGGCCCCATACGGCGAGGGCGGTTTTTGCCCCGCGCAGGGGGTGGGCCTTGGCGTATTCATTTTGGACCAGGCCGGTTTTGGTGAGCTGCGTTTCGAGGAAGGTCGCGGCGCGGAGGACTTCGGCGGGGAGCGTGCGCGTCGGCGCGGCGGGGGGCGGTGTGGGAGTCTTTGCGTCGGCGGGAGTTGGCGGTGCCTGCTGGGCGGTCGCGCACCACGGCCAGACGGCCAGGGCGAGAAGCAGAACAACGACGGCGCGCGGCGGCATGGTTAGTGTCCGTGGCGCTGTTCCCACAGGCGCACCGCTTCGGGGCGGCGGGCATAGACGGGGAGCAGGTGGTTGAAGTCGATCGTCTCGCCGGCCTCGGCCAGGCGTGCGCCGACGGTGAAGACGGCCTCGACGGTGGGGTACCATGGGCTCGTGCCGGCGGTTTGGTGTGCGCCGACGGGGTCGCCATAGGTCAGCCCTTCGCCGGCGAGTTTGGTTTCGTTCGGCCAGGCTGCGACGAGCTCGGCGATGGGCGCGAGTTGCGATTCGCCGTCGAGGGTCGGGTGGCCAGCGGCGTCGCGGGAGATCAGCGTCGCGTGGACGGTGGTGTCTTTGGCGGCGAGGAGCACGCCGAGATGGTCCCACGATTCTTCGATAACGGTTTCGGCCACCGCCAGCGGCGTGGGGACCGCGACGAGTTTCGCGTCTGGCAGAAGTTGGCCGAGTGTGCGCGCGACGGTGATGCCGACGCGCAGGCCGGTGAAGCTGCCCGGGCCGACCGAGATGTAGACCTCGGAAATCTCAGACGGCGTCGCGTCGATCTCGGAAAGAAGTTCTACGAGGATCGGCAGCAGCATCGCCGCGTGTTTGCCCGTCGATCCCAGGGGCCGGGATGCGAGAAGATCGCGGCCGGAAGTCTCGGGATTCACCCGACCCACCGCCACGCCTCCTTCCCGACATGATGTCTCTATCGCTATGCAAATCATAAAAGGATTATACCGAAAATTGCCTGTTCTCGAAAGGGCGGAGTTTGTCAGAGTTGGCGGTAGATGTCTTTGCGATGGGCGACGCGAATGACATGCACGAGAAGTTGTTGCTCAATAATTTCATATACGATTCGATAGTCCCCGACGCGGAAGCGATACGTTTTCTCACGGCCAACAAGTTTGCGGCTTTGTGGCGGCGTGGGGTCCTGGGACAGGATATCCAGAGCTCCGAAAACGCGACGTTGAACGGAGTGGGGAAGGGTTCGAATTTCCTTCCGCGCCGATTTGCGGATTGTGACTTCCCAAGCCAATTAGAATCCGAGTTCTTTCTTCAATTCAGCAAGCGTAACAGTCGGTTCGTCGCGCCGTTCTTCGGCAATCTTGATATCCATGGCATCTTCAAGGCGTTCCAGTAATTCCAGGTCCTCCACGGGAACTAAGGCGCACAGCCCTTTTCCGCGACGCTCAATCATAAACCGCTCCCCGCCGTATGCGGCGCGGTTTCCAAGTTCCGGCAATGTTTCACGAGCATGGCTGATGGAGATGGTTGTCATTGTGAAAACCCCTTTCTGTACTAATTGTACAACTCGTACAATTAAAAGTCAACTAAATTTGGGATCATTTCGTGTGTTTGAGTACCTCGGGGTGGGTCCATTTGGGGAGGGTTTTGACGGCCTCGCAGGCGGCGTCGGAGGGTTCGAGTCCCCACGCGATAAAGTGCGGCGCGAGGTTGCGCTTGACCTGTTTGGAATAGATTTCCAGAAAGAGGTCGCGCTTTTGCTGGTCGGTTTTCGGCCGCTGGTCGGCGGACAGTCCGCGATAGGTTTTCGCCACGGCGAACCAATTGTCCCAGCCGAAGCCCTCGATGATCTGATAGTAGAACACCAGCCCCAGCCAGACGTCCGAAGTGAAATCTTTGTAGGTCGGCGTCTTGGAGAAATAGTTTTTCAGCCCCGGCCCGAGCTTGCTGCCGAAGCGTTTGTTGTCGCTCACCGGCCGCTTGAGCAGCAGGTTGTACCCCGCCAGCGGGAAGATGTTGACCGTCACTTCGCCGCCGTTGGTGAACGTCCAGTCGCGGTTCTGGTGGTTGTGGCCGAGTTCGTGGTACCAGCCCCATGGCACGTCTTTGCTCAGCGCGTCGTTGTCGACGAGTCCGAGATTGTGGTTGTATTGGCCCATTGCGGGGTAGCCTGAGTGGAGATAACCGACGGAAATCTGCAGGCTGCCAGTGAGGCGTTCGGGGCTGGTGCGCGCGGCGGGATCGTTCCCGGAGACTTTCGCGCACAGGTCGAGGAACCGGTCCCAGCGCTCCATGAGTTCTTCGGGTTGGGTGACGGTTTTGGCCATCTCCGTCGGCACGATGAGGATGACTTTGTGGCCGCAGATCTCTGCCCACGGCGCGGGGTGTTTCAGTTCGGCGGCCCACTGCGCGGCCGTCATGCCGCGACGGAATACGGGCTGGGCAACACCGCCGGCGATGGTGAATTTGACGGTGCCGGAGAGGTTGCCACCGCGCGGGACTTCAATGTAGACCGTGCCGCCGAAGCTGCACGCGGCGCGGGTGGTTGCCTTGGTGATCTCGAAGCTACGCGTGAGATGCGGGAAGCGCTGGAGGGTTTCGTGGCGCAGGTTGGAGTCTTTGTGCGCGCCGATGCGAACCTTGAAATTTTTGCCGAGGACGCTGGCGGGGGCGGTGACGGTGAGGACCTCGCCCGGGGCGGCATAGAGGCCCGTGGTGTGCCAGCGCGGGACGCTGAGGTCGACGTCGAGGGTTTTGGTGATGCGCTTGGCGCTGGGGGGGACCGCGCCGGGATAGACGTCGGCGGCGGGGTGGGCCTTGACGCGTTCGACGGGGGCTTTGGCGAGGTATGCATCGAGCAGTACCACGGCGAGATAATCGCGCGGGTTTTTCTCGATGTTGACGGCTTTGGGGTCGCGCTGGTTCTTCGGCGGGACCACGGTCCAGCCGTATTTGGCGAGGGCGATGTACAGTTTGGCGAATTCGCTCGTTCGCGGGACGGCCGGGCCGGCGGCCTGGATCGTGTAGACGGCGTGAGCGCGCGGGGACTCCCACTTCACGACGGGCTTTTTCTGGCCGCGCTTGCGGCGGACGGGCTTGGGCGCGGGCGCATCCAGCGTGGCAAACGCCGCTTCGAGTTTGATTTCTTTGGGTACGCCATCGGCCGAGGCGGGCTGAATCGTGCCGCCATATTTTGCGGTGATGTTGCGATTGGTGATCGAAATTCCAGCAGGCGAGAGGAGGCGATTGGCGGTGGCATCGCGCACGGCCGTTTTGCGGGAAACGCCACACGAAAAAATCACGACGCCCTTGCCCGACTTGGCGAAGGCTTCTACGGCGGCGCGTTCGGCGTCGTTGCGCAGCCAGGTCACGCACAGGACATCAGCGTTCTTGAGGGTTTTCGCGTCGATTTTCCGTGTCGATTTTCCGGTCAGGCCTGCGGCGGCGAGATGTTTGCTCAGCGTTCCTACACGGAAAAACGCCACGCGCGGGGCGGGTTTGTCGGACGCGGCGCGCACCCAGTCCGCCGCCAGTTCGGCGTGGGCTTTGGAGCAGTCCTTGCGGAGCGGGGCCTGGAGTGAGACGGCGACGAGTCGTCCCTTGCCGAGGGTTCCCACAGCGGCGACGGGGGTCGCGACGAGTTTGGTCTTTTTGCTTCGCGGTGCAGCGACGACGTGCAGGGCCTTGGCGTCGCCCCACAGAGCGAGGGCAGAGGCGTTGGTTTGGTAGGGGATGTCTGCGGCGCTGGCGGAGAGGCACAGCAGGGCCAAGGTGCAGAAGTAGGGTTTCAGTTGCATGGGAATCCTTTCGAAGGGTGTCCTCTATCAACGTGCCAAGCGAGCCGGTATTTCAGGATTTAGATTTACCAGTCCGGGCGGAGGGGGAGGGTGGTTTCGTCCTCGCGTTTGTAGAGGATGGTTTTTCCGGTGGGGTCAAGGTCGTTGTCGCTGGGGGTGACGAGGTCGGTGGAGATTCGGTAGATCCACCCGTCATAGGGCACGGTGATCGTGAGCGTGGCGGGGGGGCGGATTTTGGGCAGGTGGATGCGCCACGAGCGGCGTTGGGCGTGGCCGATGCGCTGGACGGTCAGGGGCTTGGATTGGGGGCTGTGCCACGGTCCGGCGGTGATTTCGGCGGTGGGGGGTTGGGTCCAGTCGATCTCGGGATAGCCGTGAAACGTCGTGACGATGGCAGTGCGCTCGCCGCCCTCGACGACCATGCGCGGCGCGATGAGACGCACGCCGGGAGAGTCGAAGCAGCCGCCCAGCAGGCCTGCAAAAAGCGCGATGACAATGGATCCATATTTCATACCCCCAGCATAGCGCCGCGGGGCCGATTTTTCAATGATTCGATTTCCAAAAGCGTCATCGGGCGAGTTGTCCTCGTGCGCGAAATTTTGCAACCGTCGAGGTTTCTGGTATACTCGCGGGATGTGGACCCTTGACGACACCATCGCGGCGATTTCGTCGCCGCCCGGCCAAAGCCGCCGGACCATCGTTCGCCTTTCCGGCCCGGACGCGATCGCGATTGCGTGCGGGTTGTTTGCGCCCGATGCGGCCGAGTCCCTCTCGGAGGTGGGCGCGTTCCGGTGTGCGTCGGGGCGGGTGACGCTCGAGGACGGGCTGCTCGCGCCGGGGAGTGCCTATGTGTTCCGTGCGCCGCGAAGTTATACGCGGCAGGACCTCGTCGAGCTGCATCTGCCGGGGTCGAACCCGCTGGCGACCGCGACGCTCGGTGCGGCGCTTGAGCGTGGTGCGCGTCAGGCCAATGCGGGCGAGTTCACCGCGCGCGCGTTTCTCACAGGGCGGATCGATTTGTCTGCCGCCGAGGCCGTCGCCGATATCATCGCAGCCGGGAGCGACTCTCAGCTCCGTAGCGCCCAGCGCGCCGCCGGGGGCGAGCTTCAACGCCGATGCGCCACCGCCGCCACGACCCTCACCGAAACGCTCGCTCTCGTCGAAGCGTCCATCGATATGGCCGAAGAGGGCATCACCCTTGCCGAACCGGCCGACCTCGCCACCACGCTTCGTGGCGCCGCGAGTGCGCTGAGCGACCTCGCCGCGAGCGCGACGGACATGCCCGACGCGAGCCACCTTCCGCGCGTGGTCCTTGCCGGCCGACCCAACGCGGGCAAATCCTCGATCCTCAATTGTCTCCTCGGCCGCGCACGCACGCTCGTGTCCGATCTCGCCGGGACGACCCGCGACGTGGTGTGCGAAGTGGCTGACCTCGACGGTGCGAAAATCGCATTGCTCGACGCGGCGGGCTTCCTCACGGGCGACATCGGCTGCGATCTCGACCTCGCCGCGCACCAGGCCGCACTGGCCGCGGTGGCCGAAGCGGACCTGATCCTCCACGTTCTCGACGCGACCACCGGCGACGACTCGCTGCTGGAGGCTCTGCGCGAAACCAACCCCGCTTCGCCCATTCTCACGGTCTGCAACAAATCTGACCTTGCGACGTTAACTATAGACGCGCTGATGGTTTCGGCCGAAACGGGCGAGGGCCTTGACGCGCTCAAAATCGAAATACGGAATGCACTGGCGATTTCTCCTGCTGCCACGGGCGAGGCCCTCGGGCTTCATCGTCGGCAGAAGCATTGCCTCGTCGAAGCCGTCGATGCGGTCGCACTTGCGGCTGGACTGCTGGACACCGCCGACCATGCCGCTGATGTGGCCGAATTGGTCGGGGTGGACCTGCGCGAGGCTCTGCGACACCTTGGACAAATTTCCGGCGAAGTCGTCACCGACGACCTCCTCGGCATCATCTTCTCGCGCTTCTGCGTGGGAAAATAGGAACGAAGAACGATGGGCGAACCATTGCCCGCTCCGACTGAAACAGACACACTGAAAAGGAACACGATGAAACACACACTGCTACTGACATTTGCATTGACCACACTTCTCGCGGGTTGCCACGGCGGCGTTGACGGCCGAAGCGGCGCGACGAAAAAGGTCAAGACGCCGATCAAGTCGGTCGCGACGGCGACCTCGTTTGGCAGTCGCCCCGGCCTCAACGGGACGCTGCTTTGCTACAATCCCGCCACGCCCGATCAGGCCCCGATGTACCGCGGTGGGATCATTCTGAACATCAGGGGGATCACCGAACTCACCGACCGCGGCGTGAAGTCGATTCTTTGTCCGCTGACCGAGCCGGAATTGCCCGAACTCGCGCAGAAGGGGAACGTGCAGTTCCAGTCGATCCACTTCACCGGGACGACGCTCGACCTTGCCACCGCCAAGGCGCTCATCGCCTACATGAAGGCCGCGCCCAAGCCAATGTATCTCTGCTGCCACGGCGGGTCTCATCGTGCGGGCATCCTCGCGATGCTCTACCGCATCCACGTTCAGCGCGCAAGCTATGCGGCGGCGGAAGAAGAATTCTTCTTCCTCGGCGGCAGCACAGTCAAAGACGCACCTATGCTGGAGATCGTGCGCCAAACTCTGAAAAAGTAACCCTCAGGATAGATCATGCGACGACGCCAATTTCTGAAAACCATCGCGGCCGGGCCACTCGCCGCAAGCGTTTCACCGTTGATGTCTGCAGCGGATTCCAAGAAGCCCACAAAGCGAACCCGCCCCGCCAAAAAGAAATAGGTGCGCGGCTATAAAGGTTCAACTTGAAATCTTGGCCACGAACGCTACAATACACGGCCACACTACGTTGACACCCCAATTTTCAGAAGGAGCCTCTGATGGCCAAGAAAATCAAAAAAATCGTTCTCGCCTATTCCGGCGGGTTGGACACCTCGGTGATTCTGCCGTGGCTGAAGGAAAAGTATGACGCCGAAGTGATCGCCTATGTCGCTGACGTGGGCCAGGGTATCGGTGAGCTGGATGGCATCCGCAAAAAGGCGCTCGCCACCGGCGCGAGCGAAGTGGTGATCGACGACCTCCGCAAGGAATTCGTCGAAGCGTACTGCTACAAGATGCTCCAGTCCGGCGCGATCTATGAAAAGAACTATCTGCTCGGCACGTCCATCGCCCGGCCGATTATCGCCAAGGGCCAAGTTGACTGCGCGCGGAAATTCAAGGCCGATGCCGTCGCCCACGGCGCGACCGGCAAGGGCAACGACCAGGTCCGCTTCGAGCTGACCTTCATGGCGCTCGGGCCGAAACTCGAAATCATCGCACCGTGGAAAGATCCCTCCTTCGAGCTGACCAGCCGCGAAGCCTGCATCGCCTACGCCAAAGAGCGCAAGATTCCGATCCCGGTCAGCAAGAAAAAGATCTACTCGCGCGACCGGAACCTCTGGCACATTTCCCACGAAGGGGCCGACCTCGAGGATCCCGCGAACGAACCCAAGAAGAACCTGTGGGTGATGAGCAACGCGCTCGAGAAAACCCCCGCCAAGCCGACCTACGTTCAGATCGACTTCGTCAAGGGCAAGCCCGTCGCGATTGACGGCGTGAAACTCCCCGGTCACGTTCTGCTGGACAAGCTCAACATCATCGGCGGCAAGCACGCCGTCGGCCAGGATGACCTCGTTGAAAATCGCCTCGTGGGCATCAAGTCCCGCGGCGTGTACGAAACCCCCGGCGGCACGATCCTCTATCGCGCTCACCAGGCCCTCGAGACGATCACGCTCGACAAAGACACGCTGCACTACAAGCAGCAGATCGCACACGAATATGCCCAGCTGGTGTATGATGGAAAATGGTTCTGCCCGCTGCGCAATTCGCTCGACGCGTTCGTGACCGCGACGCAGAAAAACGTCACCGGCAGCGTCCGCATCAAATGCTACAAGGGTCACGCGCTGCTCGCTGGCGTCGAGAGCCCCAAGAGCCTCTACAGCACCGAACTCGCGAGCTTCACCATGGGGCAGGAATATACCCCCGAAGACGCCAAGGGCTTCATCCGCCTGTTCGGTCTGCAAATGAAAGGCCGCGGCCGGTCGTAACGACTGCCAAGAAAAAAGCGGCAACGAAGAACGCTTGTTATTATCGCCGACGATCCATCCGGGTCGTCGGCTTTTTTTCTTGCGTGATTTTGTATTGTAGGGGCGAAAAATTTTTCGCCCTTGGGTGTGTTTGAAGGAAAATGGGGACAGGTACCTGGCAACAAATAGAAATTGAGAAACCAGAACAGAATAAAGGGTACCAGTCCCTATGGTTCCATCCGGGTCGTCGGTTTTTTTATCAGAACAGGCGTTCTTTTCGTAATCTGCGTGATATAATGGAGTTGCCACGGCTCAGCGTGGGCCGGGCATCTCTAAGACATTTTTCGGGAGGTACTGCGATGAAACGATTTACTTTGCTACTGTCGCTCGTGTTGATTTCTGGCCTGTTGATTTCGGGCTGTGACAAGCCCAAGGACACGGAACCCCCCACGGAGGACACGTCGCCCAACACAATTCCGAAGGTTGATCCGGATTCGGCCAAGACCCCGCCGCTGATTCCCACCAAGGCCGACACGGCCGTCGCCGAGGCCAAGAAAATCGCGGACAGTCTCCAAGACCTTCTGAGCGAACGCGGGACTATTACCGATAAAATCAAGGCCGCGGATATCCTCCTCGGCGGCATCGGCAAAGTGGACATGATCGACGGTGCCATCTCGAAACTTCAGAAAGAGATTCCGCTACTCAACAACGAGTACGTCAACAGTCTCAAGCAGAGCGCTGTCTTCAAAGAGGCCACCGCCAAGCTGATGCCGGACCTGCAAAGCAAGCTGGGGAACTATGAATCGCTGGCCAAAGCGGCGATGTTGTTGCAGGGGAATTCGACCGACCAGTTCGCGGCGTTGCCCGCGATTAAGTCGCTGCTCGACGGCAATGCGGACCTCGGTAGCATGCTGAAATCTCTGTCCGACTTCCAGAGCAAACTTGACACGGCCAAGAATTCGGACAGTCTGGCCGAGCGTCTCGGCGCGGCACTGATCGAAAAACAGGTCACCGCAGAGCAGGCCAAGGTCGATGCCAAAAAGGCCGCGATCGTGGAAGATGCGTCCAAGGCGATGATCGCTGAGAAAAACGCCGAAGCCGATGCCGCCAAGGCCGAGGCTGACGTGACCAAGGCGCAGGTGGCGAAGCTGGAAACCGACCAGGCCAAAGCGGCCGCCGATGCCGAAGCAGCCAAAGCCGACGCCGATGCGGCCAAAGCGAAACTGGAAGAACTCGAAACTGCCCGGGTCGAAGCCGCCGCCGCTCAGGCAGAGCTCGACAAGGAACTTGCGAAGCAAGCGGCCATCGACAAGGAAATCGCCGAGATGAAGGCCAAGCTCGCCGAACTCGAAGCCGCACCGAAATAAGACCAGCGTCTTTTCCATAACTCATAAACAACCGCCTGGCGACCACTTCGGCCGTCGGGCGGTTTTCTTTTGCCCGCCCATAAAAAAACCGGCAGGAGACGTAATGTCTCCCACCGGTGGGGTTGCGATATTCGCAAGCGGTCTTCGCTAGATTAGCTCAGGCGCTTTTTGAGGTTCTCGAGTTGCTCGGTGATCTGCACGGGCAGCTTGTCACCAAACTTCTGGAGGAAGGTCTCGCAGTCGATCACGGTCTTCTTGTAGAGATCGGTGTCAACCTTCATCAGTTCCGCCCAATCTTCTGCGGGCAGGTCCAGGCCGTCGATGTCCAGCTCGCCGTCGATCGGCATGTAGCCGATGGGGGTTTCGCGGACGCCAACTTTGCCTTCGACACGGTCACACATCCACTTGAGGACGCGGGAGTTTTCGCCGAAGCCAGGCCACAGCCATTTGCCGTCGTCGGTCTTGCGGAACCAGTTGACGTAGAAGCAGCGAGGTGCTTTGTCGCCCAGTTTTTCGCCCATGTCGAACCAGTGCTGCATGTAGTCGCCAGCGTGGTAGCCGATGAAGGGGGTCATCGCGAAGGGGTCGATGCGGAGGGCAACGTTGCCCAGGTCGAGCGCCGCAGCGGTGGGTTCGGACGAAGCCGTCGCGCCCATGTACACGCCGTGGTTGAAGTCGAATGCTTCGTGGACCAACGGGACGGTGGTGGTGCGCTTGCCGCCGAAGACGAAGATGTCAATCGGAACGCCAGCGGGGTTTTCCCAGTCTTCGCAGATCACCGGGCAGAGTTCTGCACGTGCGGTGAAGCGGCTGTTGGGGTGTGCGCCCTTGATGGGGTTGCCATCGGCGTCTTTCATGTCGGGGGTCCAGGGGTTGTTCTTCCAGTCCGTGCCGCCGGCGCATTCGACGCCCATGTCTTCCCACCAGACATCTTTGTCGGGGGTGACAACGACGTTGGTGAAGATCGCGTCTTTGCGGCAGCTCGCCAGAGCCATCGGGTTGGAGTATTCGGCCGTGCCGGGGGCGACGCCGAAGAAGCCAGCTTCGGGGTTGATCGCGTAGAGGCGACCGTCCGGTCCGGGCTTCATCCATGCAATGTCATCACCGATGGTTTCGACTTTCCAGCCGGGGACGGTGGACTGGAGCATGGCCAGGTTGGTCTTGCCACAGGCCGACGGGAATGCCGCGGCGATGTGGAACTTCTTGCCTTCGGGGTTGGTGAAGCGGAGGATGAGCATGTGCTCAGCCATCCAGCCTTCGCGGCCTGCCATCGCCGAAGCGATACGCAGTGCGAGGCACTTCTTACCGAGCAGGGCGTTGCCGCCGTAGCCCGAACCGTAGGACCAGATGAGGTTTTCTTCGGGGAAGTGCGCGATGTACTTCTTTTCGATCGGCGCGCAAGGCCAGCGGCTGTCTTCCTGGCCGGGCTCGAGGGGCGAGCCAACGGTGTGCAGGCAGGGGATGAAGTCGCCGTCGTCACCGAGGACGTCGAGAACCTTGTCGCTCACGCGCGCCATGATGTGCATGTTGACCACAACGTAAGGCGAGTCGGAGATTTCAACACCGATCTTGGAGATCGGCGAGCCGATCGGGCCCATGGAGAAGGGGATCACGTACATCGTACGGCCCTTCATGCAGCCGCTGTAGAGACCCTTCATGGTCTCTTTCAGCTCGGCGGGGTCGATCCAGTTGTTGGTCGGGCCTGCATCTTCTTCTTTCAGCGAAGCGATGTAGGTACGGCCTTCAACACGGGCAACGTCGGAGGGGTCCGAGTTGAATGCGTAGCTGTTGGGGCGCTTTTCTTCGTTCAGCTTGATGGCCATGCCGCTTGCGACCATTTCGCCCATCAGGCGGTCATACTCTTCGGTCGAGCCGTTGCACCAAACGACTTTGTCGGGGGTGCACATCGCTTCAACTTCAGCGACCCAGTTCAACAGTTTCTGATTTTTCGTCGTAGTCATAATCTCCAGATTCCTCTCGTGGAAGGTGGGGGATAAACGGCCTGGACACACCCAAACCGTCATTTGTTTATTTCGAGTTCATGCCTTATTTCGGCAACGGTATCATAGGCATCCTGCAAAAAAAGTCAAGGGATATTTAAGGAAATATTTCTCGATTAGGCTTTGCGAATAGTCTTTCTTCACTGAAAATACTCGTCAGGCCCAAAGTTACGCCGTCTGTGGGTCTGGAGAAAAAGAGAGAAATTTTCATGTTCAACGCGAAAATCGCCCTTTTGAAGCGGTCATTCCAATTCTCGTGAACTTTTTCGTGCGCAACGCGTCTATTCTGGGGTATGCTATCATGCACAGAGCTTTTTTACACCCATTCCATGGAGACGATTATGAAACGACGGACATGGCGCGCCAATATAGGGACATTTGCGGTGTTTTTGGTGATTGCGGGCTGCGTGGCGGCTGAGACCAAGGCACCAGCCAAGGCAAGCAAGCCCGTGACGGCGTATGGCAAAACGGTCATCATCGAGGGCATCCCGCACGTCAAGCAGAAGACCGATTTCTGCGGCGAGGCGTGCGTGGAGATGCATCGTGGTTGGGTGTTGCGAGAGAAGAAACTCGCGGGAGAGCTGATTACGCAGGACGATGTGTTCGCGGCCGCGAAGTTGAATCCGTGCCTCGGGCGGGGGTGCTACGCGCCGAACCTCTACGTGGCGCTTGATCGCCTGGGGTACAAGCTCGCCGCCAAAACAGCACTCTGGCAGAATCCCACGACGAAACTCCCGCAGGCCAAGCTCACCGAACAATGTTTCGGGGAACTCGTGGCCGATCTGCGCAAGAACGTCCCGTCGATTGTTTGCATGAAATACAGCGACAAGCCTAAAACGACCGAGCATTTCCGCCTTGTCGTCGGCTATGACGCCAAGACGGATGAGGTGGTGTACCGCGAGCCGGCCCAGGCGCCGCTCAAGGACAAGGCATATCGTCGGATGAGTCGGACACTGTTTTTCAAGCTTTGGCCGATTGGCGCGACCAAGACGCTGATCCGCTTCGGCCTTGCGCCGGGCGAGAAGATGAAGTGGACGAAAAAGGCGCTGTGGGGTTCGCTGATCCGGGCCACGGCCGCGCCGGACCCATCGCCCGCCGACTATGCCCAGCATATCATGAAGATCAAGACGAAATATCCTTTTCTGAAAACGGGCTATTCCATCGGGGCCGAAGGGCCGTTCATCGTCGTGGGCAACATGTCCGGCGCGTCGCTCGATCGCTATATCACGGGCACGATCCGTTGGGCGCACAGTCACTTCCGCAACGATTATTTCGCGAAGAATCCGCCGAAGATTATCACGGTGTTTCTCCTCGCCGACACGAAGACCTACAAGGCCGTTGCCAAGGCCGTCAGCGGCGATCCGCCCGATACGCCGTACGGCTATTTTTCGTCCTACCGCAACGCAATGGTGATGAACATCCGCACCGGCGGGGGGACGTTGGTCCACGAGATGTTCCACGCCTACGGCCCGGCGAACATTCCCGACATGCCCAGCTGGATCAACGAGGGGATGGCCTCGCTCTATGAGCAGTGCGGCACGCGGAAAGTCGGCAGCAAGCAGCAGATCATCGGCCGAACCAACTGGCGACTCGCCGGCCTGCAGAAGCACATCAAGGCCAAGACGACCGTGCCGTTCGGGACCCTTTGTCAAACCACCGATCGGCAATTCTATTCCACCGCCAGCGGCTATGCCCAGGCGCGGTATTTGATGTACTATCTCCAGGAAAAGCACAAACTTCGCGCGTTCTGGGCGGACTATCTCAAGACCCGCAAGGAAGATCCGTCTGGCTGGACGGCGATGAAAACGACCCTCGCCGACCTCGGCCACAAGGATATCCCCAAATTTCAAGCAGAATGGGAAAAATGGGTGCTGGAATTGAAGTTTCCGTAGACCGAAAAAGGGGGAAATCGGATAAACCAAGGGAGCAACCCATGAAACTATTCACAATCACATTCGCCCTGCTGACGACCATTCTGCTCAGCGGATGCAGTACCGGGCCTTATGGGTTCTTTGAATAATAGCGTTTCGACTTTGAGTATTGTATAATGCGGT
>JABGPZ010000028.1 GCA_018644725.1 Phycisphaerales bacterium
GGATAGCCTCGCACTCTAACGTCGCACGTGTCACGTTAGAGACTTGAATCCGCCTGTGAAAAAAATTATTTATTTCTCTTTACAGAACGTCTCTCTTGTGTTAAAAGTCTCACTCGTGCATGGCAGAGTGCTGTGTGCGGATCAGATGATACGGTTCGGAGACTGTTGCCCGTAGCGAGACAGCCCCATCTACCGTGACGACTGACTGACGATACTAAACTCTCGCTACGGAGGCAAGAACTATGGAAAACGGAAAAAAATTGTATGTTGGCAACCTGAGCTATGGCGTTGAAGCTGGCGATCTGCAAGAGATGTTCTCGCAGTTCGGCACCGTCGAATCTGCAGTGGTCATCACCGACCGCCAGACCGGCCGCAGCAAAGGATTCGGCTTTGTCGAATTCGCAACCGACGCAGAAGCTGCAGCAGCAGTCGAAGGCCTCAACGGCCAGGAAAACGGCGGCCGCGTGCTGACCGTGAACGTCGCTCGTCCCCGCGAAGAGCGTCCCCGTCGTAGCTTCGGCGACCGCTACTAAGCCGACAATCGATACGATCGATAAAAAAACCCACTGCTTGCAGTGGGTTTTTTTTATGCGCACCGCAAAGGCGTGCAATGTCGGTCAAATTATCCGCTCAGGGCGGAGAGGTCGTCGAGGGTCAGTTCGGTGAGGTTCGCAACGACACGGTCGGCCATCGTCAACTCGTCCTTGGCATAGCTCGTCGCCAGCGCACAGGTTTTCATCCCCGCACCAATGGCGGACTGGAGCCCGACGGGGGAGTCTTCGATCGCGACACACTGGGCGGGGTCGAGATCGCTCCCGAGGATTTCACTAAGGCGAGCAATGGCTAGGCGATAGCTCTCGGGGTCGGGTTTGGACTTCTCAACGTCGTCGGCCCCGACGATGGTCCGCACACGCGGGAGAATCTCCAGCGCCCGGCAGGCGACTTCCACTTCGATCCGCAGCGCGCCCGAGCAAATTGCCACAGGAATGCCCGCGTCGCTGGCGGCGACGAGCATTTCGACCGTGCCGGGAATGGTCTCGGTCGCGGTGGCGAGGAGGTGTTGGACGATTTGCGTCTTGGCCTCGATCAGCTCGGGGATGCTCACGGTGGCAAGGTCGACCCCCGCATCGGTGAGAATCGCCGCAAAGCCCTCGCGGTCGTCAAACCCGAGGTAGTCGGCGCAATAGGTGTCCCACGAAAAATCGACGCCCAACGGCGCGATGCTCTGGCGGAAGGCCTCAAAGTGGATCGGCTCGGAGTCCATCACGACTCCGTCAAAATCAAAAATCAATGCTTGCATGAAAATTCCTCTATTGCTTTGCCTCGGTATCGTTCTTCCCGCAACATTTTTCAATGCGAGTTCGGAAAGATGCTATTTTTTGTCGGTATCGTTCTTCCCGCAGCATCTCTTGTACTTCAATCCGCTGCCGCAGGGGCAGGGCCGGTTGCGGCTGGGCTCGACGGTGGTGTTGGCGGCCTGTTGGACGGCTTTGGCGGGCTTGAGGTTCATCAGCTCTGCGGCCGTGGGCGGGGTCTGTCCGCGCTTGAGATAGGGCACCATTTGCTCGAGAACGGGCACGGCCTTTTCGAAGAATCGCTTGAGGCCGACGCAGAAATGATTGTAGCGCGCCGAGTCGGTTCCGATTTCCGGCCGATGGTGTTTGGGGCAGCCACCCGAGCAATATTGGACGTACTCACAGCTTTTGCAAACGTCGGGCAACTCGGTCTTGAGCTTGGCAAATTCGTCGAGCTTGGGCGCTTGGACGAGTTGGCGCAATGGCGTTTCGAGGATGTTGCCGACCTTCCACTCGGGGAACACGAAGTGGTCGCAGGCGTAGAGGTCGCCGTTGGGTTCGAGGATGTGCGCGTTGGCGCAGCGCTTGGAATAGCAGCACAGCGTCGCGCGGCCATTGAGCATGGTGTGGAGGACCGAGTCGATCAGGCGCTCGCTGATCCCGCCGACGTCGCGCGTGGCCCACAGTTCGAACGTTTCGCAGAGGAAGTCGCCATACTGTTCGCCCGTGCACGAAAAATCGGTCGGCGTACCATCGGGGTGGCGTTCGAGGATTGGGATGAACTGGACGTACTCGATTCCGCGATTGGCGAAGTAGCGATAGATCTCGCCCGCGTGGGGCGCGTTCTGGCTGTTGAGGGTGATCAGGACGTTGAATTCTACCCCGTGTTCGCGGCAGAGCTCTACGCCGTTCCAGGCACGGTGGAAGCTCCCCTCGCCGTTGTGGTCGAGGCGGAAGTGGTCGTGCCATTGCGGCGGGCCATCGAGGCTGATTCCGACGAGGAAGTTGTTTTCCTTGAGGAACTTGCACCATTCCGGCGTGAGGGTCGTGCCGTTGGTTTGCAGCGCGTTGTTGATTTGCTGGGTGGGGCGCTTGTACTTGTTTTGAAATTCGACAGCGGCTCGGAAAAAGTCGAGTCCTGCGAGGGTCGGTTCGCCGCCTTGCCAGCCAAATTCAACGTGGAAGGGTTGGCATTTGATGTACTGCTTGGTGTAGCTTTCGAGGACCTCGAGGGTCATGGGCTTGATGTCGCCGCCGTAGAGAAGGTCGGGCTTGTGAAGATAGTAGCAATATTCGCAGGCGAGGTTGCAGCGTCCACTGACGGGCTTGCACATAATTTGAAACGGGTGAAGCAGTGCCATGAAATTCCTTAAGACTTGAGGGGGACGGGGTTGAATTCGATTTTTCGGCGGATGTGGATGTTGTTCGCGCCATCAGTGCGAGTGGAATAGTCCACGATATCGACGCACCGGCTGATGAGGTACAGCCCGAGTTTGGGCTCGGACTTGTCGAGGGCGGGGCTTTTGACGGTGGGCGGCGAGAAGGGAGGGCCCCAGTGCGTCAAGGAAATTTCCAGCCAATCGTTGGCATAGGAGACGCGGATATGGATTGGTTGTCCCTTGCGGTTTTGATAGGCGTGGCGGATGATGTTGACGATGGCCTCGTCGGTCGCAAGGAGAATCTCTGGCAACAGGTCCCGCACGGCCTCGCCACCGAAAAGGTCAAGGATTCGAGATTCGACGAAGCTCCGGATTTCGGGAAGATTGTCCGGCTCGGAGGTCGTTGCCAGCAGGTTGGGCGACTGCTCGTTGATCTCGCCAATTCGGAAGATCAGGCAGGTCCGGTCGTCGATGTGCTGGTTGTCCCCGTTGCAGAACTGGTGCAGTTCCTCATTGAGCGCGTCGAGAATCCCATCGCTGTGAAGGTGGTGGTGGGCAAGGAGGAACTGTTCGAGCCGTTCAAAGCCATAGAACTCGCCCTCGGGGCTGAGGGTTTCGGTCACGCCATCGCTACATTGGAGCAGGATGTCGCCGGGTTCGATTGGGATGGTGACCTGCTCGTACTCCACCAGGGATGCAAAGCCCAGAGGCATTTGTTCACAGGTAACCGGCTCGCATTTTCCCGTGCGTGCGCGATAGAGCAGCGGCGGCAGGTGCCCGCAGTTGACGATCGAAGCCACACCGCGTACGAGGTCGATGCGGGTGTAGCAGAACGTGATGAAGCGCTCGATGGCGAACAGGCGCGGGCTCATGGCCTTGTGATAGCCCTTGACGATCTCGCGTGGGGTGGGGAGAGTTGCTGCTCCCTGAGTCAGCTCGGCGACGGTCTGGATGAGTTCGATTTTGGCGGCCGCCCCCAGGAGCGCCGCGGGGATCCCGCTTCCCATCACGTCGGCCAGCGCAATGTCAACGCACTGGCGGGAATGGGCGTGGATGTCGTAGAAGTCGCCGTTGATGGCCTTGCTGGGCTGGGCGAGGACGACGGCGTCGACCCCGTCGATGCCCGCAGGGACGCCACGGAAGAGCAGTTGCTGTTGGATGGTCGAGCCAAGTTGAAGTTCGCTTTGGCGCGACGTTTCGATGTCGGTTTCCAGCTTGCGTTGGCGGGTGATGTCCACCGCGATGCAACTGTACAGGACTCCCTCTTCGCTGAATTCAACCGGCGTGCCGTGAATCAGCAGGCACAGAGGTTCGTTTTTGGGCGTGATGACCTGCAGGGACAGCTCGATGGGAGATTGGTCTTCCATCGAATCGCGCAGGCAGTTTTTCCAGTGCAGATAGGCATCGGTGTTTTCTTTGCGGTTGGACTGGCGAAGTTCCTCGAAGAAGGAGTTCGACTCGAAGCCGTACGCGTGCATCCCATCGGAGATGTAGGCGATGTTTCCGCTGTGGTCGGGGTGCTGGAGCCACTGGAACAGGGTGACCGGCGAGGAGGTGACAATGCCCTCGAGGCGCTGGCGGGTGCGGCGGAGTTCGAGCTCGTTTTTTTTGCGTTCGGTGATGTCCAGAGACGCAAGGCGATACCCGCCGAATTCGCCATCGTTGCGGAAGAAGGGGACGCCCGAGAGGTCGAACCAGCGCGGCCAGTCGTGCCCCGGCAAGACCCACTGCTGTTCGCGGTGTTTGAACGCCCGCGGTTGGGCGAGGTGGCTGGTCCAGAATTCTTTGTCGGCCTGGAGCTGAGAGGGCGCGGAAAAATCCAGCGGCGAGAGGGTTTTCATTTCCTGTGCGGGGACTCCCGCAAGCTCGCAGAAGCTTTCGTCTTCGCTGGTAAACGTGCCGTTGGCATCAATTTCGCAGACGTGTTCACTGACGGCCGCAAGCAGGTCGTGGAAGCGTTGCTCACTTTGGGACAGGGCTTGGCGGAAAAGCGTTTCCTCGGTGATGTCGCGTGTGAGACCAATGATTTTCAGCGCTTTGCCCGAGGGCGTGCGCTCGGCGATGCCGCAGGCAGTCTCCAGCCAAATCTCACCCTTGGTGGGGTGGATATACCGGTATGTGAATTTCTGATGTTTAACATTCCCATCAATGCATTCGTAGATGGCAACCCAGATCGGGTCATGGTCGTCGGGATGAATGCGACTGTCCCAGAACTCGCTTACGGTGTTGGGGGAATAGTCTTCGGGCGGAATTCCGAGGATGTCGCGTGCGGGTATGGAGAGCTTGAGGTCGTTTGTCTCAGGATTCCAATCCCACATGCCAGCCTGGGACGCTTCAATGGCAAGTTGAAGCCGTTCATTTTCGATCCGGGATTGCTCCTGGAGCATTTTTTCTTTGGTGATGTCGATGTTGAACCCCGAGAGGCGCGTGGCGTTGCCCTCGGTGTCACACTCCGAGACAAACGCGGTGGACAAAATCCATATCGCGCATCCGTCTTTACGGCGCGCGAGATATTCCACGCGGGCGCTTGCGACTTTTCCCTCGACCAGAGAGCGGGTCAATTCCTCAATCTGAAGGACGTCACGCCGAGAAAGAATACCGGAAAAGTCTTCGAGGGTTTTCATTTCGTTAGCGCTCAGCCCCAGAAGCTCGTGGCAGTTTTGATCCCAATCGAGTTCGCCGGTTTGCAGATTCTGTTCCCAGGTTCCAATTTTGGTGTGATGGAGAAGCATGTCGAGCTTTTGGACCTCGACGGGCAGATGCGACTCATGGAGTATCGTCGGCGCCATGGTGTACACAACGGGTTTCCGGCGAGAAAAGATCATATACAAAATGGGCGTCCACAGGCACAACAGGATTACCGCTTCTATGATGGCTGCAAGTATCGAGGGTAGCTTGAGGTTGGAGAAAAGTTCATGCAGAAACAGATTTGCAGCGAGGACCGTCAGTGCTGCGCCCACAATGCCTACAATCAGATACAACCGTTGGGAGGATGCGCGAGGCAACTCTCCTGGGGGCGTTGTTGTCGGGTTGGGCTGAGGTTGTGTCATGGATCCTCCATACAGGATGGCGAACGTGTGCCGGATTATATCACAAAGCAGAGAAACGTATCTATATTTTTTGAGTGAAATTGTCTACAATCATTCACCCCGCCTGATGCGGGAAAACGAACAACAAAGGAGAGTTTCGTGAATCAACTGCCCCATATCCATACCTTGTCCAATGGCATGGTCGTTTTGCTTCAGCCGATGGAGGACGTGTCCAGCTGCGCGGTGTGCATGGCGCTGCCCGCGGGGTCCAGCAGCGAGAGCGACGCGATCGCCGGGAGCGGTGTGGAGGCCTCGGAGTGGATGTTCCGTGGCGCGGGCGGACGCGATATTCGCGAACTCAATGACGCGCTGGATTCGATGGGTGTGCAGCACAACGAAAACGTCGCCGCCGAGGCGATGCTCTTCAGTGCGTCGCTGCTGGGGCGAACTCTTGAACCGACGTTGGGGATCTTGGCCGATCTCGTTCGCCGCCCGACGCTGGCAGAGGAGACGTTTGAGCCTTGTCGCGAGTTGATTCTTCAGGACCTCGAAGCGCTCGAAGACGAACCCAACCGCAAGGCGACGACGCGATTGCGCGCGACGCACTTTCCTCATCCGCTCGGACGATTGAGTCTCGGCACGGCCGAGTCGCTTGCGGCGTTGACGCCGGCGGGCGTGCGAGACCATTTGGCCAGTCGGGTTTGCCCGGCGGGGACGATTCTCTCGATTGCCGGAGCGGTGGATGTGCCCAAGACCGTCGCGATGGTCGAGGCCTGCTTTGGAGATTGGGACGCGCCCGTTCCCGCCGAGATCGCGCTTTCGCCCGCGATGGGCGGCGTGCATCACATCGAGAAAGACACCGCCCAGACGCACATCGCCCTCGCGCATGCAGCCGTCGCGCCGAGTCACGAATCCTATTATGCCGCGCGCCTGGGTGCGGCCGTGCTCAGCCAGGGCATGGGCAGCCGCCTGTTTACCGAAGTGCGCGAAAAGCGCGGCCTGTGCTATCACGTCTCGACGAACTATGCCGCGTATCGCAGCTGCGGCGCGATGGTGACGTATGCCGGCACGCGGCCGGACCAAGCACAGCAGACCCTCGACGTGATTATCGCCGAACTCCAGCGCCTCGGCGAGGGGATTGGCGAGGACGAACTGGGACGCGCCAAAACGCAGATCCGCAGTGCGCTGGTGATGCAAGGTCAGTCGACTGCCGCGCGGGCAGCGGCGATCCGTAGCGACTGGTTCAATCTCGGCCGTGCGCGAAGCCTCGCCGAAATCACCGACGCCGTTCTCGCCGTCACCACCGAAGAGATCCTTGCGTATTGGAAGGCTTGCCCACCAGCGAACTTCACTGCCGTCTTCCTCGGCCAAGACAAACTCACGCTGTAATACAATAGTGTGAAAATGGCGTACTGCTCTCTTGCACGAAAGGGATGGATATGAATAAGGTATCGAAATCGAATTTAACATGGTTCGAAAGCGAGGTCCCGACCCTGATCGAACAGGGATGCGTCGAGCCGTCGACGGCGGAAGGGATGTTGTCGCATTTCCGCGCACGCTTGGACGATGGCGCTGCCGCGCGGACGGTGTTTGTGACGATCATTTCTGCGCTCGGCGGGGTCTTTCTCATGGCGGGGATCATCCTGCTGCTCGGGCACAATTGGGACATGCTACCCAAGGCCGTTCGACTGGGCTGTAGCACCGCGCCGCTGGTGATTGCGCAGCTGCTTGGCGCGTATGTGCTGTGGAAGGCCAAGGGGGTCGCCTGGCGGGAACCGGTCGCGACGGCGATGCCGATTGCGCTCTTGGCGGCGATTGCGCTGGTCGCACAGGTCTATCAGATTACGGGCGACGGGCGGACGACGTTTCTTGTTACAGCCACGCTGACGCTGCCGGTGATCTACCTCTTTCGCAGTGTCGGTGCGTTCGTGGTCTACATGACGCTGATGACGGTGTTCGGGTTTGCGTGCCTGGATTTACGGGATCCGTCGGCGTCTCAAGTAGCACCCTATTGGTTGTTGTGGCTGGGCGCGCTGCCGTTCGTCTTTCTGCGACTTCGTCGCGGCGGCGTGGCGACCTATGGCGGATATTGGATACGCGTCGCGGTGGGCATTGCGCTGATGTTCGGGCTGGGGCTTGGCTTTGGGTTCGAACATCTCGATAGCGACAGCATTATACTTCTCTTCGCGCTTCTGTTTTGTGCGCTCTATTCGCTCGGGCGGTTTGCCGGCGAAGGCGAATGCCATCCGCGCTTGCGTGTGTGGTTGATGATGGGCCAAATTGTGCCGGTGATTTGCCTTGCGATCAGTGTTGTTGAAATGCACCCGCCCAGCTGGGAGGTGGGTGAGCTCATTGTGATGACCTTGTTCTGCAGCATGTGTGGCGCGGTTTGGCTGGCGGGACTTTTGCATGCCAGGCGCTTGGGCGATATCGAGTGGGGCATCAATAGCAGCGTCTTTTTGTTGGTGCTGATTGCCATGGTCGTTCCGCATTTTGCCCTCTTTGGGCTACTGGCTCTCGGCGGATTCCATCTCGCGCGCGGCGTGGGAACAATGTCGTTTGCCCAAATGAATTGGGGCGTGGTGCTGGTCGCAACGGGGCTGGTCATTGAGGTGTTCAACTACGACGTCGATTTTGTCGTGCGCGGGTTGATTCTGATTTTGATCGGCCTGGGATTTTTTGCGATGAATGGCTTGATGCTCAAACGTGTCCGTTCTGAGAAAGGAGCGTTGTAATATGAAACGCAATCGAAGAATTTCACTTCTCCTGTTTGTGGTGGTGTCGGCGGTGATGCTCACTGTGCCGGGGATGATGATCTACAACAGTGTCCGAGCAGAAATGGTCGGAGAAGAATTTAAGTTTCGCATCGCGCCGCGCGATCCGGTTGACTTTTTACGCGGGCGATATCTGCGGCTGAACGTCCAGCCCGAGCAGGCCAAAGCGGGGCCTGGATTTGCAGATGGCCGTGGTTCGGGTCTCGGCTTTGCGACGCTGGAAACCGATGACGAAGGCTATGCCGCAGTGACGCTGGTCACTCTCGCGCCGCCAAAGGAGAAGCCTTACGTTCGTGTCGAAACCAGATCTTGGTATCGAACGGATGACAGTGAGATCTCGATCAATTTTCCATTTTCGCGCTACTACATGAACGAGAATAAGGCCCGTGTGGCCGAGACGTGGTTGGTCAAACATGGCGCGGACAAAACCATCCATGTGACGGTTCGCGTACACAATGGCTATGCAGCCGTCGTGGGACTCTATGTCGACGGCAAGCCGATTGAAGAGGTCATCGTGGAATAGAGAGAGCCCGCCGCACGGTTTCGTTGCGAGTGTGCTCGTTTTCTCTATCTGTTCCCTGCTTTCTGCAAACTGACGCTGTAAAAAAGGGCACCCACAAGGGGTGCCCCTACAATCGAGAGTCTTTTTTACATGTTCACGCCTGTCCTCTCGCCTGCGAGAGGTCAGGATACGTGGGTTCCCATTTACGCGTTTTGCTTGGTGTAGTTCAGCAGACCGCCGGCGGTCAAGATTTCGCGTTGGCGCGGGGCAAGGTTCACGATGCACTCGAAGGACGTGCCCTTGGTTTTGTTCTGGACGGTCACCGTTTCGCCGGAGGCAATGGCGGCCGCGAGACCTGCGATTTCGAGCTGGTCGGTTTGCTCAATCGCGTCATAGTCGGCGGCGCTGGCGAACGTCAGCGGCAGGATCGCAAAGTTCACAAGGTTGGCTTGGTGGATGCGCTCGATGGCCTTGGCGATCACCACGCGCACGCCGAGGTACATCGGACAGAGCGCGGCGTGTTCGCGGCTGGAGCCTTGGCCGTAGCTGTCGCCCGCGACGATGATCGACGCTTTGCCGTCGGCCTTGAGCGCGAGGCAGCGTTCCGCGAAGGTCGGCTGGCCCTCGGCATCGAAGCAGTTGAACACAGACTTGGCATATTCCGGCACGTTTGAGCGATACTTCAGCAGCGCGCCGGCGGGCATGATGTGGTCGGTGGTGATCTTGTCGCCACAGTGCAGCGCGACTTCGCCGGTAAGCGTGTCGGGCAGGACGTCGCCCGCGGGGGGCTTGACGATGGTGCTGCCACGGATGATTTCGACTTGTGCGGCGGCGGTTTCGTCCAGCGGCGCGTCGAGCATGTTGTCGTCGATGTCGAACGCGGCGGGGAGGGGGATGTTCGGGCAGTCAATCCCGAGGGTGCGCGGGTCGGTGACTTCGCCGGTGAGCGCGGCCGCGACGGCCATCTCTGGCGAGACCAGGTAGACCATGTCGCCCGTCGTGCCGGTGCGCGAGGCAAAGTTGCGGTTGACGGTACGCAGCGAGACGGTGTTCTCGGCGGGGCTGAAGCCCTGACCGATGCACGGCCCGCACGCACTTTCGAGGATGCGCGCGCCTGCGCCCACGAGCGCGGCGAGTGCGCCGTTGTTGCTGAGCATCGTGAGGACTTGCTTGCTGCCGGGCGCGATACCCAACTCGACGGTCGGGTGGACGGTGCGGCCACGGAGGGTTTCCGCGACGATCATCAAATCCTGGAAGCTCGAATTCGTGCACGAGCCAATGAGGACCTGCGACACTTTTTTGCCCGCGATTTCGGACAGTTCGCGAACGTTGTCGGGGCTGGGGCTGCCGGCCGCCAGCGGGGCCAGCGCGTCGAGGTCGATCACGACGTGGCCGAATGTGACGGCGACGATGCCATCGGCGTTGGCTTCGCCGATGGTGACATCGGTGCAGCATTCCTGGATGTTGGCGATGGTGGTCGCGTCGGTTTCGACGTGGAGCTTCTTCGTGATCGGGCCATAACTCGCGCCAGCATCTGCGGTAAGCGAGCGGAAGCTGTCTTCGCGCCCTTGGGCGGCGAGGAATGCGCGGGTCTGCTCGTCGGCCGGGAAGACGCTGGTCGTCACGCCGAGTTCCGCGCCCATGTTTGTCACGGTCGCGCGGGCAGGTGCGGGTAGCGAGGCCAGGCCGTCGCCGAAATATTCAACCATGCAGCCGACGTTGCCGCGCGTGGTGAGGACCGAGAGAAGTTTGAGGATGATGTCTTTGGGAGCGACCCACGGCTGGAGAGCGCCCTTCAATTCCACGCCGATGACCTGCGGGCAGGTGAGGTAGAACGCGCCGCCGCCCATGGCGACCGCAACGTCCAGGCCGCCCGCGCCCATGGCGATCATGCCCATGCCGCCGCCGGTGGGGGTGTGGCTGTCCGAGCCGAGCAGCGTCTTGCCGGGTGCGCCGAAGCGTTCGAGGTGGACCTGGTGGCAAATGCCGTTACCGGGTCGGCTGAAGGAGACGCCTTTGGCGGCTGCGACCGACTGGAGATAGAGGTGGTCGTTGTGGTTTTCCGGCCCGAATTGCGCCATGTTGTGATCGACGTAACTCACGGACGCTTCAGTCTTAACGCGCGGGATGTCCATCGCTTCCAGAAGGAGATAGCTCGTGGTCCCCGTTGCGTCCTGGGTGAGGGTTTGGTCGATGCGAATTCCGATTTCGTTGCCAACGGCATAGTCGCCATCGACGAGGTGTTCGCGGAGGATTTTTTCCACAAGGGTTTTCGGCGCGTCAGTCATGTTTATGAAGTCTCCAAAGAAGTGGGTGTCGAATCGATAAAGCGTCCTTTTTCGGCGGGCCACTATAGCAGAAAAGGCCCAAAAACACAAGCCCAGAGATGCTTCGCCGCAAGTGGGAAAGGGTAATTTGGAATGGCAATTTGGTCTGTCTGGGGATATACTCTTCGGCCAAGCTTTTTTATGAGCACACGAGGCAGACTGATCCAGGCAGTGAAAGGATAAGGATGATAATGCGAATGAATCGACTGGCCCTGATGGGCGCTGGACTGATGATTGTGGTGGGCTGTATTGCCGTGGCAACTCCCAAGCCCGCGGCCGTGAAACTTCAGCCGGGCGAGCTTGCGCCAATTGCGGAAAAAACATGGCACGTCCTGCGTAGCGGTCTGGATCGTAGCTACAAGAAGTTCTCCGCTGGCGGCATGGCACGGGTGGTGTTCCTCGGCGGTTCGATCACGCAGAATCCCGGCTGGCAGAACAAGGTCGCGGCCTATCTCA
Organism: Phycisphaerales bacterium; assembly: GCA_018644725.1. Classification (GTDB taxonomy): domain Bacteria; phylum Planctomycetota; class Phycisphaerae; order SM23-33; family SM23-33; genus JABGPZ01. The sequence goes on from JABGPZ010000028.1 coordinate 11,763, forward strand.
AGGCGCGCTTCCCGAAGACGAAATTCGACATCATCAACGCGGGCATCGGCTCGACGGGGTCCACGCCGGGTGCGTTCCGCTTTGAGAATGACGCGCTGAAGAATGGCAAGATCGATCTGCTCTTCGAAGAGGCCGCCGTCAACGATAATCACAATGGCCGCACACAAACCGAGCGCGTCCGCGGCATGGAGGGCATCGTCCGCCACGCCTACACCGCAAACCCCGAGTGCGACGTCGTCGTGATGCACTTTGCCGAGCCGGGCAAGACCGCCAGCTATGCCAAGGGCAAAACGCCCGACGTGATCGTCGCGCACGACAAGGTCACCGCGCACTACAACGTGCCGACGCTGAATCTCGCGCGGGAAGTGTTCGATCGCCTTGAGGCCAAGCAGTTTGACTGGGCGAAGGACTTTCGCAATTTGCACCCTTCACCGTTCGGGCAGACGCTGTATTATCACGCGATCCGGCGGATGTTGGAGGACGCGTGGGGCACGCCTGAAGCGCCCAAGCCCGTCCCCGCAAACATTGCTTCCCGGCCGTTGCCGAAGACGATGCTCGATCCCCAGAGCTATACCAAGGGCAAATTCGTGCCACTTTCGGCCTCGACGAAACTCAACGGCTTCACCATCGTGCCGAAGTGGAAAGCGCCCCGCGGCGGAAAGCATCGCAGTGGCTTCGTCGACGTGCCATTTCTCTCGGCGACCAAGCCCGGCAGCAGCTTTTCGCTGGAATTCACAGGCCGAGCGATTGGGTTCTTCATGGTTTGCGGCCCGGACGCGGGAATTATCGAATATCGCATCGACGGCGGCGAGTGGAAAAGTCGCAACAGTTTCACCCGCTGGAGCAGGGGGCTGAACATTCCCTGGGCACTGATTCTCGATGCGGATCTCAAGGCGGGCAAACATGTTCTGGACGTCCGTCTCAGTGCAAAAAAAGGCAAACAATCCAAAGGGACGGCCTTGCATATCCGCAATTTTCTCGTCAATGGGTGATCCGCGTGGCGAAAAACGAAAAATAGTGGCAGAATTGGTTGTAGTTGGCCGATAAAAATGATACTATGGAGCTGGTTAAAGCTATACAAATTGGAGCACTTCAGCAGATGATCGACGCACGGACAACCCGAGTCCTTGGCTGCCTCGTGGCCGCAATGACGTTGGGAGCCCTGTTCTTGATGGCTATCGAGCAGGCCCCCTCGCGGTTGTCGTCTGCCACGATGACCCCGTCGTTATTGCCCGAAAACGCGGTCGAGGCATCGGTGGTCGGCGATCATTGCGTGGATTTGTCCAAGTTGTGGGAGCGTGTGGTGGTTCACACGTCGCGTGGCGGAAATGACCCGCTTCCGCTTCGATGCCACTTCATTATCCGTCGCAGTCCCGATGCCAACGGCCAATGGGTCGACCGCACGCGGCTGTGGCAGCTTCAAGAACCCGGCCAGCACCTCTACATGCCCGGCGTTGGCTTTAATACCGCCAGCATTGGCATTTGCGTGATGGGCGACCCGAAGACCGAAACCGTCAGTCCCAAGCAGTTCGAGGCCCTGGTGGCGCTCGTTCGTCAGCTTCAGCATGAGGTGAAGATTTCCGCATCCGGCGTTTCGCTTCGCAACGAGTTGCCAGGTGGCATGGGAATGATGCGAACGTTCCCCGCCGAAGCATTTGAGGCGCGCCTGTTGCGACAGGACCGATAAAATAGACCACAACAAACCCAAGCAAGCTTCACGCTTGCTTTTTTTGTCGAACAATAAATTCAGGCCACTTTGCTGGCCATCGAAAGGATCGCACGAATGGACGTACGTCAGATCAAACAATGGATTGAACTTGGCCACATCAACCGCGTAGAAGAAGCCTGGTTGGAACTCTCGACCGCGCCCCAGCCTCCCGCCGAAGTGCGCGAGGTCCTCGGCATGCTCGTCGAGGCAGGAATCTCCGAAGAGGCTCAGACCCTCGCGGGCGTGATGCTCGACGCGCAAGCCTCTCTGGAGGGCCCCGCAAAGCTCGCACTGGCGTCAAGCATTCTGTTGGCGCTGCCGAAGAATGAAGCCTTCCGCAAGGCCGTGGTGGAGATCTACCCGAGCGTCCACGGCGACAAGCCCAACTTTGACGTGATCTGGGCGGCGGCGGGACTCGACGGCACCCAGTCGCCGCGCCGAGCGCTGCGGACGCTGGAGATTTGCCTCGCCGTGGAAGACGGCGTGTACATGGGCAATCGGTTTGAATACAGCGACGTGATTCGCGTCGAGCGCCTTGGCGCGCTGGGGGACTATGAAATCCGCAGCCGCGAAGGGACGCGCGAAATCGACCCGAAGAAACTCGCTGACGAATACGACGTTCTGGGCAATAACGATTTTCGCAAACTCTGCCGCGACAAAGAGGCATTTGCGACGTTGATGACGAAAAAGCCGGGCGAGGTGTTGATCTCGCTGGTGATTTCGCGCGGCGGCAAGACGACCTCCGACAAGGTCAAAGAAACGCTCATCCCGAAATATCTCGAACAGGCAGCCTGGACGAAGTGGTGGACCCGCGCACGTACCTCCGCGCGGAAAAATCCCTCGATCAGCCTCGAAGGGCGCGATCCGATTTTCATCGAACTGAACACGACCGTCGTGACGCTGGAAGAAGAATTCGCCGATAAGTTTGCTGCGGCCTATCACCCCGCCGACCGCGTGCGCGTGTTGAACGCGTATCTCCGCGAGTGCAAGGCCCGCAAGCAAGAGCCTTCCGCCACACAGATTGACGACGTGCTTTCGACGCTGGTGCAGATGGCCAAGCGTTGGAAAGTCTCCAACCCCACCGACTCGCTCGAGGCGGTTGCTGGTGCGGCCGCTGCGGCGAAGCTCACCAAACGCGAGTTGCCCGAGGGACTGCTGACGATGGACGAAATTCTTGCCTCGGCGGCCTATCCCGCAGAGGTCGTTGCCGAATTGGGCCAGCCCAACTATTGGCCGATGGCGATTGACGCGATCCACAACCGCGCCGATGCAGCCGATATCTTCGAGAAGCTTCTCCTCGTCGCTCCCGCATCCCAACTCGAACGCGTTGTGAGCGAACTGGTCGCCCTCGATCGCGGCGAATTGGTCGATCAAACTCTCGAACAGGCACTCTCCACGCCGCACCAACTGGTGAACGTGTTGCTGTGGGCCTATTGCCGCAAAGAAGAACGCACCGGCGGTCCGGACCACCTGACGATGTTGCTGCGCTTGCTGCAAGTCGCCAACGAGGTCGATCAGCTCGAAGAGCGTCCCGCCGCGGAACGCAAGGCCGTCAAGGCCGACATCCGCAAGGCCATCGCGGCCGAGGGAATGCGCCGCTACACCGAAGTTCTCACCACCGTCGATTCGCACATGGCGGCTGTGATCAAGACATCCGTGGATCGGTCGAGTGCCCTGGGCCTGACGCTCAAGGACAAGATGATCGAACTCATCCGCGAACACCACTACACGCTGTTCGTGAAGAAGAAAGTCAGCCCGTGGCTCGAAGAGGGCGTGATTTGGGCGACCGAAGGCTCGCTCCAGGCCCAGCACGAAGAAGTCCAGCGCATCAAGGACGTGGACATGCCGATCAACGCCAAGCAGATCGGCGAAGCGGCCGAAGCGGGCGACCTGCGCGAAAACGCCGACTGGCAAGCCGCCATCGAAGAGCGAGACATGCTCGTCGCGCGCGTACGCAAAATCAATGCTGAGATCAACATGGCACGCGTGATCACCGCCGGTGACGTGCCGGAAGATCACGTCGGCATCGGCAGCCGCGTTACGCTGGTTTGCCCCGATGGCACAGAACGCAAAGTCGGCTTCCTCGGCGAGTGGGATTCCAAGCCGGACGAAAATGTCTACAGCTACACCACGGGCCTCGGCAAAGCTCTTATGGGCAAAGTCGTCGGCGCTACGGTCGCCCTCGAGCTCGATGGCCTGTCTGGCGAATTCACCGTCAAGGCCCTCGGGTCGACCCTGTAACCGCGCGGACCCCGCGCGAGCGGAAGGAACAATCATGATGCTTCGCGTTACGATGATCGTGGGTCTGGCCTTGCTTCTGGGCGGATGTGCCGAGCAGCAGGCCATGGACTATGCCAAAGAGTTGGTCGAGACCAAAGCCGACTTGGCGTTGCCTGACGCCAACGGTCTTACGCCGATCCAAGGTGCCATTGCCGGGGGCTATCCCGAGGCCATGGTCTATCTGTTGGACAATGGCGTGGATGTCAATCAACGCGGCCTCAATGACCTGACACCGCTTCACGCGGCGGCGGCATTTGAACGTCCCGAAATCGCCAAGACCCTCCTCAAGCGCGGCGCGGCCGTGTCGCTGCTGAGCAAGTCCCAGGGCTATACTCCGCTGCATCTCGCGGCGCGAAGTGGCAACCCGAAGATGATCGAATTGCTCCTCCAGGCGGGCGCGGACATCAACGCCAGTTCTCTCTATGAGCAGACACCGCTGACTCTGGGAGCCTCTCAGGGGCATATGGATGTGGTGCGATTGTTGCTTACCCACAAGGCGAATGTCAATCCGCCCGTCACCCAGCCATATGATTCGCCACTGGATGCGGCGCTGCGCGGGGAGCATTCTTCGATTGCCAAACTCCTTCGTGAACACGGCGGGAAACTCGTTTCGTTTGAGGAGTAGCCCGTGACTGAACGGTTTGCACGAATGGAACGGATGGTCGGGCCCGACGCGATGGCGAACCTTGCGGCCTCGCGTGTCACCATCGTTGGCATGGGCGCGGTGGGGGGCTATTGCCTCGAAGCGCTCGCGCGCAGTGGCGTGGGACAGTTTCGTCTCGTCGATCACGACGTCGTGGGCCGGAGCAATATCAATCGTCAATTGCTGGCGCTGGAGTCGACACTTGGGCAGGACAAAGTCCAGCTCGCCGCCGCGCGAGTGCGGGACATCAATCCCGCTTGCACAGTCGAGCCGTTGGACATGTTCTGCACCGACGATACGCTCGAGACCATTCTCGCCGGTGAGGCGGACATTGTGGTCGATGCGATTGATTCACTCATTCCCAAGGTTACGCTGCTGGCAGGGTGTCTGGAACGGTCCCAGCGGGTGATTTCGTCGATGGGTGCCGCTCTGCGAACCGATCCGACGAAGATCCATGTGGGATGCTTGTCCCGTACGCGCTGTTGCCCGCTCGCGCGAGTGGTTCGGAAGTTTTTACGCCGCCGGGGGATGGGGTGCGAACTGCCGTGCGTCTATTCCACCGAGGTGATGGCCGAGCGCCCCGAGGGGGCGATTGCGCCGCTGGAAGAGAGCGACGATTTGGTTCGAGGCCGCCGGCGAAGAATCATGGGGAGCCTGCCAACACTGACCGGGATCTTTGGGCTGACCCTCGCGCATAGCGTCCTTGAGCTGCTTCTGGAGGGAAAATGGAAGCGATAGGCCTCTCAGAGCAAAAAAAACCTTGACCTGATGGCCCCTAGAAGGTATATTTTCCGCCCGCGCCGACGTAGCTCAACGGTAGAGCACAGCTTTCGTAAAGCTGAGGTTATGAGTTCAAATCTCATCGTCGGCTTATATAGATCTCTCTTTTCGCTATAATGGACGAACAATCAAGCCCCTTGGGGCGGGAGACAAATCATGAAAATAGACGCGTTAAAACCAATCTTCGATCTGTTCCAGATTGAAGGGACAGCCACCGTGGCCGACGACTATGGCTCGGGCCATATCAATGACACCTATCGTGTCCATGTCGATACACCCGAGGGCGAAGCGCTCTATATTCTTCAGCGCATCAACCACCTGATTTTCACCCAGCCGGTGGAACTGATGGACAATGTCCAACGCGTGACCGCGCATGTCGCCCAAAAAATTCTTGCTCGTGGTGGCGATCCGCTCCGTGAAACCTTGACGCTGGTGCCGACCCGTGAGGGCGAAAACTATGCTCTCGTTGGCGAGAATTACTGGCGCGTGTATCTCTTTGTGTCCGGCGCGACGGGCTATGACATGATCGAAGACGAACGTCACGTTACTGCCGCGGCCAAGGCGTTTGCCCAGTTCCAGAAGGACGTGGCCGACATGCCCGCCCCGCGCCTGCACGAAACCATTCCCGGTTTCGGTGATACCGGCTGGCGCTTTGAGCAGTTTGAACAAGCCCTCGCCGCCGACGTTGCTGGTCGCGCGAAAGAGTGCCAGGCGGAAATCGATTTTTGCCTCGCTCGCAAAGCGGACGCCAACGTGCTGATGAACCTGCTGCGTGAAAAGAAAATTCCCGAACGCATCACCCACTATGACACGAAGATCAACAACGTGCTGATCGACGACGCGACGGGCAAGGGCCTGTGCGTAATCGACCTCGACACGGTCATGCCGGGCGTTGCGATGTACGACTTCGGTGATTCGGTTCGCACCGCGACGGCACTGGGTGCCGAAGACGAAACCGACCTCTCCAAGGTGGGCTTCAGCCTCGAACGCTTCGAGCTTCTCGCCGAGGGCTATCTTTCGGTCGCGAAGGAATTCCTCACCGACATCGAAATCGATCACCTCGCATTCGCCGCGAAGATCGTCGCGTTCACGATTGGCCTGCGCTTCATCGCCGACCACCTCGCAGGCGATGTCTACTTCAAGACCCACCGCGAGAACCAAAACCTCGACCGCTGCCGCACGCAGCTCAAAACGGTCGCGGACATGGAAGCGCGCTTCGACGAAATGAAAACCATCGTCGATAAATATCGCGCATAAGCAATCTCCGACAAACCACTAAAAAGCCCGAAGAGATTCGATCTCCTCGGGCTTTTCTATGAATTGACGTAGTCGGTTTTATTTCACGGCTGGGCCGGTGGTGTCTTTGTATTGCATGCGCAGTTGGACCAGTTCGCTCTTGAGTCGTTCGACGACAGAAGCGTTCTCGGGCTTGGCGTAGACGTTTTTGATTTCGTTGGGGTCGGCCTTGGTGTCGAAGAGTTGCCATTCGCCGCCTGTGGGGCGGGCAGAGGGCGTGTAGAATTGGATGAGTTTGTAGCGTCCATCGCTCACGCCATAGTGAGCGCTCACGCCGTGGCCGCCATGTTGGTAGTAGTGATAGTACATCGATTTGCGCCAGTCGTCGGGCGTTTTGCCCTTCATCAGCGGCACGAGTGATCGGCCTTGGCATGCGCCGCTGGCTTCGGCACCGGCGAGCTCGCAGAACGTCTGGGCGTAGTCGAGATTCTGGATGAGGTCGGTGTTGACCTGGCCGGGCTTGATCTTGCCCTTCCACATCGCCATGAACGGCATGCGGAACGATTCTTCGTACATCCAGCGCTTGTCGAACCAGCCGTGCTCGCCGAGGTAGAAGCCCTGGTCGGAGCTGTAGATCACGATGGTGTTGTCCATGAGGTCGTTGTCTTTGAGGTAGGTCAGCACACGGCCGACGTTGTCGTCGACGGATTTGACGGACGCCAGGAAGAGCTTGGCATAGCGCTGGAATTTCCATTCCACCAGAGCCTTGCCCTTGAGCTTGGCCTTGCGGAACGCGTCGTTCTTGGGGTCCATGATTTTCGCCCAGGCTTTGTATTGCTCGGGGTTCAGGCGGGCGAGGGCAGCCTTGCCGCCCTTGGCTTTCTTGATGCCGCTCCGAGCCGTCGGCAACACATACAGGTCACTTGTCAGCCGCATGTGCTTGTCGATGCCCAAGGCGTGTTTGGAGGCCACTTTGCGGGTGCTGTAATCGTCAAAGAGGGTCTCGGGCATGGGTACTTCGACGTCGTCGAGGAGGTCGAGATATTTCAGGTCCGGCTTCCAGTTGCGGTGGGGGGCCTTGGGCTGCATCATCAGCATGAAGGGCTTGGACTTGTCGCGTTTCTTGTCCAGCCAGTCCAGCGACAGGTCGCCGACGATATTCGTGTTGTAGCCTTGGACGACGCGGGTTTTGTAGCCCCTGGGGCTGGCCGGGTCGGCGGTCTTGAAGTCGGGATTGTAGTAGCTGCCCTGGCCGGGAACGATGTCCCAATAGTCATAGCCCACCGGGTTGGACCCGAGGTGCCACTTGCCGATGACGGCGGTTTGATAGCCTGCTTTTTGCAGTGCCTTGGGGAAGGTCCACTGCTTGGAGTTGAACCGGGGGGAGCCACTGTTGACGGTAAATCCGTTTTTGTGGCTGTGGCGGCCGGACTGGATCACCGCGCGGCTGGGCCCGCAGATCGAGTTCGTGCAGTAGCTGCGCTCAAAGAGCATCCCGCGCTTGGCGATCGAGTCGATGTTCGGCGTGATGTTGTTTTTCTGGACGAATTCCTGGAGGTAGCTCTCGTAGGCACCGATGCAGGAGATGGCGTGATCGTCGGAAAAGATAAAGACGATGTTCGGCCGGTCGGATTTGGGGTTTGGCTCGGCGGAGAGAAGGCTGCCAGCCGTCGTCGCGGCGGCGGCCGAGATCGATGCGTTGCGGAGGAAGGTGCGGCGATTCATGCTCATGCGAGGCTCCTTGTGAGGGGGCAGGGGCGTGTGTCTGAATGTAGAACGGCCCGAAGGGATTTTCTGAATTTTCGATTTTCTGATTTTCTGAAAAATCGTCCGGACAGTATGATAAACGTGTCAGAAGGCCTGTTATTTCAGTTTCGGGCCAGTGTTGTCTTTGTATTGCTTGCGCAGTTTGACCAGCTCGCCCTTGAGGCGTTCGACGACCTTGGCGTAGTTCGGATCGTTGTAGGCGTTGTGCATCTCGTTGGGATCGGCCTTGATGTCGAAGAGTTGCCATTCGCCTTTTGCGGGGGGCTTGGTGGGCGAGTCGAGCTTGCCGGGCTTGGCGGGGATGTAGAACCGGATGAGCTTGTGGCGCCCGTCGGTGACGCCATAGTGGGTCGTCACGCCGTGGCAGGCCATGTGCTCGTAGTAGTGATAGTACATCGATTTGCGCCAGTCGGCGGGCGTGTTGCCCTTCATCAGCGGTACGATCGATCGGCCTTGGCATGTGTTGCTGGCTTTGGCGCCGGCGAGCTCGCAGAACGTCTGGGCGTAGTCGAGATTCTGGATGAGGTCGGTGTTGACCTGGTCGGGCTTGATCTTGTCTTTCCACATTGCGATGAACGGCATGCGGAACGATTCTTCGTACATCCAGCGCTTGTCAAACCAGCCGTGTTCGCCGAGATAGAAGCCCTGGTCGGCGCTGTACATGACGATGGTGTTTTCCATCAGATCGTTCTTTTTGAGATAGTTCAGCACACGGCCAACGTTGTCATCGACAGATTTGATGCAGGCGAGGAAGAGCTTGGCGTAGCGTTGGAATTTCCATTTCGCCAGGGCCTTGCCGGTGAGGTTGGCTTTGTGGAAGGCTTCGTTCTTGGGCACCATCACCTTGTCCCAGGCTTTGGCCTGAGCGGGAGTGAGGCGGCCGAGGGCCCCCTTTGTCTTGCCGCCCTTTTTGCCCTTGGCGCCTTTGGCAGCGCCCGCAAAGGCGGGAGGGCCAACAAACAAATCGCTACTCATTCTCATGTGTTTGTCGACGCCCATTCGGTGGATTTTCGCGACGTCGCGCCCTTCGTAGTCGTCGAAGAAGGTCTCGGGCATGGGCACTTCGACATCATCGAGGAGGTCGAGATATTTCAGGTCCGGCTTCCAGTTGCGGTGGGGGGCCTTGGGCTGCATCATCAGCATGAAGGGCTTGGATTTGTCGCGTTTCTTGTCGAGCCAGTTCAGCGACAGGTCGCCGACGATGTTGGTGTTGTAGCCGGGGACTTTGCGGGCTTTGTAGCCCTTGGGCTTGGACGGGTCGGCGGTTTTGAAGTCGGGATTGTAGTAGCTGCCCTGGCCGGGGACGACGTCCCAATAGTCATAGCCTTGCGGGTTCGAGCCGAGGTGCCACTTGCCGATGATCGCGGTTTGGTAGCCCGCTTTTTGCAGCGCCTTGGGGAAGGTCCATTGGCTTCCGTTAAATTTCTGGCCGAAGGCGTTCGCGATGTAGCCGTTGAGGTGGCTGTGACGGCCGGTCTGAATCACCGCGCGCGAAGGCCCGCAGATCGAGTTCGTGCAGTAGCTGCGCTCAAAGAGCATCCCGTTCTTGGCGATCGAGTCGATGTGCGGCGTGATGTTCTGCTCTTGGACGAATTCCTGCAGGAAGCTCTTGTACGCGCCGATGCAGGAGACGGCGTGATCGTCGGAAAAGATAAAGACGATATTCGGCCGGTCGGATTTGGGGTTTGGCTCGGCGTTGAGGAGGCTGCCAGCAGTCGTCGCGGCGGCGGCCGAGATCGATGCGTTGCGGAGGAAGGTGCGGCGATTCATGCTCATGTGAGGCTCCTTGTGAGGGGGCAGGTCTGCGTGGAATATAGAAACCGCCCGGGAATGTTCCGAAAATCACCCCAGACAGTCTGATAAACGTGATTCACGGTCTACTATTGCAGTTTCGAGCCTATAAAATCTCAAATTGATATGCCCTCTTTTTTATTTCATCCATTGCGCCGGTACGCTACAATCATCGGGCAATCCGAGACTGTTGAATTCATGAGGAGACCTCGATGAAACAATTGCTGTTGATCCTGATGGTGGCTGGTTCCCTTGCCGGGTCCGTGTGGGGTGTGGCCGAGCCTGCCGCCAAGGCTCCCGAGCCCGCCAAAGCGCCCGAGCCCGCCAAGGCTCCCGAGGCCGCCAAGGTACCCGCCGCGCCCAAGATAGGAAACGTCCCCGTCGATAATGGAGTGGCACAGTTTTCGTGTCGCGGGGAAACCCGCATGTATGAGTACCGGATCTATCTGCCCAAAGGCTACAGCGCCAAAGAGAACGCGGCGCGGACCTATCCGATGATTCTGATCTCGACGCTCGAAGGGGATGCGGACATGAAGCCCGTCGCCAAGTGGGTGGAGACGAATCAGTGGATCGTGGTGATGTTCGTGGGCGACCGCGAGGGCCCACGGCGGTTGGTGACGGAACACTTTTCGGCGGTGATTCGCGACAGTTTGATGCGGTTTCGGATTAACAAGAACATGCTTGTGGCGATGGGCTTCGGCGAGGCTGCACGCAAAAGCGCACAATTTGTCAGCGAGAACAAAGGGATCAATGCGGTGATTCAGTCGGGCGCGGTTTCGGCCGCCAATTCGCTGGCCCGCGGGCGGAAGGTGATGCTCGGGACGATCATCGGCGTCGATGACGTTCGGTTTACGCGCTTGACGTCGACAATTAAGAAATTCCCGCAGGCCTATTTGAATTTGCAATACCAGGCGACCGGGCACGAACCCGCCACGCCTGAGGCCGCCGGAGCGGTGCTGGACTGGATTCAGGAAGGATTTTACCTTTCGTTTCCCGCGAAGCCTGCTGCGGCCGAGGCGCTGTGCAAGCAGTATGATGCGCGCTATGCGGTCGTCAAAACCGCCTGCGAGAAAATCGCCATTCGGGAGTTTCAGAAAAAGCTTCTGTTCAAGCACAAGCTCACTCGAACGCTTCCGCAGCGCGAGCGCCTTAAGGGGATTGATGCCGACTTGCGGACGTTGAAAAAAGACCGTTCCATCATCCGGGAACTTGCCGCACGCAAGGCGTTTGGCACCCTTCACCTCAAGGCCGGATTGGCCTTGGCGAGCTTCGCGACCAAGGAGATGGCCGACAGCAAAGACGCGGACCGATATGGTGTCGATCTGCCCGATCCCGAGAAGAAAGAAGCCGTTTTCAAGGGGATGAGGAAAGCGTATGAGGCGATGATCAAAAAGTATGACGGGACCTGCGCGGCCATTGCGGCCAAGGCAGAACTCAAGATGTTCCTCACCGCCCACGACGTGTAGCGTCGGGGCAAGTGTGCGAACGGGTGGTCGCGGGACTGTTTTTTTGTTGCGCGAAGGGGCGAGTGGAGTACTGTTTGTACGGATGGAAGCCAGTCCTCACGCCTCGGATCTCTCCGCCCGCAGCGATGCGGTTCTAGCCGAGCATGTCGCCGAGGCCGCCGAGATCCATGCCGCCGGTGAGTTCTTTCATGGCCTCTTCGGCCGCTTTGGCCGCTTGGTCCTGAGCCGCTTCGACGGTCGCAATCACCAGCTCGGCGACGCCTTCGGGCCCTTTGAACATGGCATCGGGCGAAATCACCAGATCGGTGAGCTTGAGCTTGCCGTTGACCGTCGCGCGAACCGCGCCGCCCTCGGCTTCGCCAATGTACACGCTCTGGCCAAGTTTGGCCTTCATCTCGGGAAGCTTGGTTTTCATCTCGCTGGCGAGCTTCATCATTTTTCCAATATCACCAAACATGGGAATCTCCTTGCTGGGGTTGATTGTGTGAGGCAGACAGGGTAGCGACTGACGGGCAAAAAGTCAATATCCCGGTTCTAGAACAGGTCGGTGGTCTCGTCGCTAGCGGTAGAGCGGAGAGTGCTGAGCTGGTCGCGCAGGCGGGCGGCGTCTTCGTAGCGCTCTTCGTCGATGGCGGTGTTGAGTTTCTGCATGAGTTTCTCGGTCGGGTCGACGGGGATTTTCTCACGAATCTCACTGGCGAGCTCGTCAAGAATCACCCACTCGCCGCACTCGCTCACTTCGTCGTCATCGCCGGCTACCGCGTCATAGAGTTGCGCGATGGCGGTTTTGCCCGCCTCGACGACTTCGATTGCTTCGCGGTAGCGCTCATAGCCCATTTCCAGATTTGCTCTCGCGCGGGTATTCATCATGATCACATACGGCCGATAGCCTTCGAGGACGAAGCGGTCGTCGCTGGTGCGGGCATAGCGGTTGATCAGGTCGAACAGGCGCAGGTTGCGTGCGGTGTCGCGCGCGACGGAGGCATAGTCTTCCAGGACGAACGTCGCGAGGTAGCGATGATAGTACATCATGCCTTCTTCGCGCAACAGGCGGCAGTCGACCTCGCTGAGGCGGAAGGGCTCGTTCGGGCCGTGAAGCTCGAAGTGGCGCTTGAGGCGATGCTCGTGGTAGTCCAGCAAACTCTCGAACCCGTGGGGACGTTTCCCGTCGGGGCGGCCTTTGGCCTCCATCTGCAACAGGCCGAGGTCCAGACGCATCTGGATCTTCTCTTCGCCGTCTTTGCCGATGATGCGGCGGCAGTTCACTTCGCCAGGCCGGTGGGGCCAGTCGTCCAAAATGGTTCGAATATCAAGACTCATACTACCATAATACGCGATAGGGAAGGAAAACTCAAATGGCCTCAGGACGTCGGTGCCGGACGGCGATTTCCGGCGGGGCGAGTCGCTCGGGCTTTGGTCTTGGGTTTGCCCTTGATGGTCGGGAGGGAAAATCCCTTGGGCAGCGAAAGCATCAGCTCGTCGCCTTCGGAAACGCCACCGAGGATTTGCACGTTGGTGTCGTTGATCTTGCCAATTTGGACTTCCACGGCCTTGGGCCCTTGGGGGGTGTTTTTGACGCACCAGCGACGCGAGCCGCGCGTAAAGATCGCCGCGATTGGCGCGAGAAGAACATTGCGAAGCCGGTCTGCTTCGACGGTGACATTGGCCGTGCCGCCCGGGCGAAGGCCTTCGAGATCCTGATTGGGGTTGAACTCGACGAGGACGTTGAAAATTTTCACGCCCGGGTTTCGCCAGGCATCCTCACTACTGGGGAGCGTGTCGATCTTGATGACCTTGCCGGTGAACGTTGCCTTGGGGCGCGCGCCGACGCGGATGATCGCCTTCTGGTCGAGGCCGACACGGCGGATCATTGATTCGTAGACGCGGAATCGCACCCGTAATGTTGTGATGTCGGGGATGACCATGATGCGCTGCTTGGGTCTGATGGCCGCGCCGATTTCGACGTCGATTTGTTCACTGCGGTGGCGGCTTCGGCCGGTGTCATAGCTCACCAGTCCGTCCGACTCGGCATAGACGACCAGCTTGGTCGCTTCGTCCTCGAGTTCCAGGAGACGCTCGGCGATTCGTTCGAGGTTTTCATCGGCGGTGGTCTTGTTGGACGTGGAAATGCGGACCTGGGTTCGCTGTTCGACTTCGGCCCCTTCGAGGGCCATTTTCGCGTCGACAATGGCGCTTTTGCGTTTTCGAATTTCCTGGGGTTTGTCAAAGTCTTCCAGGAGTTTCAAGTCCGAATTGGTTTTCTGGAGGTCGAATTCCAGCTGTTGAACGCTGATGCGGTCGGCCTTGATTTCGTTTTCGCTGTAGGGACTCTGGAGGCTTTTGTCGGCATTGACCTTGAGCTTGAAGGCGAGTTTTTCCTTGGCCTGGAGGAGGCGCTGTTCGGCGAGGGCGATGCGACTCTTGAATTCCTGGCGCTTGAGCGGAAGCTGGCCCTCGGTATACTTTTTGAGATTCTCATTCGCGGTATGGAGTGCCTCAGTGGCCTTGTTGACCTTGTGGGCCTGCACTTTGGTAACATGGGCAAGGCTCTCGGATGCTTCCAGGGCCTTGTTGCCCGCATTGGTTTTGTTGGTCGTGACCTCCTCGATTTTGTCGGTCAATTCGCGGGACTCGAAGACGACGATTTTTTGGCCCTTCGTGACCTCGGCACCCTCGGCGACGAGTTCCCGAATCACGGCGGTGCGGTGGGTATCATTGGAGATGCTGTTGTATTGCGCGGCACGCAATTCCCCATCTCCGCGTACCCGCACGACCAGGTCGCCGCGAGAAATTTGTGTGCTGGCCACTTCAGAGGTTGTGTCTTCGGTGGTGCCGTCGGAGAAATACAGCCACGCCCCCACGCCCGCAGCGCAGAGAATCAGAATGAGAATCCATTTTTGTTTCATACGTCACATCATGCCATAATCGAAGCGAATCTGCAAGGGGAGGGGGCGTAAAAACACACGTGTTTTATTATAAATGGCTGTTGCATTTGATCGGAAATGGCCCATAATCGTATTCTTGAACTATGGAAACAATGAGAGCCGTCGTCTCGTGAAGCGCGACGTTGAATTTCAACTTTTCCGTGCGACAAACTACTCGATCTCTTTGAAAGGAGACAACGATGAAACGTGCAATGTTGACCGTTCTGCTGGCTGGTATGATGCTTTCGACAGGGTGTGCCAAGTCCAAGGCGAAGCCCGAAGCACTCAAGGCTGGCGAAACCAAGGCCTTTTCGATTCTTCCTGATTGGTGCCCGAACCCTGATGGCGTGACCGTGGATAAAAACGATCCCACGATCATGTATCTCAACAGCCCGAACTTTGTGCCCAACGACAAAGACGAGCAGAAGTGCGGCCCGGATCAGAAGAAGAAAACCCGCGCGGTGTTGTGCAAAGTGGACCCCGAGGGCAACGTGACCAAGCTGTGGGACTACACGGCCCACCCCGTCACCGGCTGGTCTGGCCCGATGGCGCTTGATCAAGGCTCTGACGGGAATCTTTACATCGCCGACAACCAATACTTCTACGCCAAGAACAACCAGTCGCGCGTTCTGCGCATTGTCATGGAAAACGGCAAGGCCATCCGCGAAGAAGTCGTCGCGACGGGCCTGAAGCTGTCCAACGCGGTCATGATCAAAGACGACAAGGTCTACATTTCCGATACGTTCTTTGACGTGAACAACAAAGAGGGCAACCATCTCAGCGGGATCTACTGCTTTGATATCAAGGAACTTGACGCGGCCAAGCCCGTCGCCGTCAAGCCGTTCAAAAGCGAAACCGACCACGACTCGCACCTGGTCTGCACGCTGAATACCCGCCCGCGTAGCCGCGGCGACATCGCCGGCGCCGATGGCATTGCCTTCGACAAGCAAGGCCTCATGTACTGTGGCGCGTTCGGCGATGGCCGAATCTGGCAGTTCACCCTCGATGCAGCAGGCAAGAAGGCAGTCAGCTCGAAGGTTCTCATCGACGACAAAGACACCCAATGCTGTGATGGCATGCGCCTCGATCCCGAGAAGAACATCATCTATTTCTGTGACTCGCAGGGCAACGCCATCAAGGCCTTCACGCCGTCTGGCCAGCTCTGGACGGTCGCACAGAACGGCGACAACGACGGCTCGACGGGCCTTGACCAACCGGCCGAAGTCATCATCTTCGCCGGCCAGATCGTCGCCGTGAACTTCGACTTCAGCTTCCCCGGCCTGACCAACACCGGCAACGATAAACCCTACTCGTTGACCGCCATGGGCCTCGAAGCCGCACGCGCAGGCATGCCCAAACCCGCCGCGAAGTAAACCGACGGAACCTACAAAAAAACACCCGGCCAATGGTCGGGTGTTTTTGTATAGCTACTCGTAATGGGTCCACATGCGAAGGATTTTGACAGTATGTTCTTCTTCGAGGACTTGGTACACCAGCCGGTGTTGGATGTTGATTCGACGGGAAATCGCGCCAGCCAAATTCCCAACCAATCGTTCCAGCGGCGGAGGAGTTCGAAATGGGTCCTCCCGAAGAAGGGCAAGAAGTTTTTCCGCCTTGGGGCGCAGGTTGGAGGAGGACAATTTTTTTGCGTCCTTCTGCGCCTGCTTCGTGAAAACAATTTGCCAGGCTACCATCCGGGGTCCTCTTCACATTCCTCTACGGGGCTTTGCATGCCTTTGATGATGCTTTTCGTCATTCCAGGGATTGAGTTCAGGAAGAGTGTTTCCGAAATGGCCATCCAATCCTCTTCCGACAGGAGAATTCCCGTGCCGCGTTTGCCGGTGATGCGAACGGGTTCATGGGACTCCTGCACTTCGTCCACGAGGCGGTAGAGGTCTTTTCGGGCTTGTGTTACTGTAAGAGAGGTCATGGGATATCCTTCCGTACGCAATATCGTACGCTGTCGATCTCCATTTGTCAAATGAATCTCTTTCTATTTTTTGGCGGGCTTTTTCTTGCGGGGCTTGCGGGTCGGTTTTGGGGTCTCGGTGACGGAGCCTTTGGACCGCAGCTTGAGGGCCTTGGCGGGCATGGAGTCCAGTGCGGCCTGGAGTTTATCCTTCGCGGCCTGGGCGGCGGAGGAAAGCGTCTTGCCTGCGAGGTCGTTTTTCTGCAGCGGGTCTTTGGCCGTGTTGTAGAACTCCCCTGTGCGGAAGAGTTTGTACTCGCCGTCGTGGGCGAAGATGTGCTCCTTGCCACTTCGCGTTGGGCGCGGGTTGTAGTAGCAGAAGTACCAATCGCGGGGGTTGCCTTTTTCGCCGCGCAGTTGCGGCAAGAAGCTTCGGCCGTCGAAGGGAATGTCTTTGGGCATCGTCGCGCCGCCGATTTCTGCCAGCGTCGGGTAGACGTCGGAGAAGTCGATCAAATCGGTGCAGGGCTTGCCCTTGGCGATCGTGCCCGGCCAATAGGCCACGAACGGGACGTGGTTGCCATATTCGTGAACTGAGGCTTTTCCGCCCATGACGAGTTTGCCATTCATCATCGACTTGATGTAGCTGGCTGTGCCGTTGTCGCCCGTGAAAATGATCAGCGTGTTCTCGGCGATGCCGAGTTGTTCGGCGTGGTCGATGAACTTGCCGACGATCTTGTCAGCGTAGGCGAGCATGTCGGAGAAATTCTTTTGTTTGTCTGTGCTCTTGCGGTTCTTGCTGTCGGGCGTGGGGAGCATCGGCGCGTGGGTGAGGACCATCGGGTAGTAGAGGAAGAACGGTTTGTCCTTGTTGGCGGTCATGAAGTCCATGCCGAACTTCGCGAAGATATCCGGCCCGTAGACGTCCTTGCCATAGGTCTTCATTTTGCCATTCGTGTTGATCTTGGGGTTCCAGAATCGCAGGCCCCGCTTGTGGATTTGCCAGAGGCAGTAGGTCTCGAAGCCGGAATCCTTGGGGTGCATGCCGGTGGATTCGATCCCCTTGGGGTAGCCCTCCGAGCCGTAGAGCTGCCACTTGCCGCAGATGGCGGTTTTGTAGCCCGCGGAGTGCATCAGGTGGCCGGTGGTTTTTTCTTCGGTCCCGAGGATGCTGAAGGCCTGATAGTTGCGGATGTTGCTCTGGCCGGTCATGATCTTCACGCGCGTGGGCGTACAGACGGGCTGGGAGTAGGCCTTGGTGAACTTCATCCCCTCGGCCGCCATTTTGTTGATGCGCGGGGTCTTGTGACTCGTGCCGCCATAGCATTCCACCGCTTCGTGCCCAAGGTCATCGGCCATGATCAGCACGACGTTGGGTTGTTTCTTGGTGGGTGTGGCGCGAAGCACGCTCGGCGCGGCCACAGCGGCGGCCGCAAACGAGGAATATTTCAGCAATTGACGACGGGAGATGGAGTGGGTCATGATGTGTATCCTTGTTTCTGCTTTTCGTTTTCTGCAGTTGCCAGTTTGTCGTTATTTGTAGTCTTCGCCTTTGTTGCTGCGGGTGCAGCTGGCTTGGAAGTCGGTGAAGGTTTTGGTCATCGCCTTGACGCGGTCGCGGTTCTTGGCGGCGAGGTCTTTGGTTTCGCCGGGGTCGTTGGCGATGTTGTAGAGTTCCCACTTGGGCGCTTTGGGTTTTGCTTCGCCTTTGGTTTTTTTGGATTTCTTGGTTTTGGCTTTGATGATTTTCCAGTCGTTGTCAATCATCGCCGCCTTGCCTGCGCTTTGGAAGCCGATGGGCGCGTGGGTCGTTTTCGTTCCGGTGACGATGGGCAGAAGGTCTTCGCCGTCATAGGGTCGCTTGTCGACGTCCTTGAGCGTATGGCCGAGCGCGGCGAGGACGGTGGGGAAATAGTCGCTCGTCGAGCAGGGCGTGGTGACGACGGTGGGGGTCTTGAGTTTCGCCGGCCAGACCATCAGGCCCGGTACGCGCACGCCGCCTTCTTCGAGCATGCGCTTGCGGCCTTTGAGTTGGATTGTCTTCCCGTCGGCGATGCGCTGTGCGCGGCCGGGGGACTTGTCGGTGCCTTCGGGGCCATTGTCGCTGCAATAGAAGAGCATTGTGTTGTCCGCGATGCCGAGGGTGGCGAGCTCTTTGCGGAGTCGGCCGACCTGGTCGTCGATGGCGGTGATGCAGCCATAGAAGTTGCGGTGGAAATCGTCCTTGGCCTTGGGATACATCGCATAGTGCTTCGGCCCGGCGATCACGGGCAGGTGCGGCGCGTGGAACCAGCAGATCGTGAAGAAGGGTTGTTTCTTCTTCACGGCCGCGGTGATGAATTTCAGCGCGTGGTCCATAATCAGCTTCGAGTCGCAGCCCTTGAGGTCTTTGTCGGCAACGACCTGGTCTTGGCCGGTGAAATAGTGCGTGCCGTAATGTTCGGTGTCGTCGCCGTCTTTGAGCGCGTTCCAGCCGTTGTGGAGCGACGTCTTGGTCAACTTGGTAGGCTTGAGCATGGGATCCCACGTGGGGACTTTCGACTCGGAGCTGAAGCAGACATCGAAGCCGTTGACCCATGGCGGGGAGAAGTTTTTCGTGTCGCCGATCTTGCCGCGGTTGGCGTCTTTGATTTTCGTAGTGAGCGTTCCGAGGTGCCACTTGCCGAAGTGGCCGGTGGTGTAGCCTTTGGGCTTGAGCGCGTCGGCGAGGGTGATTTCCTCTTTTTTCATGTGGCCGGTGTTGGCGTAGGGGATGCCATAGCGGTAGGGGTGGCGGCCTGTGATGGCGCTGCCACGCGTGGGGCTGCACACCGGAGCGGCGGCGTAGAACCGGTCAAAGCGAACGCCTTCGGCGGCCATTGCGTCGAGGCTCGGCGTCTTGATCATCGGGTGGCCGTTATAGCCCACATCGCCCCAGCCCTGGTCGTCGGCCATCATCAGAATGATGTTCGGCTGGTCGGCTTGGGCGTCGCCCGCGCAACCGCCGCAGTGGGCGAGGAGCGAATCGGGGCGCAAGAGCGTTGCCGCCGCGCCGAGGCCAAGGGTTCCGAGCAATGTTCGCCGTGAAATTTCGCGTTGGGTCATCTCTACTCCTATGAGAAAGGTGATTTTGTGATTTGAGGGGCCGAGTGTACGGTATCGCCCGAGTCTCGTCTACGGTTAAAAACGGAATTCAACCCTGTTTCTTGCACTTTTCGTCGTCGCAGAGCGGAAGAATTCAGGACGGGGGATCGGCTGGGGATTCTTCTTCCAGTAGACCCGGATAGAGCTGATCTGTGCAGACAGGTCGGTGCTATTTGGATTGGAGGTCCGGATAGAGCCGGTTGGTACACTCGGGGCAGATCCCGTGGCTGAAATTACTGGTTTTGTCTTTGGAGTCCAAGTCGTCGATGGCTTGCCATTTTCCGTTTTGGGTCCGAACACGCTTGCACACCGAACAGATCGGAATTGACGGCCCGGGGGGCTGGTAGGACAGCGGGGTCGGCATCGGGAGCTTGGTGTTTTTCTTCGCAGGCGCGGCGGCGGATGGGCGGCTTGGTGCGGTTGCGGGTGCGGGCTGCGGTGTTGACGTCAGCGGCGGGACGTCGCTCCCCAGTACGAGAATGACGATGATCAGCAGAATGGTGATTCCCGCCGCGAGGAGAAGATTGACAATGAGATTCAGGATCAACCGCGCAGGGGTTTGGCCAGCGTCTCGCGCGGGCGCAAGTGCCTCGACCTGAATGGTCTGCGTGGGAGCAATGGCGGGCCTGGGCGCGGCGGGGTTGCGGCGGAGCGTTGCATAATGACTGCGGGGCATGGTTACGATGACATTGCCCGAAGGGTCGGTGAGGTAGACGTTCTGGCGGTGAAGTTCCTGTTCACTTTGCGACAGCCCAGCCGTGGGATAGGACCGAAGAGCGACCGGCGCACCGTTGGGCAGGTGCAGGCTGGGTTGGCTCTGAATTGGCGGGGCGGGTTGCGGCGCGGCGAGGGTCACAAGGGCAGGGCCCGACGGGGCGGTGGTGTGGGCGGGCAACGTGGACCACTCGACGTAAAAACTGCTGCCACACACAAGGAGCGCGCCCAGGAAAAGCAGGAGCGTTGTGAGGATCAGAAATTTTGTCTTGTGTTGCGTCATTGCCGGGGTCCGGGAAGGAAAGTTATTGTTTCGAAAGCCAGTTCACGTATTCCGTTACGCCCGATTCCAAACTGTGTCTGGCAATAGTGTATCCCGCCGATTCGATTTTGTCCATCTTCGCTTCGGTAAAATATTGATATTTTCCGCGCAAATCTTCGGGCATGGGGAAGTAGGAAATGTTGGGTTCGAGGCCCATCGCAGCGAAGGTGGCCTCGGCGAGTGCCTGGAATGGCCGTGCCGTGCCACTGCCCGCATTGAACACTCCGTTGGGTGCCGTTTCGCTCGCGGCGTGGAACAGCATGTGCAATGTCATGTTCACCACGTCCTCGACATAGACAAAATCGCGCATCTGCCCGCCGTGGGAATAGTCGTCACGGTGGGACTCGAACAGGCGGACCTGCCCGGTTTCGCGAATCTGATTGAAGGCGTGGAAGACGACGCTGGCCATGCGCCCTTTATGGCTTTCGCGCGGGCCGTAGACGTTGAAAAATTTCATGCCCGCCCAGCGCGGCGGTGTCGCGGTTTGCTCCAGCGCCCAAAGGTCGAAGTTGTGCTTGCTCCAGCCGTACAGGTTCAGCGGCTGATAGACCGACGGGTCGCATTGATCGTCATAGCCCGCGTCGCCGTCGCCATAGGTCGCCGCGGATGAGGCGTAGACAAACGGGCGCTGGTTCGCGGTCGCCCAGTTCCACAGCGTCCGCGTGTATTCGAAATTGTTCGCGGTGATGAACTCTTCGTCGCTCTGGGTCGTGTCGCTGCACGCGCCCATGTGGACAATCGATTCGACGCGGTCGGAGTTGGCCTCCAGCCAGGCGGGGAACTCCGCGACCTCTACGCGCTCGGTAACGTCCAGCTCGTCCAGCCACGCCGGGTCGTTTTTCATGTCGTGGCTGGGCCCGGGCGGGGCAAAAAAGTCGACGGCCACAATATCGCCATAGCCGCGGCGGTTGAGTTCCGCGACGACGTTGGCTCCGATAAATCCGGCTGCTCCGGTGACTGCAATCATGAGAAGTCCTTCATGCTGGGGTTCGATTCGAGCCTTTTATTATATCAACTCTTGGTGAAGGGGGGAAGACTTCACCTTGTTTCCGTTGCCTGGTGGGTCAAGATTCTTCTTGTAGGGCAAGAAACTCTTCGGGGGTGAAAATGGGAATCTCGCTCTTGGAAAAATCACGCGGATTGCGTGTTACAATGCAATTGGCCCGGCCGTGAACGGCGGAATAGTATTGCAGCGCATCTTCAAAGTCACCCCAGCCGGAATCAATTGCCAGATTGGCCACCGATGTGGGCGCGTCCACCAACTCGACGACGCTCCGAAGAATTTGGATTGCCCGTAGCGCCTTTTTGGGTGAAGCATGGCCTTGGAGAATGTAATGGGTTGTCCCCAGCGAGAGAACGCTGAACAGGCCTGTCAATTCGCCGTGCTCAATTTGTGAGTAGATTTCTGCCGAGGCGGCGTAATGTGGGTCGCGTTGTGCGAAAATATCGAGAATCACATTGATGTCTAAAAAGATGCGGTTCATCGCTATAGCCCATATTTCTTGGCGAGTGCCTCGCGGCGCAAGTCGTCATAGGACTGGTTTTCGCCCAGTGAGATGATCCCCGAAATTTCATTCAATGTCGAGGGACGCTTCGGCGTGGATGTGGTCTTCTGTCGGGCCTTGAGTCCGTGAATGAATCGCGAAAACATCGCAGAGACACTGGTGTTGTGCTCTTGTGCGTAGGATTTGGCGGTCTGGATATCGGCCGGGGCGGCAGTCAATGTCAGCTTGGTCATCATGGGAAACTCCTTGAGTACGTGTCTTTCATAGAATTATACGTCCTCTGCTGACATCCAGCAAGAAGAAATTGAAAAAGAGTTCTTCAGTTTCGTGTTCCATGGGCGCAGGAGCGGGCTGGGGGGTTTCAAATATCGCAAGGATTGTATATACTGATTGGCCCTGACATGAATTCCACTCTTCTTGAAGGAGACCGATTATGAAAATTCGCCCATTTTGCGGCTGGCACTACCCCGCCGGTGACGTGTCCAATGTAATTGCCCCGCCGTATGACATTCTTGACCAAGAGCAGAAAGACGCCCTTGAGGCCAAGAGTGAGAACAACATTGTCACGATTGACCTGCCGTTTATGCCCCCCAAGGCGCTCGGGCCCGAAGAGGTCTACATCGCGGCCGCCAAGCGACTCGTCGAGTGGCAGGCGGCTGGTGTTCTCGTGCAAGACGATGCCCCGGCGATGTATTGCTATGAGCAGACCTACACCTGGGCTGGCCAAACCTATACGCGCCGCGCGATTCTTGCAGGCGTGTTTGCGACGGCCCTCGGCGAAGACGTGATTCCCCACGAGCACACCTTCGACGGCCCCAAGGCCGACCGCCTGATGCTGACGCAGACCACCGGCACACAGATGTCGCCGATCTTCGGGTTCTATGACGATCCGTCGAAATGCTATGACACGCTCCGCGCGGCAGCACCGGCCGAGCCGACGATCACTGGCGAAATGGATGATGTCAAAGAGGCCCTGTGGGTCGTGACCGACGAGGCCGCCATCGTGACCGTCCAGGCCGCCCTCGCCGAGACTCCCGCCTACATCGCCGACGGCCACCACCGCTATTCCACGGCCATGAACCACGCCAAAGCCCTGCGCGAAGCGGGCGAAATCGACGCAGAGCACGAAGCGAACTACGTCATGTTCTGCCTCGTCGCACGCGACGACCCCGGCCTGTTGGTCCTGCCGACCCACCGCGTACTCTGCGGCCTGACCGACGGATTCAGCATCGACTCGCTGATCGGAACCCTCGACGGCTTCGAGGTCCAAAAACTCGCACCCGGGACCGACTTTACCGACGCTGACGAAGTGTTGAGCGCAATTGGCCCCGCGACCATCGCGCTGCTGATCGGCGACGACGCATGGGCGCTGACGCTGGTCGACCCCCAGCAGATGCTCACCGCCGCGCCCGACGAATGTGACGCGTGGCGCAACCTTGACGTGGCGATCCTCCACACGTTGCTGATCGAAAAGGCCATCGGAGAATTCCAGGGCCCCGACTTCGACATCATCTATACGCCCGATGGAAGCAAGGCCAAATCGCTGGCCACCTCCGGCGTGGCCAACGCGGCGCTGGTCCTCCAGGGCACGCCCGTGGGCGCGGTCGAGGCCGTCGCCGACGCCGGCGCATCCATGCCCCACAAAAGCACCTACTTCTACCCGAAGCTCGCGACCGGCATGATCCTCAAGCCGATCCAGTAAACGGGAATGACCGGACAGTTCACGAAGGTGGGCGTTGTATTAAAACGATACAACGCTCACTTTTTTTTAAGGGGCGAATGGGCCGAATGACGCGACAATTTACTCTTCGTCAAAGATCGGCAGAAGGAATTCGCTTTTGAAGTCCCTCCCGGGCAGGTCGGCGCGGAGTGTCAGGCGCCATGCATATTTCCATTGGCCTGTGAGGACGGTGTTGCTTTTTCCGTTCTCGTTGGGGAGGGGGATCTCCAGCGGCATCGGCAGGGGGATCACGCCGTCGGGAAAATTCTCGGCATCGATGGTCCATTCGCTGCGGTACTGTTCGATGTTGACGGCTTCGGGTGCATTGCGATAGCAGCCGATCTTCGGCTGATCCCAGACGAGGACCTGCGCGATGTACTGCAGGGTGACCTCGGTTTTCTTGCTGGCGGCCAGGCCTCGACGGCAGTGGAGTTTGCCGCGGAGAAGCTCTCCGGGTTGATAGCGGTCTTGCTCGAGTTCCAAGCGAGTTGGCGAAAATTTCAATGCCCGAACCAGCTCTTCCAGACCGACGAAGACCAAAATTGCGCCGAGAATCAGCAGGCTCCAGTCGGCAATGCCCGCGAGTTTGCCCATCGCCATCCCCGTCGCCAGCGCTCCGCCCAAGAGGCAATAGGCCAGCGCCGCCGGCAGCTTCCGCCTCAGCGGGGGCTTGTCCAATTCCTCGACCCACCCATTGTGCCACAGGCGGGCGAGGTGGTTTTGCTGGGGAAAGTGCTTCACACCAAACAATTGGCGTTCGAGGTCCAGTTCGGATTTGTTTATTTCTTCCATGGCGAT
Source organism: Phycisphaerales bacterium (assembly GCA_018644725.1). GTDB lineage: Bacteria > Planctomycetota > Phycisphaerae > SM23-33 > SM23-33 > JABGPZ01. Next base: position 36,449 of record JABGPZ010000028.1, read on the forward strand.
ACTCTAGCGCCAGGGCGTAGCAAATGCAACTGGGGTTTGGAGATATGGCCTGGGGTCGGAGTGAAAAATGAAGAAATATGATATAAATGGTACTGATAAGAAGTAAAAAACTAATCAAAATTAATGGAAAACATGATATTTCGCGCTAACAATGAAATGATAACTCTTGGAGCAATTCAGGAAGGAGATCATTATGACTCATGAATTGACTGTGCGTGAAATCGTTCAAGTGGTGTTGGAGGGTGGAACCCGAAGGGCGGAAGACGTGATTGTTGGCTATCACTACACCGCATTGGCCAGGTAGTGTAAATTTGTTTCTGTAAATTCGGGATTGTTTGGCGCGGGAGTCTCT
>JABGPZ010000017.1 GCA_018644725.1 Phycisphaerales bacterium
CGAAATCATGCAACCGACTCTCACTTAGCCTGGTACATAAAACAGGGGCAGGTCAGGGGAAAGAAAGTCTCTCCGGGGACAGCCCTGTTCCCCTCGCCCTTCTGGGGTGTTTTTGCTCCGACAGTACCTTTTTTCTCTGGAGAGGGTCAAAACGGGGCATTTCGTATGACTGAACAAAAGATTAATTTGAGCCAGATTGGCCAAAAACAGCAAAGTGGCTAAGGCATTGAAAACGCGACAAAATTGTAGTCAACGTCCTCGGAATCCCTTCAAACCAAATAGCTGACCTCTTTTGATTTTCGAGCCAATTTTTGATTGTAACCCTTTTAATCATCTGAATTAGCTGCGCGAAAGCCAAAGTGAGATTGTTACAGGGATCAGTAGTTATCTGAAGCACGCCGTTTTTTGGGCAAAGTGCGCTTGGCATTCGCCGTCTGAAGGCCGCGAGAGACGATTTCCACGGCCTCGGACATGCCCGCCGCCCGCCGGTCGTCATAGAGCATCGTCGTCTTAGGATCGCGATGGCCAGCGTAATTCATCGCCAGTGTTACATCCCCTCCGGTACAACTCAGCAGCTCAGTCGTGCCGCTGTGCCGCAGGCCGTGCGGTGTGAATCGGCCGTCGAGCTTCGCCTGCTTCGCCCAATATTTCACACTATTGTATACATCCCGGTAGGTCATAGGCTGGCCGCGATGGCGCGTCCCCATCGAGGTGAACACCGGCCCGGATTCGAGCCCCGCCGCCTCGCTCCACCGCAGCAACGACGCGTGGGGCGCATTCTTCATGAACGCGTTCGGGTTCATTCAATTTTTCAAAGACGTGATCGCAGCGGGCGTCGCCGAGAAGACCGGCAAGGACGTCCAGCTCGGCCGGGTCAATTGGCACGCCGACTCGTGGCACATCTACGGCAGCGACCTCGCCGAGGCCGAGGGGCGTTTCTTCAATCGACTCGAAACGACAACGTTCACCGAGCGCACCTACAATTTCCATGACGAATTCATCCAGCAGATGTACCTCGAAGAAGAGGCGGGCATCCTCGCGAAGATCGACGAGTACACGAAAAAGTATGAAGCGCAGGATGTGACGTAGAGCATAGAAGAAAGACAAGTATCATGGGCGATCCAATTGGGTCGCCTTTTTTGTTTATACCGGTGGATAGATGGAGGGGGCAATCGAAGGTGGGTGAAGGTGATTCATGGCTGGTTAATTAAAAATTTCCAACAAATAATTATATTTACGCATTTTAACTTGCGGATAGGGTTCTGTCGTTTATACTTTTTTTAGCAGGAGTTGCGATCGTAGCAGAGCCGCAACTTATTTCTTCAATGTCCGATCTGGGAAATGTCTCTGGCCGGACGAACTCTATTTTGCGCGAGGGTGTGGATTGCATTCTTGACGCTCTGAAAGGTAGCAGATTATGATCAAGCAAACACTGATTGGAATTGTGGCGATTGTTTCTATGGCAACAATTGCCTCGGCCGCGGAGATCAATCTCCTGTTCTCCTATGATTCAGACTCGGACACCACGACGCTGAGCTACAGCGGCGTGATGGGTGTGGATCATACGACAGACGGGTATTCCTCCCAAACGCGAAATAGTCTCGGTGGATATGTGTCCGGAGGGGAAGTAAACGTTCTGGAAAACCAGCCTGTTGGAAATATCTCCTACGTCGGGCTGGACTCTCCCACGACAGGTGCTCCATGGGCCACCCCGGGTTACCTTTATCCAAGCGAGAACTCCGGGGATGCGCTTCGGTTTGACGGCAGCATGTTGATGGGCCCGCAGGATTTCACCGCCACGACAGAGATCAGTGGGTGGATGAAGTTTAGCGGTAAAGACTTGGCGGAGTTGGGATTTGACGCATCGGAAATTGCCAATGGCGGACTGTTTACATTGGACACGGCCAATGGAGATGTGGATATTGCTTGGGCGGTCGAGACCGTTCCCGAACCGGCGACGATGAGCCTGCTGGCCCTCGGCGGGATTGGCCTATTGCGCCGCCGCAAGAAATAGAACACACTGAATGGAACATAAAAAAAACACCCGGCGATGCGATTGCATTCGTCGGGTGTTTTTGTAGGTTTCGTTCTTTCTGTTATTTCGCGGGGTGGGCGTGTGCGAAGTGGGTGGGCTTGATTCGTCTCGGGTCCCAGTTCGAGCCATAGTGAAGCTTGCCGCCGATTTTCATTTCCGGCGGGTTGCGCAGGTCCTTGATGGGGTCGTTGTGGGCGGTGCACTCGGCTTGGAGTTTGGCGAACATGGTCTCGCGGATGGTTTTGAATTTTGGGTCGTCGGCGAGGTTGGTCAGCTCGCCGGGGTCGGTCTGGATGTCGAAAAGTTGGATGCGCGCTTTGTAGGGTTTGACGGGATAGCACGCGCTTTTGTTGTGGGAGCGCGACTCGTTATTGTTCTTGGTCCAGACGATCTTGCTGCCGGCGTAGGGGTAGACGATGAGTTTGTATTTCTCGCCGCGGAGGGCGCGCTGGTAAATCTGGTAGGCGAGGTAGGCTTCTTTCTCGCCTTGATAGCCGCCCGGTTTTCCATCGATCAGATTCCGCAGGGATTGGAATTGGACCGTCTTGGGCACGTCGATCCCGCAGAACTCCATCATCGTCGGCGCGAGCGATTGGTAGTAGACCTGCTTGTCGATTTTCTTGCCCTTGGGGATGCCCGGCCCGGCGAAGATCAGCGGCACGCGGACGGAATGGTCGTAGAGGTTTTGCTTTCCGATCAGGCCGTGACGGCCGACGGCGAGGCCGTGGTCGCCGGTGAAAATAACGATCGTCTCGTCGGCTTTGCCGGAGTCGTCCAGCGCCTTGAGGATGCGCCCGATGGCGGCATCGGCGTGGGTGATGATTGCGTAATATTCTTGACGGTGTTGCTGGACGGCCTTTTTCGTGCGTGGGTGGGGCGCGAGGATTTCGTCGCGGATGTACATGTCGCCGGAGTTGAACGGGTGGAGCGGTTTGTAGTTGTCGGGGATGGCGATCTTGTCGACGGGATATTTGTCGATGTATTCCTTGGGGCTCTGGCGCGGGTCGTGGGGTGCGTGGAACGCGACGTACATTAGGAACGGGTCGGCCGATTTGGCGGCGACGTCTTTGAGGAATCCGTTGGCTTCATTGGCCCAGAGGTCGGAGGAGTGGATGATTGTTTTCTTGCCGTCGGCGCCATTGACGCTGCGCCAGTGGCCGCTGCGGGATTTGTCGCTCGGGTCCCAGGTATCTTTTTTGGGCGGGTTCGGCCGAAGGTAGGCGTCGCCGGTCATGCCCGTTGAGCCGAACATGCCGCCGCCGGTTTTGCCGATGTGGGTGAAGCTCTTTTTGAGCGTCACGGTGCCGTTGTGCCATTTGCCGGTGACGAAGGTGTTGTAGCCGGACTTGCGGAACTGCTCGCCGAAGAGGGGCAGTCTGCCGTTGCCAGCGGATTGGCCTTGGCAGTCCCACACGCGGCGGCCGGTGTTGAGCATCGCACGCGCGGCGACGCAGATCGCACCGCTCCAGCCGCCCATGTTCATCGCGTGGGTGAAGGTGGTTCCGCGCGCGACGAGTTTGTCGATGTTGGGCGTTTTGATTTCGGGATTGTTCAGTGCGCCGATGGTCTGGAACGTCTGGTCGTCGGTGTAGAGCAGCAGCACGTTGGGGCGTTTGATGGCTTTGGGCGTTTCATTCTTTGCGACAAGGGTGGAGCAACCCGCGGCGAAGAGACCTGCGGTTCCGGTCATGCGGAGGAAGTGGCGACGTTTCATGGTATGTCCTTTGCGAGGGGGTGGAATGATTGGCCGTGTGGCGAGAAGAAATAGTCTATCCGAGACGCGTCGCGATTCCAATAAAAAACGGGCCACTCCGAAGAGCCGCCCGTTGGTGTGTTCTGTGTTTGTGGTGCGGCGAAGCCCGCAGTCGGGCATCTTGCCTGCACTGTTTGTCTTTACTTCTTACGGCGTCGGAGCATCGCCACGGTGCCGAGTGCCAGCAGGCTCATTGTCGCCGGTTCGGGAACGGGCGTAACGGAGATCGTCACATCGTCGATTTGCGGCCAGCCGGTGGTGGGGAAGACCAGCATCATGCCGAGGTCTTGGCCGGCGTATGCAGCTGCGCCAGGGACATCGAAGAACACTTCGCCAAATTCTTCGCCCGCGGCGAAAACGTGCGTGTCGAGGACCGTGCGCCCGCCACCGCCGTCGATGGCGATCAGGGCGGCCGTCGTGCTATATTGTGCGGCGAGGCGGCCTGCATCGCGGTCGACGTGGTGGACGCGGACAATGTTGGGATGGTCCAGCTCGGCCATCACGCGCCCTTCGTCGAAGAAGCGCGCGACAAAGTTCGCCTCGCGCGTGGCCGCCTCCGGCAAGAGCTTGAGCGCATAGCGTTTGTGCATGTGGACGTTCTCAGCAAGCCACACTTCGCCCATCCCGCCCGCGCCAATCTGTTCGATGATCTTGTAGTCGCCAATCTGCTTCATGTTGCGTATCTCCCGTATGATGCTGATTATGCCTGATCTGCGCAAAAATATCCAGACCTATCCCCGGGTTCGCCAATGAAAACCATCCAGACCGCAAGGGCACGAAAACGAAACCCCCAGGCCGGGGGAAACTCCAAATCTGGCACAATTCCATAAACCCGGAAAAAACATATTGACGCTTGGGAGGCGTGAGATTATAATTCCGCCCCTTGCCCGTTTCGGGCAAACCCACCTGGAGAGGTGGCAGAGTGGCTGAATGCACCGGTTTGCTAAATCGGCGTACGGTTTAATGCCGTACCGGGGGTTCGAATCCCCCCCTCTCCGGATTTAAGCCCCTTTCGCACAATGTGTGAAAGGGGCTCTTTTTATGCCCACACCTCATTCGAGCCCCGGCGGATTTGCGAGCTTGCTCTGGGCCTAGAGCGTCACGGTCTGGTTTGTCGCAGTGAACAGAAGGACCGTTGTGATGGGCACGTCCCCGCAGGCTCCCGCCCAGGCGCGCGCATAACTCTCCAGCTGTGGCCGGTAATACTCGACCAGCTCCTCACGCCGATTCGCCGCGGCAGCGTCCGTTTTGTAATCCACCAAAACCCAGCCCGCTTCCTCCCGGAACGCGAGGTCGATCACGCCGCGCTCAATCACATCGTGGCCCGAGCCCGACGCCTTGGTCGCCGCCGTGTAGGGCACTTCGCTGTAGCATTCCTCGGCGCGGAGGGCACGCTGCCAAAGGTCCGATGTCTGCACCGTTTCGACCGTCTCCACCAACGAATCCCGTAACGAGGAATCCAGGCCGGCGGACTCCAACATCGCTCCTGCGGCCGAGGCAAGATCCCCCGCGCCGCGCCGGAAGACATGGTCGAGCAATTCGTGTACAGCCGTCCCCCAGGCCATGCCGCGCGAATCCGCATCGCCGGGTTCAGCCGTCGGGTGCGCGTCACCAAGGGCGGCGGCTTTGGCGGCCACCGTCTCATAGCTCGGAGTGAGCGCACTGCGTTTTTGGCTGGCGAGCGTGGCACGCCTCTCGGCCAGGTCAAGCTCAATCCCCCGGGCAGAGGGCGCAGCGGGAACGGGCGGCAAGTCGCATCCGGCAGGCAACGCGAGAGGCTCGGCCGTCTCCATGGCCTCGTGAAAATCGGCCCAGGGATTGGACTTGTACCATTTCTTGCGCTGAGCAACAACGAGGCATCGCCCGGCGCGGGTGGCGGCGACATACAGCAACCGCGTGGCCTCCGCGTCCAAAAATGTTTTCTCGCTCTCTTCCTGCTGATCCCAATTTGACGGACACGCCAGAAGCTTGCCCGCGCCGCCGTGGAATCCCGCGCCGCGGAAGACCATATATCCCCGGACCCGATCGCCGTTGCGGTCGATGTGGAGACGCGGCGACTTGGCGGTTTTCCCGCGCGCGCCAGCAAGGAACACCACCGGCGCTTCGAGACCCTTGGCCTTGTGCAAATTCATCACGCGCACGGGCGCGACCTGCGGCGGCCGAGCGGGAATCACGTCGAACTGTGCCTGCTTGTCCACCAGGTCCGCCAAGAGCGTCGGGATGTCGTTGCCGAGGGCGAAGGTTCGCAGATGGCCACGCAAAAGTTCAATCGTGCGCGAAAGCCCGCCGAGCGTTCCGTCGAACCCGTTGCGGCTGGCGGTGCGGAGAAGCAGCCCCAGATCGCTCAGCATCCGCTCGAGAACGACCACCGGCGGGGTTTGCGCGTCGAGCCAATCGCGATAGGTCCGCAGCTTGGCAAACGCGACCACGAAACGCGCTCGATTTCCCTCGGGAAGTGACTCGGGCGGATCGCAGCGATAGTCAAATACCCCGCCCGCGCGCTTGAACTGGAGCAGGGATTCGTCATCCAGCCCGAACAGGCCGCTGCGCAGCATCGCCACGAGCGCGACCGGATTGTCCGGCGCGAGAAGCGCCTCGGCCGCACGGCGAACCAGCGCCAGCTCTTCAATTTCGTTGAGCTGCGAGCCGCCCGTGACCTGGGCAGGAATGTCCCGCGCCAGCAACGCCTCGCCATAGACCGCGAGCGGCTTGCGCTTCGGCAACAGGATCAGAAAATCGCCATAGCAAACCGGACGGAGGTGTGGCCGACCCCCGTCGAAATCAATAATCGTTTTTTCTTCCGTGACCGCGTCGTGAATATACGCCGCAATCCGTTGCGCTTCGAGCTGATAGGGCGACACGCTGCTCTTGCCCGAGTAATCGTCCCGCACGCTCTTGACGCCATGGAGGTCGGCCGAGGCGGGAAGGTCGGCCTCGTCGTTGCCAACGTTCATGTCCTTGGCGGCGGCTTGATCGGTCGTGGCCTCGAGCGGGAACAGCGTGCCCTCGCGGCCAAACTGCCCGTTGACCCACTGAATCACAGAGCGCGACGAGCGGAAGTTGGTGTTGAGTTCCTGCAGCCCCGCCGCGCCGCTGACGGCCTGGATGCGGTCTTTTACGAAATCGTAGGTCTGAATGTCCGCGCGGCGGAATCGGTAAATCGACTGCTTCGGGTCGCCCACCACAAACAGCGAGGCGATGTCCATCGTCGTGCCCAGCGCGCGCTTAGGTTTGACCTGCGGGCGGGCGGCGCGATAGTCCGACTCGGCCGGATCGTCCGCCGTCAACAGCAGCATGATCTCGGCCTGGATCGGGTCGGTGTCCTGAAATTCGTCGACCAACAGCGCATGCACTTTGCTCTGAAAATATTCGCGCACCGGCCGATGCGTCCGAAGCATCGCGGCGGTTTTCATCAGGAGATCCTGGAAATTCAGCACGTTCTGATTGCGCCGCAACTGGTCATACACCTTCTGCGCCTCCGCGAACAACTCCAAAATCAGCGCATAGCGACTCGCGCGCAACTTCGCCAACACCGGCTCGACGGACGCGGAATAAAACGTCTCCCACTGCGCGTGCGCATCAAGGCAACGCTCCTTGCGCTCGCCCTTCTCGCCGGGCCAATACTTCTGGATCAGCTTGGGGACAGGCTTGAGCGCCTCGAAATAGAGCATCGCATCGCGACGGTGGTGCGGCGTGTCAAACTGCAAGTGCGCATAACCCAGCGGCGGGTCGGCATAGAGCGCGAGAAGCCCATCCGTGTTTTTCGCAAACTCGATGGCCGGGGTTTGCTGGGCGCGGATCTGACTGAGAACGGCCTCACCACCGCTGAGGAGCTTGAGAAATTCTTCGTGCGCAAATCGCAGCTCGTCTTCGGTGGGAAGGTCCGTTTTCTCGCTGGGCCACGACGCGACGTCGGGATAGTTGCAATAGTCGCCAAACGCCGCGCGAAGGTCGCCAAAGCGCAGGCCGTGGTTGTCCAGCCGTTCGATCCACGGCCATTGATTCCCATAGCACTCGCTGACAAACAGCTCCCACGCGTGGCGCTGGAGCGCGCGATCGGCCTCGTCGTCCAGCTCGGTGAAATTCATTCCCACGCCTGCTTCGAGCGGTCTTTCGCGAAGCATTCGCCCGCAGAACGAGTGAATCGTTCCGAGGAAACAGCGGTCGATCATACTCGCAGCCTGAGCAAATCGTTCCTGCTCGACGGGCGGAATGTTGCTGTCGGCGGCCGTGTTCTGCAGCGCCTTGAAGAATCGCCCTTGCAGCTCGGCGGCCGCTTTTTTGGTGAAGGTGATCGCCGCGAGCGAGTCCGCAGGAACCCCCGCACGAATGAGCTCCATCATCCGCTGGACCATCGAATAGGTCTTGCCCGTCCCGGCCGACGCTTCGACGAGCATCACCACATCAAGGCGATGCTGAATGGTGTCGCGCTGGGCCTGGTCGGCGAGGATGTGTTTCGACTCGGTCATTCCTCGCCCCCCGTTTGGATCTCTCGCAGAGCGCGGAACGCGTCCAGCCCGGCGGCGTCGCACTCTTCCAGACGCGCCTTGGAAATGGTGGCCACGGTGTCCACGTCGCCGCAGATCAATCGATAATCACAATAGGCGCAGTCGGCCTTGTCGGTCGTCGCGCAATAGGTCCCGTCCTGAACCATCCGCAACAGGTTCCCCAGAATTCCATCCGCAAGCGCGCGCGTCTCGGCGGGGTCAATCGCGAGGCGCTTGCCGAGGCCTCGGTCGCTGGTGAAATAGTATCCGCTGGAGGCAACCCGGCCAGGGAGACCCTTCGCGGACAATGCCGCCGCGAACATCCGCTCATACAGATCCTGCTGGAGGATCCGCCCGCGGCCAAGGGTCGCGATGGCCTTGAACTTCGTCGAGGCGCCCGTCTTGTAATCCCAAATCGCAAACTCGCCGGCGGGCTCTTCGCGCGCATCGACACGGTCGATTCGGCCGTTGAGCAAAAACGTTCCTTCCGGGAGTTTGACTTCGATCGGGTCGGGAAGGTCCATGTCCGTGCCGCACGTCTCGCCGATGGTTTCCGGCGTGAGCCCTACGGAAACCTCCAGCCACTTTGGCCGCAAGCCGCTGCGGGACAACTCGTCACTATCTTCCCGAAGAAGAATATCCGCCGCCTGCTCGAGTCGGCGGCAGGTGGTTTCAAACGCGTGGTCCGAGCTGGCGGGAAGCGTTTGTTTTTTCTCCTGAATGCGCCGCTGCAACAACTCGTGGAACTCGTCACGGTCGGCCTGGGTGCCTTCAAATGGCCGCGCCTCGGAATTCCGAATCCGGTAAAACTCGCAGGCGACATCGTGAAACAACGTGCCAAACTCGGCGTGGGTCAGCCACTGGTCGGGCGAAAGGTCCCGCTCCTCGGGCGGATACAGGCCGAGGAGCTTCTGGAAAAAATATCGCCGAGGACACGCCGCAAGAGTTTGCAGCGCACTGGGCGAAAACTTCGCCTGCTCGCCGGGGTCCGCTGGCGCAACGTCCCCGTTCCACGGCCCGAAGGTTGCCGGGTCGGCCCAGTGGTCCTGCGCGCGAAGGCCCTCAGCGAGATGCTCGGGCAACAGCGCGCGCACATCCGCCGGAGAACCGGCCTCGCGACACACCGTCGCAAGCGACGCATGGGACACTTCCAGCGCATCCTGGGGATCAAGCGGCAGCCAGGTCGCCGCCGGGCCGCAATGATCGTTCAGCGTTTTACTGTCCGCGCCGGGCAGGCCCTCGACGATGGCGCACAGCGCAAAAAGAATCGTCGAAGGATACAGCTCGCGGTCGTCGACGAGGTCGTGACAGGAAAAGCTCAGCCGCACCCGCCCCGCGGTTCGCGCGAGGAGGCCGAGGAACGTTTCGCGTGCATGGTGAAGGCGCGTGTGACTCAGCGGCAGCGGCTTGTGGATTTCGCCGATGATGCGCTGGCGGTCCTCGTCGAGCAGGAGCGGGTCTTGCTGGGGCGTCGGCGGGAACAGGTGATCGTTCAGGCCGAGGACGAAAACAAACTCTCGTCCGCTGTGGCCGCCGGTGGCATAGGGCGCCACAAACAGCCGGCCAGGCTCGGTCCCGCGCGCACCGACACAGGTGCTGGACACCAACGCCGCCAACGAGGCCAACTGTGCGTCGAGGGGCTCTTCGCCGGGGTGGGTTCGGTGCCATTGAAGCAATTGCTCCAGCGCAAATCCAAGCCGCTGATGGGCGTTGTGGTCCAGCTCGCTTTTTCGCGCGGCGAGGTGATTCAGCGCAATCTCCATCGCGCCGAGAACCGTTTCCGGCGCGGCCATGGGCTGGGAAACAAGCTCCCGCGTCGCGTCCAGCAGCGGCGAGAGAATCGATTGAAGCTCCTGCAGATCGTCGCGGTCTCGCGTCGCACCGCGCGCCTGAGCAGCGGCAATCGCATCCGCGAGCATCGCCTCCCAGCGGGAATGCCCAACCTCAATCCCAAGACGATCAAGCGTCTGGACCAACTGCCGCGCAGGGCGACTGGTTTGCACCGCGCCGCTCACGAGAAGCTCGCGGAAGACGGCCTGGCTACAATCGTTCTGCAAAAACGCGCAGACCCCCTGCAGCAATTGTCCGGGCCGACTGAACCCCGCCGGAATCCCGTCGGAATAACTCGCCGCGCGATCCGTGCCCAGCAGCAAATGCACCTGCTCGTAAATCAGCGGCAGATAGACCTCCGCGCGGGTGTAGAGCAATTCGACGCGGTCGAGTGAAATTTGATTCCGCAGGCAATAACCCAGCACCTCGCGGACCTCTGCGGCGGGTCCCTGTGCTCTGCGAATTTGGAGCGGTTCGCACTGGCCAAGATCCCGGCGGTGAGCGAGAATCGTTTCCAGCCGCTCGCGCAACGATGTCGGAGAAAGATGGGTCGGCTCTGCGGTGGCGGCGCGGAAATCACTCGTAAGAGACACCACAACGCCCTGTGCTTCCAGCGCGCGCCAGAAGGTTCGCTCTGCACCCGACTGAAGCGCAAGGTCGCCATCGCCGCAGAGGATCGCCCCCTCGCCGACGGCCCCTGGGTTGGCTGCAAGAATTTCCGCAGCCAAGAGGAACAACCCCGGCCGATCGATATAGTGCTCCTCCTGGAGAAGCTGTTGATAGCGGGTGAACTGTTCGAGAAGGTCCTTGGCATATTCGCTCGAGCGGAATCCGACCGCCTCAATGTCCCCGGCCGTCACGCCCGCACCCCGCAAATCGCTCAGCGTCCGATAGAGTGCTTCGGCATAACTTTGCGACGGGGGAAAATCGGACATTTCGGCGAGCACCCTTCCACACAGAATCGGACCCAGCGGTGACGGCAATACCTCCAGCCCCTCCGCCGCAAGATGGTCATCACAAATCCGGGCGGCGAGAGAATCGGGCGTTTCGATCTGGACGTGAACAACAGGCCGGGCCGGCGCACTGCGCGCCAACGTATCCAGCCACTGCTGGCCGATGCGACGCGAAGGGGCTATGAGACTTTTTTTGCCAAACGGATTGGCTTCACAGTAGGCGCTCAAGGATTGGAGGAACGTATTCATAGATCGAATCAAGATATCACAATAGGGAAGCGAATGTCAAACCCGAAGCGCGGATTCTTCGCGCTGGAGCTTGGCGATCGCCTTTTTTCTGCCCAGAGGGTCTTGCAAAATAGGGCCAACGTGAATAGGATATCGCGATGCGAACGACCTCCCCCAACAAACTCAAGCACCGCCCCGACCAGAAATGGGACACCGGCGACATCCTTCTGCCGGATGAACTCGCCGAAACGCCCCTGGACTTTGCGACGATGTTCCCGGATCGCCCCGCCCGCCCCGTCGAGATGGAAATCGGCTGCGGCAAAGGGACCTTCCTGCTCGGCCGCGCGACCTTCCGCCCGGAACTCAACTACGTCGGCATCGAATATGCGCGCCCCTACGCGGAACACTGCAGCGACCGCTTCCGCCGCCACGGCCTGGACAACATCCGCATGTTCGCCACCGACGCGGGCCTCGTCGTGAAACACACACCCGACGAATCGCTGCTGCGCCTGCACATCTACTACCCCGACCCGTGGCCCAAGCGCCGCCACCAACGTCGCCGGCTGATCCAGCCCGCATTCCTCGACGAAGTGCGCCGCATCCTCGTCCCCGGCGGGCAACTGCTGCTGGTGACCGACCACCGCGACTACTTTGAACACATGCTCGAAGTGATCGCCGATGCGCCGGGCTTTGCGCGATGCGAATTCCCGCGCCTGCTCGCCGAGGACGTCCACACCGTCGGCACGAACTTCGAGACCAAGTACATCGAAGAAGGCCGCAGCGTCCACAAAGCCGCCCTGCTGAAATACATCTAGCAAGGCATCGCCGCCGTCGAGAGACAATCGATTTTTCCGCCCGCAAGTCCTGCGAATCAGATGCGGGGTTGCTTTTTGCCCGGCGACATGCAAAATAGGGATACTGAACTCCTGAAAGGATTCCCATGAGCCACAAGACCAAACCCAAGCGCCGCCTCGGCCGCGGCCTCGACACCCTCATCCACGGCAAAACCGACAAGCCCGCTCCCGCCGTAAGCGAAGAGGACCTCGCGCGCATCCGCCCCGATGGCCACCCCACGCAACTCGCCATCGCCGACATCACCACCAACCCCCATCAGCCGCGCTCGACGTTCGACCCGACCGAACTCGCCGAACTCGCCAGCTCCATCCGTCAGGACGGAGTGCTTCAGCCGCTGATCGTTACCGATGCCAAGCTCGACGGGGTCGACGCGAAATACATCCTCATCGCCGGCGAACGCCGTCTGCGCGCGTCCACCCAAGCGGGGCTTTCGACCGTTCCGTGCGTCGTCCGCCAAGCCACCGAACGCCAGGTCTTCGAATGGGCGATCATCGAAAACGTCCAACGCAGCGACCTCAACCCCATCGAAAAAGCAGATTCCTATCGCAACTACATGGACCGCTACGAACTCACCCAAAAAGACGCCGCCGAGCGTCTTGGCCAGGCGCGCGCGACCGTCGCGAACTATGTCCGCCTCAATCAGCTCGAAGACGAAACCAAAGAGATCATCGCCTCGCGACAAATCTCCTTTGGCCACGCCAAAGTCCTCGCTTCGCTGCTGGAAAGCCCCGAGCGTCAGGTGAATCTCGCACGGCGCAGTGTCGCCGAAGGCCTTTCGGTGCGGAAACTCGAACAGCTCGCCGTGGCCGAAAAGCCCGCCGACAAACCCCTCGCCGAGAAACCCGTCGCCACCGACAAGCCCGCGTATGTCCGCGACATTGAAGAACAACTCACCCAGGCGATCGGCACGAAGGTCAACATCAAACCGGGCCGCAAAAAGCACACCGGAAAAATCGTCGTCGAATACTACTCCCTCGACGACTTCGACCGCATCGCCAACTCCCTCGGCCTCAAAGACGAATTTTAAAACCCGCTACACACAAAACAACACCGCCAGCCGGAGCAATCCGACGGGCGGTGTTTTTATTTCTCGATTGAGGGCGCCTGTTCTTATTCGTCTTTCTTGCCGCCGAAGCCGTCCAGCAACCCCCCGACGCCTTTTTTCAAATCCTCGCCCAATTTGTCGCCCAGCTCATCGCCGATCTTGTCCTTGAGAGTGTCGCCGACCTTGTCTTTCAGAATCTCCAGGCCCTTGCCCGCAGCAAACTTCAACACAAGCTTGCCGACGGCATCGCTTTTTTCCGCGTCGGTGGCTTTGGGATCGGTCAGGGTGCGCCACATCGGGACAATCGCCGTGCCGAGGCCTTTGTACTTCTCTCCGAATTTCGTGACCAAGAAGGCATCCAGCCCTTCGGGATCGGGATACACTTCAAAGACCGGCTCGCCCGCAATCTTGGCATCGGAGGACAGATTCGTCATCTTCACCTTCAGCGCCGGGAACACGTCCACCAAATGGACGTCAATTTCGACCTCGCGGACCAGCCACGCTGGTGTCTTCGTATGTAGCTGCGAGTAGGCCGTCTGCGAGCGATACCACGCCACGCGCGAATTCTCTTTCTTCTCGGCATCTTCCTTGGCAAGTTCCTCGGGCGTTTTTTCGTCCCCCATCATCCCCTGGACCTCTTTCCAATATTCATTGAGCTGCTCGGCCTGTTCGATATAGCCCAGAATCGTCGTCAGCGGATCCTCGGCATTCTCCGCGTCCTCGAGATCAAAGTCAAAATCGGGGAAAAAGCTCTCAAGGGTATACACGATCCCCTCGCTCGCGCGTTTGGTATCGATTGTCAAGTTGAGACACTCGACACGATCCACCACAATCTGTTTTTTCAGAAGCGACAGGAACGACATGTCCATGCCAACTTTCCCGATCGCAAACCGGTTACGAATCGGCTCCGAATTCTTCGTCAACTGTACCCCGTCCATCGAGATCGACCCGCCGTGGAGCGACAGGGCAAGGTCCGTAATGTTCACCTCGGCACCGTTGACCCGCTCCAGGCCATCCTTGGCATAGGGGGTGACGTTCACGTTGGCGACATACCACGCCCCGCCGACAAACAGGCCGATGAGAATCAAAATCACAACAGCGCCACTGCGCCGCAGCAGCGGCGAGCGTTTATTGAGAGAGTCTTCCAACGTCCCCTTGCGCCCACCGAAAAAGATCCACAGGAAGATGCGCACAAACCGATTCTCGGCCGCACGATCCATCTTTTCCGACTTCTTTCGACGATTGACCACACCCTGCCGAATCGAACCGACCAGGAATGCAAAGACAACCGCCAGCACAAAGCCGCCCGCCAGGCCCGTCAGCAGGCCCGAGAATACGCAATAGTTTTCCCAATCGAGGAACGCCAGAACAGGCGTTTCGCCCACTTGGGTCAGAAGCGGCGCGAGGCCTGCATCGTGAATCAGCCACTGCCCAAGACTGTGCAACGGCTCGACGGCGATATAACTGGTTCCCGCGCCCAGCATCATCGCCAGGAACACCGCGCCAATGTTGCAGTTCAGCAGTACGACCAGGAAAATCAACAACGCGGCCGTGAGATTGACCCCCGGCACCATCCCGAGCGTGAAGCCCAGGAACATTCCCAGCGACACGTCGCGCAAGCTCCCGCCGCCGCGAACAATTTCACCGATTTTCCGAATCATTCGTAAACTCATGCTGATCTCCTTGCGTGAGAGGGTCTGAACATACAACTGGTTGGCTACGTTTATGATATGCTCGCAAGGCGGCAGTTTCCAGCGAAATTCTCCATTGTCCATCTCCCGCGCTACCAATTCGTTCAGGATTGGAGTACAATACCCCACAATGGAGGTCCGAAAAGCACATGTCCGTGACGCCAAATCGATCTGCGAGTTGGTGAACCACTATGCCGAGCAGGGTTTGATGCTGCACCGCAGCCTCGAAAGTACATATGACTGCCTGCGCGAATTTTGGGTGATTACCGAAGACGACACGCTTCTGGCGTGCGCGGCGCTGGATGTGTTCTGGGCAGACCTGGCGGAAATTCGCTCCATCGCCGTCGCCGAAGCTGGCCAAGGGCGCGGCCTGGGACGAATCCTGATCGAACACGCCCTCGAGGACGCCAAAGGTATGGGCATCTCGCGCGTGTTTGCAATGACGTACGAAAAAGAGTTTTTCATCCGCTTGGGCTTCTGCGAAACGCCCCTTCAGTCGTTGCCGGAAAAAATTTGGCGTGAATGCCTCGAGTGGTACGACAAAGGGCACCGCCACGAATCGGCCATGCTGATCGACCTTGCAGGAGATGCGACATGAGTTCTTTCGGCAGTCATGTTACGCGCAATCGCTGGCTGGTGGTCCTGCTGTGGGGCCTTCTGGCGTGGGTGATGATGCAATTCATTCCCGTGGGCGACCCGGCCGACAGCGAACGCACGACGCTCTTGCCAGAGCAAAGCCGCTACACCATCGCCATGGACAAACTCGCCGAAGGGTTTCCCAATGACTGCGCACTGAGCACGGCCGTGGTCGTTGTCGAGCGCCTGGGCGCACCACTCTCCGACCAAGACAAAACGTGGATCGCGTCTCTCGCCAAGGCCATCGGCGCCAACGTCCAGGCCGAAGCCGAGGCCCATCCCAACTCCAAACCTGCCCATGTCAGCTCCCCTGGCGAGCTCGATTCGAAAATCAAACAAGCCAATCTACTTCGCTCGGGCGCAGGACACCTGTCGGGAAAATCCGTCCCGTCGCTTTGCAATCCCACCCGCAGCCAAATCACCGAAGACGGCCAGGCCGCCATCATCCGCGTCGCCATCCCCGCCAACTTCGTCACGATTCGCTCGGCGCGCCTGACGGGAACCATCCGCGAAACCGCCGCGAAACTCGAACGCCCCGACGAATGCAAGGCCCTGCGCGTCGGGGTCACCGGCACGGGCGGGTTCGGCCACGACTATGCCGACTTTGTCAAACGCAGCCAGGCACGCACCTCCCTCGCAACCGTCCTCAGCGTGATCTTCATCCTGCTGATCGTCTACCGTGGCATCCTCGCCGCCCTCGTACCGCTGGTGTCGATTTCGCTGGCGGTCGTCCTGGTCCTCAAAGGCATTAACTTCGCGCAAAACAACGGGTGCGCGGTTGGCACGGCCGAAAAACTATTCGTGTTCGTGCTGATGTACGGCGCGGGGATCGACTACTCCATCCTGCTGATCAGCCGATTCCGCGAATTTCTCCAGCGCCAGCATCAGCCCCGCGAGGCCATCGTCAAAGCCACCGACGCCACCAAAGGGGCCATCTTCGCCTCTGCGGGCACCGACGCGATGGGCGTGTTCATGCTCATCTTCTCGCAATTTTTGATCTTCCGCACCACTGGCCCGGTCGTCGCCATCAGCCTACTGGTCGCGATGGTCGCAGCGCTGACGCTCGTGCCCGCCCTGGTTGCCCTGTCGGGACGCAAGCTGTTTTGGCCGCGGAAAATCAAACCCGTCCGCCAGAGCACTGTGAAATTCTGGGACGGCTTGGCGCGGTTTGTCCTCGCCCGCCCCGCCGCCGTCCTCGTGGGCGTGCTGCTCCTCGCGGGCCTGGCCATGGCCAACGCGCGCAACATCACCTGGGTCTACAACGCCATCACCGGCATCCCCGTGGAATATGCCCTGCCCGAGGGCGTCGAACGCGGCCACGATGTCGGCAATGCTCCCGCCGGCGTGGACATTGTCACGCGCCACTGGGCCGAGGGCGAAGTCTCGCCCGTGAAAATCCTCCTCGAATCGCCGACGAAGTTTACGCGCACGACCGCGCTGGACACCGCCAAAGCCGTGACCATCGCGCTGGCAAATCACAAGGCCGTCAATAATGTCCGCAGCTATTACGAACCCTTCGGCCTCGACCAACCCCTCACCGACAAAACCGGCGCCGACATCCCCGGAACCGCCACCATTCGCAACGGTGCAAAAGACACCTACCTCACCGCCGACCGCAAAGCGATGCGCTTCGAAGCGATCCTTCTCCAAGACGCGATGAGCAACAAATCCATCGCCCTTCTGGATGAAATCCGCAGCCAGATCACAACCGCCGCCCAGTCCGTCGGCGTCGAGGGCATGATCGTCCACATCGGCGGCGCAACGGCGCAAATGGAAGCCATCCGCGACATCACCAGCAGCGATTTCAAGCTGATGGTCGCCTGCGTCCTCGGCGTGATCATTCTGATCGTCTTCGTGCTCCTGCGCGACATCCGCATGACGCTGCTGATGGCGGGGCTGGTCGTGGTGAGCTATCTCACGACGCTCGGGCTCGTCGAATGGATCTACCCGATGCTGTTCGGCGCGGAAGGGCTGGACTGGAAGGTCCAAATGTTCCTGTTTGTGGTGATGGCGGCCGTCGGCGTGGACTACAACATCTTCCTCGCCGCGCGCATCGAGCAAGAAGCCCAGCGTCACAACTGGAAATCCGCCGTCCACCGCGCGATGGTCGCGACCGGGCCTGTGATCTCCTCGGCCGGGCTGATTATGGCCGTGACGCTCGGCAGCCTCACCGTCGGGCACATCGTCCTCCTGCGACAAATGGGACTCGCGCTCGGACTCGGAATCCTCGTGGACACCTTCGTCATCCGCCCGCTCGTCCTCCCCTCCGCCGCCCTCCTCCTCTGCGGAAAGAAAAAGAAGTAACCACCACACTTCCTTCCCTCGCATTTTGTCGAAAGGAGCCCCCGTGAACGACACCACCCCGATGCGATTACGAGACATTCCATTTCGCACCTTTGTCCGATTTGGAACATGGTTCGGACTTTCCGTCGGACTCCTCGCCGGGCTTGTGGTCTTCCCGATCAGCTTTACCGGCTACCTTGATGCGGGTTTCCGCGGGTGTAGCTTCTCACTTCCAATTCAAGGCTATCAGATCGGCTTAAGCGCACTCTGCATTCTGCCCATCTATTTCGCTCTCCTGTTCACAATTGTAAGCCTCATTGCGTATTGGCCATTTCGCCTCATCACTCGTGCGTTGGCAACCAAGTGGAAGCTCTTGCTGGCAGGATATCTTCTGCTCATCATAACCACCGCAGGTGTCATTGTACTCAGCGAGAGGCAGAATCATAATCGGGCTCAATTTGCACTGAAAGCCGACTTACAGCCGTCTGTACTGAATGATCTGCACACACTATATCTCATTGAGGGAAAACTGGTAACCAACTGGGGCTCCTTTGCCAAGGCCGTTGGCCCACCTGCTATAACGCCTGAACGGATTACCCTCCTCTACAGCATGGATTATCTTGGTGACCGTGTCTATGAAGGGCTCCGCCACTACCAAAAATCCGCCTTCCCCGCCGCTTGTGAACAGGCCGCCGAATTCCTCGAACAATGGGACTCTCAACGCCAAACCGCTCTAGCGCAATGGAATAAGCACAATGGGAACCTTAAGGCACAGTTGGAATTATTCCTCGATCCAACATTTGAAGTCGCCGTGGTTGCAAACCAACTTGAAGCACTTCATGACCGCTACAATGTCCCCGAACAGCTTCTGACTACTCTCCTCCAGAACATATCCAAACTCAATGAGGACCCGCAAACGGCCCGTGCAGAAATTAATAAAATAATCGCCGAAATCCTTAAAACAAGCACGCAATAATACTCCTCCGCCGCCCTCGCTCCGCCAATGCATTTTCCTACGAATCGAACGCACAAAAAAACACCCGGCCGTGAGGTCGGGTGTTTTGATTGTTTGTCGTGCGGCGAGGCCGCGGGTCTGGCTTAGTAGTTCCAGACAAAGCTGACCGAGCCGAGGTGCTCGACCATGTCGCTGGCCATTTGGCCCTGATAGCGGAACGCCATCGAGGTGTTGCTGTCGAGGCGCATGCCGAAGCCCACGCCGTAATAGAACACGTCCGGAGCGGTGGTTTCGACGTCGGCCTTGAATCCGCCGAGCAAGTCCTGGCCTTGCAGTGTGCCCGAAACGCGCGCGCTTTGGTACAGGTATTCGTGTTGCCAGCCGGCTTCGAGCTGGAGATTCGCGGGCATGCCCAGCAGCTCGCCCTTGTGGCTCAGCCGTGCGCCGAGGCGCGTGGAGAGAGCGCATTCGCGAACCGCGTCATAGTCGACCGCCGTCAGCAACTGGCCGTCTTCCTTGAAGCTTTCGCGATTGATGAAGCTGTAGGTCACGGTCCCCATCGGCGTCAGCGTGGTCCCCGGAGCAAGTGCAATGTCATAGCCAACGGTCATCGCGGCCGTGATGTCCCACATGCTGAAGTCGCCTTCGTGATCGCCACCCTCACCGAAATCGGTGTAGCGACGATAGTCCGTGGTGTGCAGGCCGAGATTGACGCTTGCGGTCAAGAAGGCCGGGCCATCGCGGAACGAGGCATAGGGACCGAAGCGGTAGCTGTCCATGTCGCCGTCGCCTTGGCCGTGGCTGAAGTCGATAGTCTTGTGTTCATAGCTGAACGCGAAGCCCAGCAGGAAGTTGTCGGAGACCTTCATGTCCACGCCGGCGGCAATCCCGTAAGCGCAGAATTCATAGCCCATGCGGCTGTTGGCGTCTTTGTGGTCGTTCATCACGCCGTACGGCATGGCCCAAATCGTGGCCGTGCCAAGGTTCGCCGGGCGCGTCGAGGGTCGCCGCGTCGTGGGCGCTTTGCGTTCCACGGTGCCTTCGGCAAGACGAGTCACTTCGTCGGCGGGAGAGGCAACAGCCATTTCCGCACCAAGGCTCATCGCGATTGCGTCTGCATCGCTGGCGGCCGAGGCGAGCATGTCGCTCACACCCATGCCCGGTTC
The DNA here is from genome assembly GCA_018644725.1 of Phycisphaerales bacterium. Classification (GTDB taxonomy): domain Bacteria; phylum Planctomycetota; class Phycisphaerae; order SM23-33; family SM23-33; genus JABGPZ01. The sequence continues at coordinate 19,918 of JABGPZ010000017.1, forward strand.
AAAGGCCATCGCGTGGGCATTGTCGCTCAGCACGGCATAGGCGTGGCGTTCGACCTGCTTGGTGAGGCGTTCGTCCCAGACCAACGGGAGCCTGGAGTCGACTGCGGAATCTTCAAGGTTAATCAATGTGAGGTCAATCGCGAAGACGTTGTCATCGCTGATCGGACGACCGGTCGCGGCGGCCACTTCCGAGGCCGTCTCGAGAACTTCTGCCAATTGTTCCTCCGAAATCGCGGGGAGCTTCGAACCGGCGAAGTCAACATCTTCGAAATCTTTGCCGGTGAAGTCTTGGCCCGTGAGGTCCATGTCGTTAAACGACGCGCCGACGATCGAAAGCGCACCGTCGATAGCACCGGGATCAAGAATCACCTTACGTTCTTGGCTGGGGTCGGCACCTTCTTCTGCCGTATATGCCGCAGCGAACCATGCGCCGTCGAGATTCGAGCCGGTAAAGCTTTGGCCATCAAGTTTGGACTGGTTGAAGTTGGTTCCGCGCAAGTCCATCGTCTCGAACGTGCCAGCGGCATAGCCGCCCGTGGAGGTCGACAGGTCGCTACGGGAAATGTCCACCATCTGCAGGTTGCCGTTGAAGCCGGTGCTTCCATCGGTGTACGATGCGGTTGAGGTCAGCTGCGCGCGGGAGATCCCGCGGCCAGAGACGTTGGTGCTGGGACTTGGGATCGCAGCAGGCCACACGCCGCCTTGGCTGAGGCCGCGGAAACCCGCGCCAGCAGCCGAGGTGCCAAAATCGCCCGCAATGTCCGCGTTGGTGAAGTCCGTCCCGGCCGTGATGGCCGCATTGGTCATGAGAGTACCAACAAGGTTTGCGTTGGTAAAATTCACGCCGGACAGGTTGGCATCGTTCAGGTCCGCGCCAGAAAAGTCCGCACCCGTGAAATCCGAATCGGTAAAGTTCGTATACACGGCCGATGCGCCCGAAAGGTCGCTTCCGCCGGTGAAGTCCGGGTGGCTCGCATAAAGAGCGCCATGCCCCCAGTAGGAAAAGCCCGTGGGGAGATCATCGCCATCCAGCGTTCCGTCAGGCAAATTCAGCACAGCAGCCTGGGTCGTGACCGCCACAAAGAGCAGCATTCCCGCCAGTGTCCAATTCTTCATATTCCTCATATCAATCTCCTGAAACGATGGCCCGCATCCAGCGAACCTTTTGTTGTCTAAGCCTCCCAATGGCTGTAATTGTACAACCACACCACCAGAATCTCTTTACAGAGGCTATGGGGTCCTTCGTAGTATCGACTATTCTTCGCGTCTCGTCCAGCTTTTTTTGGGCATTTCTCCCATTTTCTCCGAAATTCTTGTCTTGCCGGAAGGGTCCTTTGCCGTTATAGTATCTGCCCATTCGACACCCGAAACCCATGCCCCTGTTCCTGCGGGAACTCCGATCAAAAAGGTTCGCGATGAAAATCTGGATGAACGACAATTTGGTAGATCAAGCCGATGCCACCGTCAGCGTGTTTGACCATGGCCTGCTCTATGGCGATGGCGTGTTTGAGGGCATTCGTGTCTACAATGGGGCCATTTTTCAGGCGACCGCGCACCTCGAACGCCTGTTTCTCTCGGCCGAGCGCATCGCGCTCACCATCGGCTATACCCACGACGAGCTGATCGCCGCCATGGACCAGGCCATCGCCGCCAACGGCATCACCACAGGATATATCCGCTTGGTGGTCACCCGCGGGGTGGGCACGCTGGGCCTGAACCCCAATCATTGCCCCAAATCGACAACATTCATCATCGCCGACGCCATCCATCTTTACACCGAAGAGATGTACACTAATGGCATTAACGTCATTACAGCCAAGCGGTTACGGACGCATCCAGAAATGCTGCCCCCGCGCGTCAAGTCGCTCAACTACCTCAATAACATCCTCGGAAAACTCGAAGCCATCCGTGGCGGCGGGGCCGAGGCAATCATGAGCAACTCCGACGGAAACGTTGCCGAAGCGACATGCGACAACATTTTCATCGTCAAAGATGGGGCCATCCTCACTCCGCCGGCCGAAGCGGGCATCCTTTTGGGTATCACCCGCCAAATCGCGCTCCTGATCGCCCAGCGCCTGGGATATGCAGCGCGAGAAGAAAATTTCACCATCGATGCCGTTCGCAATGCCGACGAAGTGTTCCTCACGGGGACGGCCGCAGAGATCATCGCCGTGGTCCGCCTCGACGATGCCCCCATCGGCGACGGCACGGTCGGACCGACCACCACCGCGCTGCTGAGCGCCTTCCGAGAGTTCATCGACTCCGACGAAGAAATCACATACACCGAATAACATCTCGCGTCATACCGACGTTCTGCCCGAGGGGTTCCTCGGGCTTTTTTGTGGCCGAACGCTATCCTTTGGCGCGGCGCAGTTCCAGAATCCAATCCACCGCATCGATCTCGACCGCACTGCCCCGAAGGATAACACTTTGGCCAGACTCCACGCGAACCGTGCGCCATCCGCCACTGGCCGAGGGGGCCACAGAGCCGCGCGCCGGCGAACCGGTCCGGGTAAACCACACGAACCGGTAGTCCAAATCAATGGGCATCTGCCACGCCTCTTCGAGGGACACTTCCACGCGCATCGGCCGGGAAACCATCGGCGGATAGGTCCGCGGCGCCTCCGACAGCGAAACATGCCACGCGTTCCCATATTGAATTTTTTCTTCCATCGGGTAATTCGTACACCCCGCCAGCAATCCAATGGCCAGTACACATCCAAGCAATATCATACGGTTCATATCGAATCTCCTTTCAATAAGGCAATACTCTCAGCTTGGGTCGCTTCTCGCAGTATGTATAGTCTCCGCGTCGGCCGTTGCGCACAATTGGGCTATTCCTCGGCCTTGGCGGGATAACACTGCTCGAGGCTCACGCCGTGGATTTGAAGTTGCTGATAGGGCGATTCAGGCCGCTGGGTCTGGGCAGAAAGGTACATCGCCTCGACGGTCGCGTGCGCCAAGAGCAGTCGCGCCGCCTGATCGGAATTGGCCTCACCGGCCGCAACCGAATGGGCAAACGCCAACGCCTCGCGACAGGCAGCCGCCTCGGCCGCGTCGCCGCCCGCCTCGCTGGCGAGAACCGTGCCCCGGGAAGAGGTACTCTCGATCCATTCGCGAGACTCGCCGCCGCGACGGGTCGCGTAGAGCTGGCCGATGGGATTCGTTCCCGAATGCAACACCGCCATCACCGTATCGTCGGTATCGTGCACGGGCGTGGTGGTGTCTCCGCTGGCTGGGCGATCCGTTTGAATCGCTGCGTAGACCGACTCTGGCAAACCTGCGACCTCAATAAGAATGTCCAACATCTCCAAACCCGAGTACAGCAACACGCCGCCGCCAGCACTTTGGCAATCGCCACGCCAGCCCATCGGCAGTTTAATTTGCGTAACCAGTTCGGCGCGCACCGAAGAAACCCCTTCGGCCGCATCGTCGAGCAACGCGCGATAGCTTTCCATCGCCCGACGCGGATTCCCCACGCCCAGCGGCAAATCGCGGTCACGAAACATGCGAACCACCTGTGCCGCCTCTGTGAGATTGCGCGCGAGCGGGGCAGGCTTGAAAACCGCAATCCCCTGCGCAGCAAGAAATTCCAGCGCCGCAACTCCCGAAGCGGGCGGGATCGACAAAAAGACCACATCGGGCTTGGTCTGGAGAACCATCTGGCGTGAATCGCCAAAGGCCTCGACCTCGCCACACTTGGCCACAAACGACTCCAGACGTTGCGGGTCGTACTCACTGACCCCGACGACGTCCATGGTCTCGTCTTGCGACACAGCCCGGAGAATCGCCGGATTCCAGCCTCCCAGGCCAATGACTGCTACTCGAATTGGATCCATACGAATCACCTCCATTCTCCCCCGAAGGTAGAGTTTTGCCGCTCCAATGTCAAGCCTCTTGGGGTAAACTACTGGACAACGCCCTCAGTATGCCTACAATGCTTTACGGTCCCGCAACACTCCACCTCCCATAGAAATGACACACCCATGCGATTGATTTCCGCGTTGACATTAACGATCCTGCTTGTCCTGGTCGCGAACCTCTCGGCCGAAAAGACCGCCGCTCCGGCCAAGCCCAAAGCACCCGCAGCCGAACCCCCTTCGCGCCGGGCCGACTCGATCCACATCGCCTATCCTCAAATCAAGGAAATGGGCAAGCGCCCGCCCGTGGTCGGGTTCTACAACGAAATCCAGATCAAACAAACATGCTCCGGCACGTTCTTCATGGCCGCGGGATTCCAGCACGGCTACTTCGGTGTCCAGGACCTCCGCAACGACAAGCGTGTTGTCATCTTCAGCTGCTGGGACGGCAAAGGCGACCCCATCGACCCGCGCAAGGTCAAACCCGACCGCCGCACCCGCGTGATCTACAAAGGCAAAGATGTCCGCGCCGGGCGCTTCGGCGGCGAGGGCACTGGCGCGCAGAGTTTTTATTCCTACTCGTGGAAAGTCGGCGAGACGCTGAAATTCTATCTCCAGGCCACGCCCCTGCCGAAAGAAAACGCCACGCGCTACACGGGCTGGTTCTATCTCGCCAAGGAAAAGGCCTGGAAGAAAATCGCCACCTTCCAACGCCCCGGCTCGGCAAACACGCTCCACGGCCACCACAGTTTCCTCGAAGACTTCACCGGCCACGCAGCCGACAAACATCCGCGTGAAATGCTCTGCGGGCCCGCATGGCTACAGCACGCCGGCGGCGAATGGTTCCACATCCCCTTCGCCAAAACCAGCCAATCCCCGCGCAACCATCGCTACCCACTGCTGAAAAATACCGACTTCGGCATCGCCGGAAATCTCTTCCGCATGACCACCGGCGCGCTCACCAAGCAGATCATCGGGCCGGGCCAATGGCTGAAACTGCCCAAGGCGAAAATCGCGCCCAAGGCCCCCGAAATCAAACTTCCCAAAGAGCCCGACATCAACGTCCCCGAGAACCAGCAGGCCGCCAACATCCGCACCCGGCCATAGCGCGACCCCGCCTCATTGGCCTCCCGCCCACCTAAACAACAAGCCCGGAATGTAAAAGGAACAAACCGGGCCTGTCTCGTTTATGCGATTCGCGGTTCTTACCGCCTTCTCTTCGATTTCTTTTTCTTTTCGTCGGGCGAGCGGATGTGCAGTGCTCGCTTGCGCAGTTCCATTTCCGCAAAGGGGAAGGTGTCTTTCAGCGACTCCCGAAGGCTGTCGCGATAGAGAAAGGCCTTGGGCGCATACCCCTCGGGGAGGCAATAGACCCAATCCACCGTCAGCCACAGGTGCCTGGAATAAAGCCTCGGCGGAGCAGTGCCCGACGGCTTTTTGACTTTTTCTTGATCGATCAGAGACTGGATGTACTCTACATAATCCAGAACGACACGGTCACTGCGAGCGACAAACAACGCGTTCCGGTCTTCGGCCTGCCATGCGGTCCACTGGCCCTTGGGGGTCAGCGCAGCATAGGCCACAGGATAGAATCTTGCACTCGCGACAACTTTGCCTTTGACCTTTTTTTCGGCCAGAATCGCGAAGTGACTCGCCGGCAACCGCCACCAGGGATCCACCTTGGTCTCGCCAACTTTTTCACCCTTGGGCACCAGTGTATGCGAGACGTTCATCCGAAGCATATAGCGATTTGTCCACGCGGGGTTCCGATTGTTCGCGACCGCACACAACGCCTGGGGCGCTTCGTCTTTCACCAGTTGATACAGCTTGATGCTGTTGGACTCGAAAAGTTTCGACGTGATGGGAACCGCACGCAAAGCCATCCCGGCGGTATTGCGGTTGCACTGTAGTGCCAGCAACGGCTCGCTGGTGTTCTGCTCGGCAAAGCTGTCGTCGCCGAGGGCAGCACTGGCGGCATTGGCGATCGATAGGACCATGGTATCGCAGCTCATCAACGCCGAGCTTTGGCGGCGCAAGTCCGGGCCGTAGGGCTGATAACCCAGGGCCTTGGCCCCCATCGGAAGCGTCTGGACCAAAACCGCGAAGACCCCGCCAACGAGCAGGCCGCAAAAGATGCCCACGATGCCGCCGCCGATTTGATCCGGCCATTTGCCCATGTGGATGTCGTGATGCACCAGCATTTGCAGGCCGAAGCGAAGAATCGCAAACGTCGCGACAAACAGAACCGTCAGGCTCACAGGAGCGCCATAGGCCGGGAACCCGCCCAAAACGCCCTTGGCGAAATATTGGTACAGGGTCAGTGCGGTGGCTGTGGCAATCAGACAGCTCAGCAGCGTAACAAGCGCTTGGAAAATCCCGTGACGGCTCTGCAACCAGGCCGCCAGAAGAATCAAGAGAATGACAATGGTATCTAGCATGGCAGGGTCCTTTATGACTTCTTGGGTTTGGTCTTCGTGGTGACCCGGATGATCTCTTCAATACTGGTGGCGCCCTTGACGGCCTTTTGAATCGCGTGGATCTGCATCGACTGATACCCACCCTGGCGGGCGATGGCTTTGAGGTCGCTCAGGCCCTTGCCTGCGAGAACCGCGTTGGCAAAGTCCGGGGTGTTGGTGAGGACTTCGTACATCCCCGTCCGCCCGAGATACCCCACGTTGCGGCAGATCCCGCAGACGATATCCTTGCCCTCTTTGTCCTTTTCGCGGACCAACGGCACACGCGTCAGCGAGCGGATCGAGGCAGGCAGGCCCAGTTTTTTCAATAGTCCCGGATCGGGCGCATAGGCGGTTTTGCACTCGGGGCACAGCACACGCAGAAGGTTGCCCCCCACCACGCCGCGCAACCGCGAGAGAGCGACCTTGGGGTCACCGACGAGTTTCATCCACAGCCCCACCGCCGCGAACACGTCCTTGGCGGGAATCGTGAACACCACGCTGTGGTCTGCGGCATAGTCGCACGCGCGCCGTGCAGCCTTGGCGGACACTTCACAATTGTCAAAGCCCACGATGTCCGGATCGCGACGCAGTGCCGAGATCATCATTTCTTCGAGTAGCGCGGGATCTTTGTATTCGTTCTGCGTAATGTTCGGCAGGTCCGCGATGGTCTGTTTCTCGAAGGTGACAATCTGCTGGAGATAGGCATCGCGCTTGCGGAGGACCGAATAGAACAGGCTCGTGCGGCCCGAGCGTTTGGGTGCCACCACCAGGGTCACACCCGGCTGCTGGAACAGATCGCGGATGGCCTCTTTTTGCGGATCGGCCATGCCGATTTCGTCCAGATCGGTCTGCACCATTTCCTGAACAACCTGAATGTAGAGGTACGGGCCTTTTTCCGTGCGGCGCGCGCGGACGATCAAGTCGGTCGGCTCGTCGCCTTGGTCAATGCGGACCTGGCCTTTTTGCGTTGTCTCGAGTTGCGTGGGATTGATGCCCGAAACCGGAATCAGCATCGCGAGGATGTCGTCGAATTCGATGGCACTGAGAGACTCGCCGAGGGTCGGGACACCGTCGATGGTGTACTTGACCGAAACCTGGCTGGCGGCTTTGACGAATTCGACCTCGGCTGCGCGGCGATAAGCGAGATTGAACAGCATCGCCTGCGTGTGATTGTATCGGCGCACAAGATCGCGGTCGGTGGCCTGTTCATCGCTGATGAGCACGGCCCGCGAATCGCAATCGTAGAGACGAATTTTGGTGTCCACGGGGATCGGCTTGTGGGTCCAACGGTCTTTGATCGACGCGAACCATTCCTTGGTGAAGATCTGGTAGGACACGTCGACGAGTTTGTTGCGATGCATGGTATAGGCCGCCATCACCCCAATGATTCCCGCAGCGTACACGCCGATACCAATGCCCAGCCCCGCAAGAATCGTCAGAATCATCCCCAGCGCGCCCGCGCCAAGGAACAACCCGACATACAGCTTACGGTTGGCCTGAACGGCTACCGCATCCGCGTTCATCCACGGCGCCAAAAAGACCCAAAGTGCAAACATCCCCGCAGCGACCACGATGCAGATCGGACTGATCATCATTGAGGAATATAGAGTTTCCGCTAACATGGCGTATCCTTCATGTAAGGTTCATTGACTCTCGCCGCCCAAGCTGGCACGCAGCGCAGGCGGGTCGTCGATTATACCGCCCTACCCAAAACAGATGCAAGACGTTTCCACCGATTCCAACGGTTTGTGAACGCAATTTTTCGCGCGACGGCGATCCCGTACAGTGACTTCAGGAACAATGAACCCAACACCCTATCACCCTTCGAGTTCGAGGCCAACAGTTTCCCACTGCGCCCAGGCATCGTCGAGTTCGGCCTTGATTTTGGCATACTCTTCGCCGAGACGCGTAATTTCGTCGAGATCGCCAGACTCGCCGGCGGCCGTGATGAAATTGTTCAGCCCCTCGAGTTGCAGCTCATATTCGCTGATCGCCAGCTCGAGTTTTTCGTGATCGCGGCGAAGTTTCGCGAGGCGATTGGCGGCCTGCTTGTTGGCGAGATACTCGGCCTTGCGGTCGGCTTTGGATTTTCCGCCCGCTTCGACCACCGCCTGCTCGGCGACATCCTTCTGCCGGTCGCGCCATGCGAGATACGCGTCCCAGTTCCCCGGGATCACCTTCACGTTGCTCTTGCCATCCTCGCCCAGCTCGCCCGTGACCACCCACACATCGGTCGCGACGGCCGCAACGAGATAGCGGTCGTGACTGACCATCAACACCGTGCCGTCGAACTCGCTCAGCGCTTCCTGGAGAATTTCCGTCGAGGGAATATCGAGGTGGTTCGTCGGTTCGTCGAGCAGCAAACAGTTCGCGCGCTGCATACACAACCGCGAGAGAATCACCCGACTGCGCTGGCCGCCGGAGAGTTCCGTGGGCACTTTGTACGCGTCATCGCCGCGGATTTGCAGCGAGCCGAGAATATTCCGCGCATCGTTTTCCGTCGAGTCGAGCGTCCCGGCTGCGAGTGTGTTTTCGAGAATCGTTTTTTCCGGGTCCAGCTCGGCGTGGGTCTGGGACAGGTAGCCGGTCTTGACCTTCGTACCCCAGTGAATCTCGCCGCCGAGGGCCGGTAGCTCGCCGAGAATTGTCCGTAGGAGCGTGGTCTTGCCGATGCCGTTGGCACCGACGATGGCGATGCGTTGTTGGCGTTGGACGCCGAGGTTCTCGGCCGCGACGAGGGGCTCGGAATAGCCCGCGCGGATGTCGGCCAGGTCGAGCACCTTCTCGCCGCTGCGCTGGGGCTGGGGCAGGCGCAAGTGAATCAGATCGTCAAGTGGTGGCGCATGGCGCCGCTCGTCGCGGATCATTCGCTGGAGGCGCGTGCGACGGCCTTGCGCCTCTTTGGTGCGTTGGCCGGCGATGTGGCGATTGATGAATTCCTGCTCTTTGGCGATGTATTCCTGCTGGGCTTGATATTCGCGGCGGCGCTGTTCGAGCCGTTCGTGGCGCTTGGGGAGATAGTCCTTATAGCTGCCGCGGTAGCATTCGATTCCGCCGGCGGCGACTTCCCACGTCGCGTTGGTCACGCGGTCGAGGAACCATCGGTCGTGGCTGACGACGACGATGGCTTTTTTGTATTGCGAGAGGTGCCCTTCGAGCCATTCGACGGTGTCGAGGTCGAGGTGGTTCGTCGGTTCGTCGAGCAGGAGAATGTCGGGGTCTTCCAGCAGCAACGCCGCAAGGGCGGCCCGGGTGCGCTCGCCGCCAGAGAGCTGGCTCAGCGGCCGTTCCCACATCTCGCGCGGAAACTTCAGCCCGTCGAGAACGCGCTCGATGCGCTTGGGATAGTCATACCCGCCGCGCACTTCGTACTCGTTCTGCAGAGCGCCATATTCCTCAAGGTAGGCCGCGTCGTCGTGATGCTCGACGAGGTGCTCGCCCATCTCCGCGAGGCGTGTTTCCATCGCGCGGACCTCGTCGAACACCGCCTCGAGCAAACCATAGACCGTCACGTCGCGCGGCGTGGGCGGGTCCTGGGGCAGATAGCCGATGCGCAACCCTTTGGCGCGGTGAATCGCGCCGTCGGTGATCGACAAATCGCCCGCGATAATCCGCAGCAGCGTCGACTTGCCTTCGCCGTTGGGCCCGACGAGGCCAACGCGCTCGGTCTCGCCAAGGCGGAACGAAATGTTCAGCAAGACGTCCAGCGCGCCGTAGGACTTCTGAATGTGTTCACCAATAATCTGCGACATGCGATAGGGTATACCCGATCACACCCCAATTGTCCAGAGCGAGACCTATTTCGGAGCGGGGCCGGTGGAGGCGCGGAAGACCGGTTCGCGGTGGCAGACGACGTCTTTGGGGGCGACGGTTTCGCCCGCCTGGGTTTTTTCCATCATCTGACACAACGTCTCCACGGCAAGGCGGCCATGCTCGAAGGAGTTGTGCGTCACCGTCGTCAACGGCGGGTCGAGCAGCGACGCCATGTCCGTGTCGGAATAGCCCGCAATGGAAATGTCGCCCGGAACATGAAGCCCAACCTTGCGCGCATAGCGGATCGCGCCGGCGGCGATGGGGTCGTGGGTAGTCAGCACGGCCGTGGGGCGATTCGTCAGCGTCAACAGCCGCCGCATGCCCTCTTCGCCACCCTCGGCGCCAGAGCAATCGGTGATGAACGCCTCGGCCGGAAGCTCGGCACCGGCCCGGGCGATGATGTCGCGATAGGCCTGAATGCGAACGATCTTATCAAGGTCATATTTGTGCGCGGCGATAATCCCAAAGCGCTTATGCCCCAACTCCAGCAGATTCTTCACCAGCGCCTCGGCTGGCGGCTGGTCGTCGCCATGGACACGCGTGACAGAGTACGGCGCGTTGCGCTCGGAAAGCAGAATGAACGGGATATTGCGCTCCTTGAGCTCGTTGAACATCTTCGTGGAGGTTTCCGGCTCGCCGACGTGGAGGATCATCCCGGCCACGCGGAAACTCACCGCGCGACGGAACGCGTCATACATTTCTTCCGGCGATCCCTTGGAGTCGAACACCGCACACGCCAGATCGCGCTGGGCGAGGTGACGGCAGATCGACTGGGCAAGTTTGCTCATCGGGTCCGCGCCGAGGTGCGGCACGACGAGCGCGACCATCGGCACGTGGCCGCGGAACACGCCCTGGACCACGCGATTGGGGATATAGCCATTCTCCGCCGCAACGGCCTTGACCTTCTTGCGCGCCTTTTCGCTCACGCCCGGCAAGTCCCGCAGCGCCTTGGATACCAAATAGGTCGAATAGCCCGTCAGCCGCGCGAGTTCACGAATCGTAATCATGGTCAATCTCCTTGTGGGTTGGGCGGCCGATCCAATGGCCGCGTCATCTCAGTATAGCAAACACGGTTAGCTCTGGCAAGAAAAAGCGGCCCCTTCCGCTAACGATCGTTATCTCAACCCCCTCTTTTCTTTTCCCCGCAAAGTTCGTATACTGTTTGCATGACGATTCAAGATTCCATTCTCGATGGCCTCAACGACCCCCAACGCGAAGCCGTCCAGCACGTCGACGGCCCGCTGCTTGTGGTGGCTGGGGCTGGCTCGGGCAAAACCCGCGTGATCACCCGCCGCGTGGGCTATCTCGTTGCGTCCGGCATCGATCCGCGCAACATCCTCGCGATCACCTTCACCAACAAGGCCGCGGGCGAAATGCGCGAACGCGTCGAGGAGATGGGCATCCCCTACGGCGCGACGGTCTGCACGTTTCACGCCCTGTGCGCGCGGCTGCTCCGAGAATTTGCGCCCTACGCCAACCTCCAGCAGAACTACACCATCTATGACCGCAACGATCAGCTCAAAGCGGCCAAGACCGCCATCGCCGCGCTGAATCTCACCGGCGGCTACATCACGCCCGGCAAGGCCCACTCCGCAATTTCCAACGCAAAAAACGCGCTGCAAACCGCTCGCAGCTACGCCGAAAATGCCACCGATTTCTACAGCCGCAACATCGCCGAAATTTATCTCCGCTACGAGCAGATCCTCACGAAAAATAACGCGCTCGATTTCGACGACCTGCTCCTGCGCATCGCGTTCCTCCTGCGCGACCACGGCGACATCCGCAGCGCACTCTCCAACCGCTATCGCTACCTGCTCGTCGACGAATATCAGGACACCAACCACGCGCAATATCTCATCTCCCAGGCCATCGCCTCGTCGCACGACAACTACTGCGCCACGGGCGACCCCGACCAGAGCATCTACGCATGGCGCGGCGCGGACATCCGCAACATTCTTGATTTTGAGAAAGATTTCCCCAACGCCAAGACCGTCCTGCTCGAAGAAAACTACCGCTCGGTTCAGCCGATCCTCACCTGCGCATCGAACCTCATCGCCAACAACGCCTCGCGCAAAGACAAGCGACTCTTCACCACCCGCGAAGGCGGCGAGAACGTCCACATTCTTCTCGTCGACGACGAGCAACACGAAGCGCGCGAAATCGCCGAACGCATCGACGCACTCCGCACAAACGACGGCGTGCCGTACAACGAGATGGCGATTTTCTATCGCGTCAACTCGCTCTCGCGCGTGCTCGAAGACGCCCTGCGCCGCAAAGGCATTCCCTATATCATCGCCCGCGGCGTGGAATTTTATAACCGGAAAGAAATCCGCGACATGCTCGCGTATCTGCGCGCGCTGTCCAACCCGGCCGACGACATCAGCTGTGAACGGATCATCAACACGCCCGCACGCGGCATCGGCGCAGCGAGCATCAAAAAGCTCTACGCACACGCCTATCGCACGGGCAAATCGCTGCTTGCAGCCTGTCGCGAACCGGCCGAAGCGGGCCTCTCTACCGGGCCGATCAAAAAAGTGACCGCCTTCTCGGACATGATGGAAGGCCTCGCACGCAAGCTCAATGTCGAACCGCTCCGGCGACTGATCTCGGAAATCTACACCGAGTCGGGCTACGAAAAAGCGCTCACCACAGCCGCGGCCGACGGCAGCGAAGCCAAAGCCAACATCGAAGAATTGATCTCCTCGGCCACTGAATTTGACGAGGAAAATCCCGATGCAACCGTCGCGGACTTCCTCCAGCAGGTCTCGCTGGTGAGCGACACCGACCGCTTCGACGGCGCGGCCGGATCGGTAACGCTGATGACCCTCCACGCCGCCAAGGGACTCGAATTCCCGGTCGTGTTCATGGCCGGCTGCGAAGAAGGAATGCTCCCCTTCCAGCGCGGAGTGCAGATGCCCGGCGACGAAATGAAACTCGACGACCTGGAAGAAGAACGACGCCTCGCCTTCGTCGGCATCACCCGCGCGATGCGGCGGCTAACCATGGTTAGCGCGCGGACGCGATTGCTGCGCGGCCAACGAACTTCCGCCAGCGCCAGCCGATTCCTCGACGAACTCGGCGAAGATGCCACCACCCGCGAAGACCTCTCCACGACGATGAGCGCGTTTGACCGGTTCGAACGAGCGACGTCGCGTGGCGGATTTTTCCCCAGCCGCAAAGCCAAGCCCAAAGTCGATCCGTATGAAGCGTCGGGCTTTGACGAGTGGAACCACGCGGTGAAATCGGCCAAACCCGCCAAGGCCAAACCGGCCAAGTCGGCCGGCGACTTCGACGCCCCTGCCGACTATGGCGACGAATACGAAACGCCCATCCCGCCGGAATACGAGTACCTCCGCAAAGGTTCGCGCGTACGCCACCGCAAGTTCGGCACGGGCGAGGTGATGAGCCTCACGCGCAGCTGGCCCGACACCCGCGTGAAGGTCCACTTCCAAGCCTTCGGCCAAGTCAAGACGTTGGTGTTAGCCATGGCCAATCTGGAACTGCTGGACGGGTAACATTCCGCTTACTGTTTTTCAAGGACACTGGTGACATATGATTTGAGCCAACGGTATTTGTCTCTAATCTCCTCGCTTAACTCTTTCTCCACTAGCCCCTCATGTAAAAGATTTTCTACGTGTTTCATTATTCCCCCATGAATACCGCCTTTGTCACGAACCCATCGAACGTTGACTTTTCCATATTCATTTTTCTCCCTTACATGCTGAGAATTCTCATCTCTATCTATATCATAATGAAGAAAATCGAAGAAATATAATCCATCAATGTCTTCTCTAATAAACTCCGTCAACTTCCGCCCAGCCGTACCAAACTTCATAAGCGGATAAAGTTTTGGCTGAAATGTCTCAATATGCTGGTACAGTTCATCGCTTACAAGAATCCTCGGGAATTTTGCTCGTTTGCTTTCAAGTTCATAGGCATTAATCATACCCGGCCCCAATGTTATGGTGGGCTTCCGATTATCAGCTCTTGCCTCTCCCGCGATGCTTCCTCCTCCTCTGGGTGGGTCCCATGATTTGTCCCAATACATGTCTCCAATCGTGATTGCTCCGCGAACACACAACCCAAGCTCTAGCATGCGATCATATAAATATCGAGCCGTGTAAAAAATCAAACTTAACCTCTGTGTCTTACTGGGCAAAAAAATCACAATACTATCTGAAAAGGCTCGTATCTGTAGCCTCCACCACTCCCAGTTGCCATCTCCCTCAGGATTTGCTACTGTGGTCACTTGGGCTGGAGGTTTTATTTCTAGTGCCTTCACTAGATCATTTAGAGTACTAGGAACAAGCAGGCTTTCTTCCACCTTTTTTCTAAAGCCAAGAATGTCAATAAATGCCACATAACACTCTGTGTAAGCTCTTGCTACTGTCGGTTCTTCGATCATAACTACCCAATTTCCTTTGTATTAAGTCCTACATTTGTTTTTCGAGGATGACGAAGCAGCGGGTGCCCATGTTGAGGGGCAGTTCAAAGGGCGACGTTTCGATGACATCGAAGCCGAACTTTTTCGCCTCGCGAGCAGTGACGGCACGTTCGATCTCGACGGCCGACGGTGTTTTGTAGTTGATGATTCGCCCGGGCGCATCGCTCTTGAGCAGACCACGAACCTCGCGCAAAAATTTCCCGCTCTCGCCGACAGCACGCAGGACCACCATGTCATATTGCCCGCCGTGTTCTCCGCGCGCGGCCTCGCGGACCTGCGCGGTCTCCACCGAGGCAAACGGAAACCCGAGGCGCTGAATCTCTTCGGCGATGAACGCGGTTTTCTTCGTCCGACATTCAATCCCGCAAATTCGCAGCGCCGGATTGGCCCACGCCAGCGGCAAAATCGGGAACCCGCCGCCGCAACCCACATCCGCCACCACCGGGGCGGTTTCGCCCAGCAACTCGGGACAAATCGACACCACCGCCAGAGAGTCGGCCACGTGACGGAAATAGAAATCCGCCTCGTCGGTAATCCGCGTGAGGTTCGTCTTCTTGTTCGCCGCGACGAGGTCGTGGTACAGTTGCGCAATCGCGTCAAGACTCCGCCCGCCGAGGCCAAGCTCGTCAAGGAACGTCTGAAACGCGGTGAGTTGTTCATCAATCATGGGGGTTCATTTCTGTAAAATCGTGTTCGTGTTCAGCGGTTCGCCGCGCCAATTGCGAGGACCATTCCTACCGCGATAATCATCATTTCCTGTGGCGGATCAGGCCAAATCATCATCACTGGGACGAGAATTGCAAGCGCCCAAAATAGCGTCTTGAGGCGGCCTCGCCATTTTCCGGAACGGATCGTCTTCCGATGAATCAGCAACGCCGTCCCGCACGAGGGGCAGTCCATTTCACCGACGCCGTCGGGAACGTCAATCGTCGCGCCACACTCGGCGCATGTTGTTTTCTGACTCGCCATGGCAAGTTCTCTCTCTAGGCCTCGGCCGGGGCGCGATGTTGATTGCGATAGGCCTTGGGGTTCATGCCGACCTCGCGCCGGAAGGCGGCGCACAAGTTCGTCGCGCTGCAATGGCCAGTCTTCAGAGCAATCACGCGGACCTTCTCGTCGGTCTCGGCCAACAGCTCTTTGGCGCGGGCGATGCGGTATTGGCGAATCTCTTCGCCGGGCAGGCGGCCGAGGTGTTTGCGGAATGCCTTTTGCAGGCCGGTGCGACTGAGGGTGGTCTCGGCGACAACGTTGTCCACGCCGATCGCCTCGTGGTAGTGCGTCCAAATATACCGCAGTGCCTTGGCAACTTGCGGGTGGCTCACCGCGATGATGTCCGTCGATTCGCGCTGGGCGACGCCCGCCGGCGGGACAAGGATCGACTCGGTGGGGCGCGGTTTGCCGTCGATCAACCCATCGAGAATTTCCGCCGCGCGATAGCCAAGCTCTTCCATATTGCGGTCGATGCTCGACAGTGGCACGAGGGCATATTCGCACGTCAGCAAAGCGTTGCCCGTACCGAGCACGGCGACCTCTTCGGGGACTTTGATCCCGCGAGACTGGCACGCTTCGAGGACTTCGGCCGCAAGTGGATCGTTGTGGGCGAAGACCGCGAGGGGCTTGGGAAGGCTCTCGATTTTTTCGGCGAGCAGATCAATCGGATCGCGCGTGGCGGCCTCGTCACTGATTCGAAAAATCTCGCACGAGTGCCCCGCGTCTTCCACGGTTCGCTGGAACGACAGCCCCCGCTCGATCGACGTCCGCGCACTGAACGCGTCACGCGTGTAATACAGGAAATTGCGGAACCGCTTGGCGAGAAAATGCTCCGCCGCGAGTTTCCCCAGCGCCGCGTTATCATTCGTCACACGCGGCAACGCCAAATCGCTGCGCGCAGTGGACAAATCCACCACCGGCACAGACTGGCGCGACGCAAACTCCGCAAGCTGCGGGTTGCTACCGAGATAGGTCAGCACGCCATCGCACGGCTTGTTCCACGGAATTATCTGGTTATAGGCCATGTCCAGCACGAGCTGCCAGTGATGCTCACGCGCATAGCGGGAAATCCCAAGCTCCATCCCGGGGTTATACCAACACAGCGCAATTAAAATTTTCTTCCTCTTTGGCATAGATTCTCCTTCAACAGATTATGCTTTTTTGCACTCTGTGTCCGATTATATAACACAAGTGCTATGAATCAACCCTTTCTTTTTCCCTTTTGGGTCGATTCATTTTTTTGAGTAATTTGTCCTCGCCTGCGAATAGGGCATGCTACGGTTCCACTGAAAAGCCA
>JABGPZ010000111.1 GCA_018644725.1 Phycisphaerales bacterium
AAGAGACTCCCGCGCCAAACAATCCCGAATTTACAGAAACAAATTTACACTACCGATGTGGGGGGATTTTATTTTGTGCTTGCTGTACCTCATCTATGGGGATGGTGAATTTTCTACACATGATGCTCGACTTGATTATGTAATTGTGTTCCTTTATTTTCTCACCAACGAAAAACTTCTTATTATAAAGAACGTGATGTGTTATATTTACAATAAATACAAAGACGATGAGAAAATGGACCTTTTCGCAACCAATTGTTGTCGGATGTTCCCCGCTGCGCTCATCAGGAAGTGTTATTATAATGCGTTTGAACGGCATTTTCCTGAAAGTGATGATAGAACGAAGCCTGGTGATCTACTTCCCAAGGGGCCTCTCGCACTTGATAATACATTTGGTTCAATGCCGTCTCATCATGCCGAGAGTTATCCCTTTGGGCCAATTGGCGAATGAAAACCTCCTGTTTAAACTCTCCCTCCCTCTTACCGCTTTAAACTGGGAGAGCGAAATGAGTCGTGGGAATGACAAATGAACGCGGCCGCGGCGGGAAACACGTAGCCCGCCCTACAAATTCAAGGGAGATGATCATGGACGAACCCAAAGGCTGGAGCATACCCGTGAAGTGTGCGATACTGGGATTTCAGTTGAAATTGCTGGTGCTGATTATTGGCGTTGTAGCGGCCGTCGGGGGGCATGGCTCGGGGTTGATCCTGTATGTCTCTTCCACGCCGAGCGGAGTGGTTTGCGAGGCATTGGAGTTTGTGGTGGGAGGGGATGACTTTGGAAAAGGTGGTACGCGTATTGGCATATTTTTGGGTTTGGCGTTGGCCTCTTGGACGTGCATGGGCTGGGCCGTCGGCTGCATCCGCCAGAACAGGTCATCCAAGGCCCGCGTGGTTTTTCTGGTCGTTGCCTTGTTCTATTTTATCGCGACGGGGTTCGCTTTCATTGGAGGAGGGTTGGGCTATTCCCAAGGCATTGATGCGTGGATTCCATTGTGTCAGATAGCTGTGGGGACGGGATTGACGATTTATTGGCTTCGCCTTCGATCTCGGGCAAAGTGATTTTCATGCCCCCTTGCAACGGGGCGCGGGGTGGAGTATACTGGGGCTTCGCAGGGCATCCGAAGAGTGGTTCGGAGGCTCTGTTTTTCTTTGCATCCCCCCATATTTTGTGGTAAAATGCTCGCTTGGCACTACATGATGCGATTTCACCTTATGGGCCAGCGCTTTTTCGAGGCTGGAAACAAGGATAGAGAATGAAGTTACGAAAATTGATTGTACACGGATTCAAGAGCTTCGCCGACAAGCTGGAATTCCAGTTCGTCGACGGCGTGAGTTGCGTCGTGGGCCCCAACGGCTGCGGCAAATCCAACGTCGTGGACGCGGTGAAATGGGTCCTCGGCGAGCAGTCGGCCAAGAGCCTGCGCGGCAGCGAAATGCTGGACGTGATTTTCAACGGCTCCTCCGCGCGCAAGCCCTCGTCGTCGGCGATGGTGACGCTGGAATTCGACAACACCGACTCGACGCTCCAGTCCGTCGGCGACCTCGACATCGGCGAGACGGTCAGCATCTCCCGCCGGCTGTACCGCTCCGGCCAGAGCGAATATCTCATCAACATGCAGCCCGCGCGCCTCAAGGACATCAAGGAACTGTTCCTCGACACGGGCATCGGCGGCAACAGCTATTCGATCATCGAGCAGGGGCGCGTGACGCAGTTCCTCCAGGCGGGCCAAGACGAGCGGCGGCATTTCTTCGACGAGGCCGCCGGCATCAGCCGCTACAAACAGCGCCGCAAAGAAGCGCTCCGCAAACTCGACCGCGTTGAGCAGAACCTTCTGCGTCTCCAGGACATCCTTGCCGAAGTCGAAAAACGTCTGCGGAGCGTCAAGCTCCAGGCCGGCAAGGCCCGCAACTATCAAGCCTATTCCGAACGCCTCGGCGAGCTGCGCAGCCTGCACTTCCTCAGCCGCTATCACCTCATGGGCATCGAGCGCGTCGCCCGCCAAGAGGACCTCAACGTCCACACCGAAAGCCAGGCCGCCGTCGCGAGCATGGTCCATCAGCTCGAATCCGCCCAGCAGGCCTCCGAGGTCGAAGCGACCCAGCTCGAAGAATCGGTCCTCGACATTCAGTCCCGCCTCGCGACGCTGTCCAGCCAGCTCGCTACGCTCCAGGAACGCACCGAACACCAGCAGCGCCGCGTGGAAGAACTCACCCAGCGCATCGAAACCAACTCGCTGCGCATCGGCGAAATCGAAGAGCGCATCGAGCTGTGCGTCTCGGAACTTGCCCAGCGCCGCAACGAACTTGAAGAGGTCGTCGCGGGCTTTGACGACATTCACCGCGACAACGAAGAACTCCGCGAGCAGTACGCCTCGGCCGAGCTGGAGATCGCCGAAAAGCGCAACCAGCTTGACGACGCACGCAGCGGAATTTCCGAGCTGCACCGCCAGTCCCAACAAGCTGCCGCCGAGGCCGGGCAGTTCTCCATCCGGCGCGAAAAGCTCGCCACCGAGGCCGAACACCTCACCGCGCTCTCGGCCGAGCTCGACGAGCAGATCGAAACCCTCGGCCAACAGAAATCAGAACTCGCCGCGCAGGTCGCGGAAATCGCCGCCGGCGAAGTGAAGGATCAGGCCGACCTCGACGGGCAAACCGCCAAGCTCGAAGTCGCCGTCTCCAGCGAAACCGAACTCAACGCCAAGCTCTCCGACGCCCGCCAATCGCGCTCGGCGCTCGCGGGCAAGCTGCACATGCTCGAAGAGATGCAGGAGAAAATGGAGGGCGTCGCCGAGGCCACCCGCATCGTGCTCCAGGCCTCCCGCGATGGCGAACTCCCCGCGATTCAGGGCATGTTGAGCGACTACATCGACACGGAATTGCACAACGCGCGCCTCGTCGAGGCCGCACTCGCCGGGGCCGATCAACACCTTCTCGCCGCGCACTATAGCGAGGTCCAGGCCTGCAAAGACCAGCTTCACGAATTCCTCGGCGACGGCGGCACGATTGACGTGCTCTGCCTCGACCGCATCCCCACCGCGCGCTACGACGATCTGACCGGCAGCGTTCCGCAGGTGCGTGGGTGCGTGCTGGACTTCATCCGCTGCGAAGAGTGGGCGCGCCCGGCCGTCGAATTCCTCCTCGGCCACACCTTCCTCGTCGACTCGCTCGAAGATGCCGCCAGCGCGATGGATGTTGCGCCCGCGGGCAGCCGATTCGTTACGCGCAATGGCGAGCTTCTCGAAGCCGACGGCCGACTGCGACTTGGCGCGACCAACCGCACCGAAGGCGTCATCGTCCGCAAATCCCAGCTCACTCAGCTCCAAGCCGACGCGGCCTCGCTCGACGAGCAGGTCGAAACCTTCTCCGCCCAGGCCGGCGAAACCCGCGCCCAACGCGAAGGGCTCGACGCGCGCATCGCCGAATTGCGAAAGGCGATCTACGAGGCGAACTATCGCCAGACCGAACTGAAACGCCAGAGCGAATCGCTCGGTGAATCCCTCGAAGACAAGCAGGCCACCCGGCCTCGCCTCGCCGAACGCACCGCCAACCTCGAAGCCGAACTTGGCGAAATCGATGCCTCGCGCACCGTCGCCGAACGCAAGGCCCGCGAGTTCGAACAGGCTCGCGTCGATCAGCAGGAGATGATTGGCTCGCTCGAAGAAGACCTCACCCTTCAGCGTGAACAGTTGTCGGTCCTCGCCGAACGACGCAGTGAATTGCGCGCCAAACTCGCCGCCGGCGAACAGCGCAAACTTGCGCTCACCGATGCCGCCGCCCAGCTCGACCGTCAAAAAGACGAGCAACGCGCCGCGCTCGACACGACCAAGTCCGGCATCGAGCTGGACCACCAGCGCAAGCTCCAGGCCATCGAATCCATTCAAGAAGCCAGCGGCGAATCCGAGCTGCTCATCGAACAGCAGCAGGAACTGCGCGAAGAACAGCGCGACGTCGACGAAAGCCGCCAGAGCCTCGTCGGGCGTCTCGGCGAAATCCGCCAGCAGCTCTCCGAGAAGCGCAAAGAAGGGTCGATGGTCGTCGAGGTCGTCAACAATCTACGCGTCCAAATCTCCCAGACCGAAGCGCACGTCGCGGACCTCGTCACGCGCGCGCTGGAAGAGATGGGCATGAACCTCACCGAGCTGTACCCCAACTATGAACATGACGAGGAGCGCGATTGGTCCGCTGTCGAGATCGAAATGAACGACCTGCGCGGCAAAATCAAGCGCCTCGGCAATGTCAATCTCGACGCGATCACCGAGCAGGACGAACTCGAGAAGCGCAGCGAATATCTCACGACGCAACTCTCCGATGTCGAGTCCGCCCGCGGCCAGCTCGAAGCGCTGATTACCAAACTCAACGACGAATCGCGCGAACGCTTCGCCAAGACCTTTGCGGCCGTCCGCGAAAACTTCCAGACGATCTTCCGCAAGCTCTTCGGCGGCGGCAAGGCCGACATCCTCCTCACCGATCCCGAGGACATCCTCGAGAGTCCCATCGAGGTCGTCGCCCGCCCGCCCGGGAAGGAACTGCGCTCGATCAGCCTGCTTTCGGGTGGCGAAAAAACGATGGCCGCGCTGGCGATGGTCTTCGCGTTCTTCCAGTCCCGCCCGTCGCCGTTCTGCGTGCTCGACGAAGTCGACGCCGCGCTCGACGAGGCCAACACCGAGCGCTACAACAACCTCGTGATGGAGTTCGTCGAACACACCCAGTTCATTATGATTTCCCACGCGAAGCGCACGATGGCGATGGCCGACAAGCTCTTCGGCGTGACGATGCAGGAACGTGGCGTGTCCACGCGCCTGGACATGGACTTCCGCGACGTGGGCGGCTTCCTCGAGGAAGAGCCCGAGGTCGTTCAGCACGGAGCGAACTAGCGACGATGAGCAAGCCGACTGTCATTTTGGGCATTGAATCGAGCTGCGACGAGACGGCGGCGGCCGTGGTCGTCGATGGACGCGAAGTCCGCTCGAACGTCATTGCCACGCAGATCGACGCGCATGCCCGCTATGGCGGTGTCGTGCCGGAAATCGCATCGCGCCAGCACCTCGAAGCCGTCAACACCGTCCTTGCCGAAGCGCTCGACCGCGCGGGGGCAACCTGGGACGATCTCGACGCCATCGCCGTCACGCATCAGCCGGGCCTCGTCGGCGCGCTGTTGGTGGGGCTGATGGCCGCC
>JABGPZ010000053.1 GCA_018644725.1 Phycisphaerales bacterium
GACCGCATTATACAATACTCAAAGTCGAAACGCTATTATTCAAAGAACCCTATATGCAGAACCCGATCATGTTGGACAAGACGAACCACAATGACCGCGAGTGGAACTGGCAGCGCTATCGCGCTCGCGTCGGCGCCCAGATCACGCCGATCAAAGATTCGAGCCTCGAGATCAACCTGCGCGCCGTGTGGGAATTCCGCAACTATTGCAAGCCCGAAGCGCGCGGTCAAAACCACTTCGACGAAATTATCTTCGACCGCTTCAACGTCAAATGGACCATGCCCGTGGGCGATGCGAAGCTCACCACGACCATCGGCCGTCAGGACATCATCAAAGGCGGCGGCTGGCTGGTCCTCGATGGCACGCCCCTCGACGGATCGCGCACGATTTTCTTCGACGCCGCGCGGTTTGAATTCGAGCTGCCCGAGAAGAAATCGCTCGACCTGATCTACATCTATCAGACGCCCAACAGCAAATGGCTGCCGCGCATCTCGGCCCAGAAAGAATTCCCCACCGCCGAGCAGATCGAACAGGGCATCATCGCATGGTACACCGACAAGAACAAGCCCTTGGGTTTCTTCGACCAGACCGACGCCTACTTCATCTACAAGCAGTGCCAGACCAATGGCCACCCGAGCGGCATCGATGCCGACCTGTACACTTTCGGCGTGTCGGGCGTAAAAAAGATCGACGAGAACTGGACCATCAAGGGCGAAATCGCCGGCCAGTTTGGTCGCCGCAACGGCCAACGCGTCTGCGCGCTCGCCAGCAACAACCGCCTGACCTACAGCTTCAACGACTCCAGAAAGACCAAGTTCCACCTCGACTACGAATACCTTTCCGGCGACAAGTCCAACACCAGCGCCTATGAAGGGTTCGACGTGCTGTGGGGGCGCTGGCCGCGCGTGAGCGAAGTCTATGCCTATACGATGGCGACCGAAGCAGGCCGACCGGCCGACATCACCAACCTTCATCGCGTCGCGCTGCTCTGGGAAACCACCATCAATCCCAAGGTCAATCTCTGCGGCGGCTATCACCTGTTCTTCGCACCGCAGACTCTCACCGGCCCCGGCGTGGGCAAGGGCAACTTCCGCGGGCAGCTTTTCCAGGCGCGCATGAACTACAAAATCAACGAGCACGTCTCGGGACACCTGATGGCCGAGTACTTCATCCCCGGCGACGCGTATAGCTCGATGCGGAACGACCCGGCTTTGATGCTCCGCTATGAACTGACCTTCAAGCTCTAAGAACAGGCAGTAGGTGGATAGGCTGGAGGCTGTAGGAAAAAGACAGAGATCAGAAAAAAGTAGAATCGAATTACAAAGCCCGTCGGATTCTGGGAATCTCGGCGGGCTTTTTTATGCGTATGGTGGAGGGCGGGCGGTTATTCGGCCGAGGCGCGCACGGCGAGTTTGCTGCTGAGGACCGCCAGCGATGCGACGAGTTCGACGTGTTCGAGAATGATGTGTTCGGGGACTTCGAGCACGGCCGGTGCAAAATTCCAGATCGCCTTCGCGCCTGCTTCGACCATGGTGTCGGCGACCCCCTGGGCAGCGGCGGCGGGGGTGGTGATGATACCGATGGGAATCTGGCGCGTGCGAATCGTGTCACCGAGGGCATCCAGCGCGAGGACCTCTTTGCCGCGGACTTTTTGACCGACGAGGTCGGGCGCGACGTCGAAGGCCGCGACGATTTCTACCCCGCGTTCGCGGAACAGTTCGTAGCCCAACAGTGCCCGGCCAAAATCGCCCGTGCCCACGAGTACGGCCTCGCGGATGTCGTCCCAGCCGAGGAACGAGGAAATCGCGTCGCGCAATTCCAGAAGCGAATAGCCCACGCGCGGCTTGCCGATGATCCCCGTGAACGCGAGATCCTTGCGGACACCGGTGGGGTCGAGGTGGAGCGCCTTGGCGATGGACGTGCACGAGACGGTGGTTTCGCCGGCCTCGGCGAGCGTCTGTAGAAACCGGAAATACCCCGGCAAGCGCCGAAGTGTCGGCTGGGGCGCGGGCATTTGATTGCGGTGCGGCATGACAGTCCTTCCGTTGCGAGTGGGCCAAAAATGCAGGCCGACAGCGCGGAATATCGAGAAAACGGTATCGATAAATCCTTCTCGACTCAGTATACACGACCGGTTTCATTTCGCAACCCTTCCCACGAGTTTTTACACTTCTTTTTCAAAAACATTTTCAAAACCACACCAAAATTCTATAAATAACAAAAAGTAGGGACAGGCACTACTTTTTCAGAAATACCTCTGACATTTCATTTTCCCCTTATTCTGTAATACTATTCTACTCTTTCATTTAAATTTAGAAAAAAGTAGTGCCTGTCCCTACTTTTTAGTTGACACTTTTCTATGTTGGGGATATTCTTCTGGTATGCCTCGTCAACCACGCATCATAATTCCTGATTGCCCCCACCACGTGACCCAGCGTGGAAATCATGGTGAGGACATTTTTTTCTCGGATGACGACAGGCAGCGCTACTTGATGATCCTCACTGAGCAATGTGAAACGTATGGAGTGTCATTGTTGGGGTATTGCCTGATGAGCAATCATATCCATTTGATTCTCATGCCGACGACGGAGGATGGATTGTCTCATGCGGTGGGACGAGCGAATTTCAATTACACTGGCTATCTCAATCGCAAGCTTGGCCGCCGGGGACATCTCTGGCAGGACCGTTTCTATTCCTGCCCGATGGATCGAATTCACTTCTTCCGTGCAATGGCCTATGTCGAGCGAAATCCAGTTCGGGCGGGACTGGTCTCCCAAGCGTGGCACTGGCCGTGGTCAAGTGCCACGGCGCATGTAGAGGGCAAGTGTACCTCCGGCCTATTGGATCTGGCTTCGTGGGACGAGTGGCAATACCAAGGAACGGTCTGGCGTGAGCAATTGGAACTTCTGCCGGATGAGAAATTTGTGGCCAGTCACCGCAAAAGTTTGAATTCGGGGCGGCCTCTCGGGGAGAATGAGTTTGTGTGTTCCATTGAAAAACGCCTTGGCCGAAGCCTTCGCGCGGGACCGATGGGACGGCCTCGTAAAAAGACGGATTGAAAACAGGAATCAAAAAGTAGGGACAGGCACTACTTTTCCAGAATTGCCTCTGATATTCCATTTTCCCTTATTTATCAGTGCTATTCCGCTTTTCCTTTTGAATTTAGAAAAAAGTAGTGCCTGTCCCTACTTTTTGTGCTCATTGTGTACTCTACCATTTTGAAATTCAGCGTTGACAGAGAGGGGGATGGGGGCTACCATTTCCCGCAGAATCCCCACTGATTTAAACCCTCTCCAAGGAGATATGATGAATCGCATTGTTCTGCTTCTCGTGTTGTTGACTGTTTCGCTCGGCTGCATGGCCGACTCGCCGAAGGGTGCCAAACCCGCCGCAGTCCAATCGGCCAAGGCCGCGCCTGTCAACGTTGTTCCGCAGATCAACGTCATTCCCCGCCCGGCGAAAGTCCAAGCCGGCGAAGGCGAATTTGTGATTACGGCGAAGACCCAGATTGTTTGTAATAAGTTGTTCCGCAAAGAGGCGGAATATCTCCGTGACCGAATCAAAACCGCAACGGGTTGGAACTTGGGAATTTCCGAAGCGGCCCCTTCGGATGATGCAATCAATCTCCTTCAAAACCGTAGTTGTAACCTATGGAATGCGGAGAGGTACACATTGGAAGTTTCTGCAAAGCGGGTTGTCATGATCGGCGAAAGTCCTGCCGGGATTTTCCACGGCATTCAGACGTTGCGGCAGTTGCTGCCGGTTGAAATTGAATCGGCCAAGCCCGTGTTGGACGTCCGCTGGGTCGTCCCCGGCGTGAAGATCCAAGACAATCCGCGTTACGAGTGGCGCGGGCTGATGATCGACGAAGGGCGCCATTTTTTCGGAAAGGCCTATGTCAAGCAGATCCTTGAGCAGATGGCGCTGCGGAAGATGAACGTTTTCCACTGGCATCTCACCGACATGCCCGGCTGGCGCATCGAGATCAAGGCCTGGCCGAAGCTCGCCACCGTCGGCGGCAAGGGCGACGACACCGACCCCAACGGGCCAGTGAAGTATTACACGCAGGACGACATCCGCGAGATTGTCGCTTATGCCAAGGCGCGGCATATTATGGTTGTGCCCGAGATCGACATGCCCGGCCACGCGACGGCCGCCAATCGTGCCTATCCCGAATTCTCCGGCGGCGGCAGCAAGAAGCATCCCGAGTTCACCTTCAATCCCGGCTCGGAAAAGTGCTACAGCTACCTCACTGATATCCTCAAGGAGACGGCCGAGCTGTTCCCCGCGCCATTCCTCCACTATGGCGGCGACGAAGCGCACTTCGGCAACAAAAAGTGGTCTTCGCTCCCTGGCGTTCAGGCGCTGATGAAGAAGGAAAACCTCAAGGACCTCATCGCCGTCGAGCAATTTTTCAATCGCCGCATGGCCACCGTCATCGACTCGCTCGGCAAGACGACGGTCGGCTGGGACGAGATTGTCAACGCGGGCGTGCCGGCCGACAAGTGCATCGTGATGTGGTGGCGACACACCACGCCCAAGGCGCTCGCGACCGCGCTGAGCAAGGGGTACAAAGTTGTGCTCTGCCCGCGGGTTCCGTGCTATTTCGACTTTGTCCAGCACGCCAGCCACAAGGTTGGGCGGCGATGGAAGGGCAAATATGGCACGCTGAAGCTGGCCTACGAGTATCCGGTGTTCCCGGAGGGTACACCCATGGACAAGCTCGGCCAGATCGTCGGCATTCAGGCGAACCTCTGGACCGAGAAGGTCGGCTCGACTGCGCGCGCGAACTTTATGACCTATCCGCGGCTGAGCGCGATTGCCGAGGCCGGCTGGTCAACCGGCGAGAAAGACTTCACCGATTTTCAGCGTCGCCTCAAACCGATGCTCAAACGCCTCGATCTGCATGGCGTGAACTACTTCAACCCGTTCGATCTGGAGAAAACGCCCGAGATGAATGTCCACGGCACGGTGAAGAATCCCGGGAAGAAGAAGTAGGAAAAACCGTTGCAATCCGGTCGGATTGTGGTATACTTCGCGCCGCGTTGGCGAATGTCGCCGCGCATGCAATCCGGCTCCCCGCGGAGGCGCATCCGCCCTGCGGTACACCAGCCCAAAGGAAACGAATCATGAAAGACGGAATCCACCCCGAATATCGCGAAGTTGTGTTC
>JABGPZ010000032.1 GCA_018644725.1 Phycisphaerales bacterium
CCGCTCACCGCTTTTGTTTCACTCACGTGTCACGTTAGAGACTTGAATCCGCCATACATACAAAAAGCAACTGTCCCCTTTTTCTGCGGCAGGCTTCGGCCTGCCTTTTTTTGTGCCTTGCCCAAAGGCAATCTCGCTCCTACACTGGTATAGAAAGACTTGTTCATAGCGAAACTTACAGACGGAGGTGACACGATGAATACTCTACTGCTCTGCCTCGATTTCTGCGACCAGACCGACCTGCTCCTCGACGAAGCGCGCCGAATTGCACCGGGGGTCTGTCAGCGCATTGTCCTCCTTCACGTCGCCCAGCCCAACCCCGAATTCATCGGCTACGATGCCGACCCCCAGGCCCTGCGCGACCAGATGGCCGCCGTCTATCACACCGAACAGAACACACTCCGCCGTCACGGCGAAACGCTTCAGGCCTCTCTGGAAGGGGTCGAAATCCTTCCCCTTCTCGTCCAGGGATCCACGGGCGACAAAATCCTCAGCCACGCCAAACGTCTCGGCGCAACCTTAATTCTGATGGGCACCCACGGCCACGGAAAACTCTACAATCTCGTGGTCGGCAGCACTTGCCAATTCGTCCTCCAGCACACCACCACGCCCCTGCTTCTTGTGCCGATCCGAAAGGAGTAGCCCTCTCCTCCATCCAAAACGCAGAAGAACGGAAAGGTGATACCATGAACACGTTGCTCGTCTGCCTCGATTTTTCCGACCACACCGATGCCCTTCTGGACGAGGCGAAAATTTTCGCGTCGGGAATTTGTGACCGTGTGGTTCTTCTGCATGTCGTCCAGCCCGGGCCAGACTTCACCGGCTATGAAACGGGCCTGGACTATTCCTGCGGAAAGACACACGAAATACTCGTACTTCGTGAGGGGCAGACCAAAGCCCTCGCCGAAACGTGGAAACAGGCGCTGGGCGATTTCGAAGTGATCCCCCTGACCGTGCAAGGTATTCCCCGCCACGAAATTCTCCACCAAGCCGAAGCCCTCGACGCGACGCACATTCTGATGGGCACCCACGGCCACGGAAAACTCTACCATCTGCTGATGGGGTCCACCGCGCAGGGAGTCCTCAACCATACGTCCGTGCCGGTCATTTTCGTCCCCATCTCTCGGCCGTAGTGCTACTGGCCAGAGACGATGGCGGCGGTCGCCACGTTCTGCTGGAAGACGTGATCGGCGCGGTTGTATTCTGCGCCGAAGGGCGCGAGCGTCCCCATCCCCACGATGCCGAAAATCGGAATCTTCGGCGCATCGGGGCGGTCCATACGCATACGCGAATCGATGGTTTGCCGCACGGCCTGAAGCGCCAGGGCCTCTTCGGCAGGGTTCAATGCCCCCGCGAATCCACTATTATGGCACCATCGGCTGATGCGCTGGTGGCACTCGCTGATCCACAACAGGCCCGGCTGGGCACTGCGATCCAACGCCGTATCCAGGCTGCGGCGAGCAGCGGCGGCGACACTGGCAGAAATTGAAATCGCGTCGTCCCCGCCAGAGAGAATATCCAGCACACTTCCAGCCTCAACGGGCTGACGAAAGCGAATCGAGCCGGCAGGATGGGTGCTTTTTTGACCGCGAGAATCTCGGCCATTCTGCGCCACCCAATCGACAACCATCGTCACATAGCGACGGGATCCCACGCGAATCGCCACGGGGTATTTACTGTCGGGGACCAACCGTTCGCCGCGAACCATGCCACGCCGCTTGCGATACACGCTCAGCGCAGATTGGTTGTCGATGGTCGTCACCCAGCCCTGTTTCGCGCCCGTGACCACACCCGTTGCGGCAAATTGAAACTCGTGGCGACTGACGGGGAACAGGCGCACGCGCGGCGAACCAATCGCCAGCATCGCCAACCCGCCCGTATACGCCTCACCGTCATAAAACTGTACCCCGCCCAACACGTCCTCAGTTTCGGCCGGGTCGTTCATCCCCCCCGCATAGAAAAACAGAGGCCGCGATGAGACTTCCTTACACAGCGTCGAGGCGAATCCGTTGGCATCCGCGCCGGGCGCAAAATTCAAACTCATCTCGCCCAGCAAGAATACGCTCTTGAGGTCCCTTCTCCCATTGAGCACCTTGGCGAGGTCGGCGGCTGTGTCGTTCCGGTCGGGTTTGATCGGCACGAGCGCTGCGGTCACCTCGGCCCCGCCTCCAATGGCGAGCACACTGATGCCCCGCCCGAGGTGGACGCCTTCGCGCGTGATTCCCCGCCCGCGCAGGCCCACATTGGGCACGATTCCGCGCTCCTTGCAGAGTTTGGCGATTTCCTCGGCCGCTTCGACCTCCGCGTCCGTGTCGATGCTGTACTGCTCTGGCGTGGCGGGGGCGAACCCTGCCGGCGGATAGTACACCGCGAATAGAATGCCCTTGAGCGGCCGATCTCCCAGCGCATCGACCGCCTGGTCAAATGCCGACCGTGCAGCGTCACGCGCCGAGACGTCCGAGGCATAGCCCGTTGAAAACTGCACCGGCTCACCACACCCCGCGATCATCCCCAGGCACACAATAACCCAACTCCACTGTCTCATGGCATGCTCCCTATTCGTTATCGAGGTCTTGAGTCTTCTTGAACAATCGCGTTTCCAGAGGCCGAATGTACGGCGTGAACGCCGAGTCCGGATCCGGGTCCGAATCGACCGCGTTGGCGACCATCCACATTTTCGCGTCCAAATTATCGATGTAATGCAGGAACATCGCCTCGGCCATGGCGGGCAATTTCGGACTGCCATATTCGAACTGGCCGTGGTGGCTGAGCACGATGTGCGTCAGCATATTCTGTGTGCGCTTGGAAAACGGCGTCGAGGTCTCGGCCTCGATGAGCTTGATCTTCTCATCGATCCACATCGCCGCCATCGTGATGTGCCCGAGGAGCTGGCCGGCCTCGGTATATTGAATGCTCATTCCGCCAGACAACTCGCGGCACTTGGCGATGTCGTGCAGGAAAATCCCCGTCAACACCAGATCGGAATTCAAACGCGGATACAACGGCAAAATCGCTTTGGCCACGCGCAACAAATTCAGCGTGTGCTCCAGCAACCCGCCGCGATAGGCCTGGTGCATTTTCGCGGCCGCGGGGCCGGTCTTGAATGCGCCGATCAACTCGTGATCTTCGAGGAACTTCTTGATCAGCATCCGCATCGGCCGGTTCTTCACCTCGCGCAACGTCTCGACAAGCTCGGCGAACATCTCTTCGATATCGAACGGCGAACAGGGCATAAACTCGCTGAGGTCGGCCGCGGGATCGTCAATCGGATGGCATGCGTCAATCACAATCTGCAGCGTGCCGCGATAGTCTTCCACGCGCCCCTTAACGTGCAGCAGCCCGCCGAGAGGAACGTTGTCGAACACGGCCTGGGTCGCCTGCCACATCCGCGCGGACATCGCGCCGCTGGCGTCGCCAAGCTCGGCATTAATAAACGGATCGCCATTGCGCGTCGTGCGCAGCTCCTTGCTACGGACGGCAAAAAGCTGATCGAGTGGCATCGGGCCGGCAATGTCTGAAATTTTTGTGCGTGTCATGATCTACCTCGAATGGGATTTCGCCCGGCGGGCGGTGTGCGGATTCACAGGCGGCTATTGTACTCCATGCCCCGCCGTGTGGAAAGATGAAACTAGGACGGTTCATCGGGGTCGATCTGACGCGCGCGGCGGATGGCGGAGTCGCCATAGCGTTCGGTGATGCTGTCGACGGCCGAGTCGATGCGCTTGTGCTTTTCGTCGCCGCGGGTCGTTTGGCTGAACAGGGACATCTGCCCGCCGCCCGAGTCTGACAGCGATTCCGCCGTGATGCCCAGCAAACGCACCGGGAACGGTTTTTCGCGCCGGAACGCGTCAAACAGCTCGCGCCCCTTTTGGAGCAGCACTTCGGTGGTCTGCGTCGATTCCGGAAGTTTGCGGCTGCGCGTGAACGTGCGGAAATCGCCGCTGCGAATTTTGATCGACACGCTCCCGGCATACAGCCCCGCCCGCCGAAGCCGCCGCGCGACTTGCAACGTCTGGTCGAGGAGAACCGCGTGAAGGGTTTCGTCGTCGTCATTATCGACGGTGAACGTCTGCTCCTGCCCGATGGATTTGGCGCGACTGTCGGTGACGAGTGGACGGTCATCTTCGCCGCGGCTGAGCGAAAGAAAGTGCGCCGCCGCACGCGGAGAAAGGAACGATTCGAGAATGTCGAGGTCCATCGTGCGCAGCTGGCCGACCGTGCGAATCCCCCGCCGCTCGAACAGCTCCGCCGTCTTGGGCCCAACGCCCCACAGCTTGCGAATCGCCAGCGGGTCAAGGGTTTGACGAGTCGCGTCGGGCGCGATCACCGTCAGGCCGTCGGGCTTTTCGAGGTCGCTGGCAATCTTCGCGAGGAACTTGTTCGGCGCAATGCCCACGCTCGCCACGAGTCCCAGCTCGCTTCGGATGGCGCGTTTGATTTCGCGGGCGATCTCAATCGGCTCGCCGAGGAGCCGCCGACTGCCCGTGACATCGAGGAACGCTTCGTCGATGCTCAGCGGCTCGACGAGCGGCGTGAACCGCGTGAAAATGTCGAACACCTTCCCGCTCCACTCGCCATAGCGCTCCATCGTCGGCCGAACGACCACGGCGTGGGGACACAGCCGCAGCGCACGCGTCATCGGCATCGCACTGTGACAGCCAAACGCGCGCGCTTCATAGCTCGCCGTTGCAACCACGCCACGCGGCGACTTCGACCCAATCAATACACACTTGCCCGCGAGCGACTCGTCATACAGCCGCTCGACCGCCACAAAAAACTCGTCCATGTCCACGTGCAAAATCCACCGCATCTTGGCATTGTACCACAACCCCAAACAAACTCCAACCCTGATTTTACGCTACATCACCCAATACCAGAAGACGATAATCGATCGCGCCTCGTCAACGCCAACATAATAATTCCCGCCGTACTCCATGTCCTTATACGGCGGATTCAAGTCTCTAACGTGACACGTGCGACGTTAGAGTGCGAGGCTATC